>NZ_JBEPAM010000051.1:0-55225 GCF_040298605.1 Kitasatospora sp. NPDC001527 | reverse complement strand
ACTGGGCCATGGTCAACTCCATGACCACCCGCCTGACCGCCAGCCCCGACAAAGTCGGGCAATACCTCCGCCCGAAACCGCCTGCGGCGGCCTAAATCAGTATCGAACGCCCTCTGACGGACGGGCCGGCGGCCGACCGGGCCGCCGGCCGCACCGCACCGCACGGCACGACCGGGTGCCCCGGAGGGGCCGTCGGCCCGCCCCGGGGCCGTGCCGGGGCCGGGCGTGCACGGTCGGGTGGAGTTCCGTGATATCCCTGCGGCGCTCTCGGCGTGTCCGCTACCACTGGCCGCATGGACGATGACGCCGTGCAGCTACCCGAGCACCTCACGATCCGGGTCACCCACACCGACGACCCGGTCGCCGCGGTGGCCGGCCTGGAGGCCTGGGCATCCCGCGAGAAGTACCCGAACCTCATGATGATGCCGCCCGTCTTCGGCAGCCTGCAGCGGACCGGGGCGGGCGCCTGGAAGATCCTCGGGTTCCACGCCACCACCCCGCAGGCGGCCCGTGACGAGCTGGGCCACCTCTTCCGGTCCTGGGCCCTGGCCGAACCCGGCACGCCCCTGGCCGCCCCGTGGGACCTCACCGACGAGGAGCGCACCGCCTACTCCGAGGCCTACGAGCGCCTGGAGTGGGAGGCGCTGGACGCGATCACGGTGGCCGGCCGGGACTACCGGGTCTTCCGCGCCGAACAGGTGCTGCGCTCGGGCCCGGACGGCATCGAGCCGCCCCGGCCCACCGACCCCGACCCGGCCGCCGTCGGCGAGGGGCACCGGCTGCCCTCCCGGGTGGAGGGCTTCGTGATCGACCCGGCGGCGGGCGTGACGCTGGTCGACGGGATCCTGCGGCTGGACATGATGGCGCTGGTGCCGACCGGCCGGTTCATCCCGGAGGACGTCCGGGCCGAGGCGCGGCTGGCCTCGCACCTCCACCCCAAGGTGATGGTCCTGCCCGCCCAGTGCGCCGTCGCGGAGCACCGGGAGGGCCGCTGGGGGCCGATGACCGGCGCCTGCGAGACCCCGCAGGGCGCCCGGGACAGCCTGGCCGCCTATCTGCGCGAGTTCGCGCCCCGTCTGGACCCGCACCTCGGGCAGGAGGAGCTGGCCCGGTACGCGGAGGCCGCCGACCGGCTGGACGCCGAGCGGGCCGACGAGGTGCGGGCCGCCGGCCGGCTGTTCCGGCTGGTCCGGGTCGAACCGGTGGTCCGCCTCGGGCCGGACGGGCCGGAGCAGCCCCGCGCCTCGGACTGGGACCCGGACGTGCCGCTGCGGGTGCAGGAGCAGCGCGACCGCGCGGCCGGCATCGTCCACGGCGAGGGCGAGGAGGACGAGGCGTCGGAGGACGAGGGCGGCTGACGGACGGTCGTCCTCGTGCGTCGGCCCGCCTCCCGGACGAACGGGAGACGGGCCGATGTGGTGTCGCGGGCCGGCGGGCCGGGTCGGTCAGTGCGCCGAGGGGGCGGCCGAGGGGGAGAGCGAGGCGCTCGGGGTGGCGGTCTCGGACGGGGTCGTCGTCGGGGTCGTCGTCGGGGCGGTCGGCGTCGGGCAGCCGGGGCCGGTCGGGGTGGCCGTGGCGCTCGGCGTGGCGGTCGGGGTCGCGCTCGCGGACGGGCTCGCGCTCGCGGTCGGCGTGCCGGTGGGGGTACCGGTCGGCGTGGCGCAGCCGGTCGGCGTGTCCGTGGGCGTCGCCGTCGGGGTGGCCGTCGGGGTTCCGCTCGGGGTGCCGGTGGGCGTGGTGGACGGGGTCCCGGTCGGCGTCGCGCTGGGCGTGCCGGTCGGGGTGGCGCTCGGGCTGGGGCTCGCGCTGCCGGTCGGCGTGGTGCCGGGAGTGGTCGGCGTGGTGCTCGGCTGCTCCGAGGGCGAGGCGCTCGCGGAGGGCGAGGGGGAGGGAGCGCCGGACGGCGTCGCGCCCGGCGACGGGGCGCCGGACGGGGTACCGGTCGGGGTGCCGTCGGTGGGCGTCGTGGACGGGGTGCCGGACGGGGTGGTGCCCGGCTGCGGGGCGACCGGGGTGACCGGCGGGACCGGTGCGAGCGGGCTCGGCAGGGTGACCGGGAGGAGCGGGGCGAGCGGGCTCGCCGTGCCCGGGCGGTCCGGGGTGGTGACCGGGCTGCCGCTGCCGAAGTGCGCCATCCAGTTCCGCACCGTGCGCAGGTACTCGGAGGAGTGGTTGTAGCCGAGTACCGCCCGGTCCAGCTGCGCCTGGTCGGACAGGTCGCGGCCGCCCGCGCACAGGTAGCCGCCGGCGGCCTCGGCGGCGTCGAAGATGTTGTTCGGGTCGGCCTTGCCGTCCCCGTTGGCGTCCACGCCCCAGGAGGCCCAGGTGGAGGGGATGAACTGCATCGGCCCGACGGCGCGGTCCCAGCGCGCGTCGCCGTCGTAGCGGCCGCCGTCGGTGTCGGCGATCGCCGCGAAGCCGGCCCCGTTGAGCACCGGGCCGAGGATCGGGCGGAACGTCGTCCCGGCGGCGTCGACCGCGCCCCGGCCGGCCTGGCCGGACTCGACCTCGCCGATCGCGGCGAGCAGTTGCCAGGGCAGGTGGCAGCCGGGCTTGCGCTGCGCGAGCGCGGCCTCGGCCTTGCGGTAGGCGGCGAAGACCGTCTCCGGCAGGGCCGGCCCGGTGCGCTGCGGGTCGGCGAAGGGCGAGGTGGGCGGGGCGAGCGGCGGCTGGAACAGCGGCAGGGTGCCGCCGCCGTCGACCGGCGCGGTGCCGGGGACGCCGGGGATCCCGGTGGTGCCGGGGGCGAACGGCGAGGCGGTGGTGCCGCCGGCCGCGCCGCCCGGGACCGCCGCGGCCGGGTCGGGCAGGTTCGCCGCGGGGCCCGCCGCGGCGACCGGGGTGAAGCCGAGGCCGGTCTGCGAACCGGTCAGCGCCGCGAGGGCGGTGAACACCGCAAGCATCCCGGTCACCCGCTTGCCGAGCCGCAGCCGGCGCCCGGCCGTCCGGCCCTCCCGCCGCCCCCCGGCTCCGGCGGCTTTGCCGCCGTCCCGCGTGGCCTCGCCGTTCCTGCTCACCATGCCGTGCCCCTCCCGTCACCGTCCGGTCCCCCGAGGAACGGACGGGCTGTCACCTTCGTGCCTGCCGGTGCATGACAGTGCTGTTTTCCGGAACGATTAGTATCACGACGATCCGACAGGCCCACGGTGGCGAGGGAGGATACCGGGCGCCACCGTTCGGTGAACGGACGGTGGGCCGCTTCGGCCGGACGCGGTCAGGAGGGCGCTCTCCCGGCACGGGAGGCGGTGCCCGGCACGGGAGGCGGTGCCCGGGAGGGGACGGCGGTCACCCGGGAGGCGACGGCGTCACAGGTCGAGCAGCGTGCCGTCCTCCGCGACGGCCGCGCCCGCCGCCGCCAGCGCCGGGGCCAGGGCGGTGGCCTCCGGTGAACCCCGGTGGGCGAGCGGGTTGGTGTTGTTGAGGTGGGTGTAGAGGTAGCGCGGGCCGGGCCGGCGGGCCAGGTGCGGGAGCGAGTCGGCGACCGCCAGGTGGCCCATGCCGCGCGAGGTGCGGGCGCCGCCGGTGCGTTCGGCGAGTTCGTCGTCGGTGGCGAAGGTGCCGTCCAGGATCACCACGTCGGCGTCGGCCACCGCCCGGTCCAGGGCGGGCGTCCAGGCGGCGAGGCCGGGCGCGTAGACCGCGCGGGCCCGGCCGCCGGCCTCGGTGAACCGGTAGCCGACCACCCAGTCCGCCCGTTCGCCGGACGGATCGCCCGCCGGGCGGCCGGGCAGGTCGGCGGCGTACCGGGGGCGCTTGCCGCCGAGTGCCAGCGGCTCGGCGACCAGCCCCCCGGCCAGCTCGACGGGCTGCCCGGCGGTGACGGTGTGCCAGTGCGCCTTGGTGTAGGGGGCGAGCAGCGGGCCGACCGGGAACGCCTCGTGGAGCGCGGCGCGGACCGGCGCGGTGGCGTGCACCGACAGCTCGGCGGCCTCCCGCAGGGTCACCAGGCCCAGGGTGTGGTCGAGTTCGCCGCTGGTGAGCAGCACCCCGCGCAGCGGGGTGGCCCGGCTGCCCGGCGGGGGCGCGAGCTCGGGCGCGGCGAGCAGCTGGGAGCGCAGGTCGGGGGAGGCGTTGACCAGGTACCAGGCGGCGCCGTCGGCGCTGATCGCCAGGCAGTCCTGGCCGCGGACGGCGCCGGTGCGGCGGGCGGTGGCGCAGCCCGCGCAGCCGCAGTTCCACTGGGGCAGGCCGCCGCCGGCGGCGGTGCCGAGGATCCGGATCTTCAGCGGGTGCTCCTCAGGCCGGGCCGGGGACGGGCGGCACGGCCGCGGTGAACCGGCGCGGCACCGGTCGCGGTGCGGCCTGCGGTGTCTGCGCCCGCACCAGGTGGTGATGGGGGGAGAACCGGCAGGCCGGGTCGGTGACGCCCGGGTCGCCGGTGAACTGGTAGGCCTGGCAGCGGCAGCCGCCGTGGTCCTGCTCGCGCAGCTCGCAGCTGCGGCACGGCTCGGGCATCCAGGCGGTGCCGCGGTACCGGTTGAAGGCGGGCGAGTCGTGCCAGCTCGCCGCCAGCCCGTCGGTGACCGCGTTCGGCAGTTCCATACCCGGCAGCTGGGCGGCGGCCAGACAGGGCAGCACGGCGCCGTCCGGTGCGACGACCAGCTGTTCGCTGCCCCAGCCGTTCATACAGGGCTTCGCGGTGCCACCGTGATGGTCGGCGACCACATGGGTGATCTCGATTCGCCCGCCGTGCCGCGCCCTGGCCTCGGCGACGTCCTGCTCGGCCCGGCGGACCTGCTCGTCGCCGGGGGCGAGGTGGGCCCGGTTGACCCAGGCCCAGCCGTAGAACTGGGTGTGCGCGAGCTCGACCCGGTCGGCGCCCAGCTCGACGGCGAGGTCGGCGATGGCGCCGAGGCGGGCGACGTTGCCGCGGTGCAGCACCGCGTTGACGGTGAGCGGCAGGCCGGCGCCGGTGAGCAGGGCGGCCGAGGCGAGCTTGCGCTCGTGGCCGGTGGGGCCGGTCAGCCGGGTCAGCCCGGCGACGGCGTCGGCCCGCTGAGGATCGGCGTCCTGGACGGAGAGCTGGACGTGGTCCAGGCCCGCCGCGGCGAGTTCGGCGGCGCGCGTGGCGTCCAGCGGCAGTCCGCTGGTGATCAGGTTGGTGTAGAGGCCCAGCTCCCGGGCGTGCGCGACGATGGTGACGAGGTCGCGGCGCAGCAGCGGTTCGCCGCCGGTGAGGTGGACCTGCAGCACGCCCAGGCCGCGCGCCTGGTCGAGCACGCGCAGCCACTGCTCGGTGTCCAACTCGTCGCGCTGCCTGGTCAGTTCGACCGGGTTCGCGCAGTAGGCGCACTGCAGCGGGCAGCGGTGGGTGAGTTCGGCGACCAGGCCGAGCGGGGCGGGCGCGTGTTTCCCGGCGGCGGCGCCGGGCAGTCCGGCGGCCGGACGCGGGTCGGCCGGCGCGCCGGTGCCGTCGAGGGTGAGCAGCCGGCGGTCGGCCAGGTCGGCGAGCAGCGCCAGCACCTGGCCGGCGTCCACGCCCTCGTACTCCTCGGCGAGCCGGGCGGTGATCCCGGTGACGTCGCGCCGCCCGTCGCAGTGCCGCAGCACCGCGGCGGCGGTCGCGTTGAGCAGCAGCACGCCCTCCGGGTAGAGCAGGGCGGCCTGCCGGCGCACCGGGTCGTCGACCAGCCGCACCCCGCGCCGCAGCCCGGGGGCCGCGGCGGCGGGCGCGGCGTTCACCGGGCGGTCCCGGCGGGCACCGCGAGGCCCGCCGGTGCGGCGGTGCCGGCCGTGGCGGCGGTCTCCGGCCCGTAGTCGACGGCGTCGAGCATCGCGCGCAGGACCTCGCACTTGAACGCGAGCGCCTCCACCGCGGCCCGCTGCTGCTCGGCCGTCGCGCAGTGGTCCAGCACCAGGTCGAGGGTCTGCGCGCTGTCCCGGCGGGCGTCGGGGATCCGGTGCTCGAAGTAGGCGTAGCCGGCCGGGTCGATCCAGTCGTAGTGCTTGCGCCAGGCGGTCACCCGCTCGGCCATGTGGTCGGGCGAGAACATCTCGGTCAGCGCCGCGGCCACGCCCTCGGTCCACGGCCGGGTCTGGCAGAAGTGCAGGTAGGCGTCGACGGCGAAGCGCACGCCGCGCGCCACGTGCCGCTCGTCCAGCACCTCGACCCGGTCCAGGCCGACGGCCTCGGCGAGCACCAGCCAGTCGGCCAGCCCGCCCTCGCCCTCGTGCGGGCCGTCCTGGTAGCCGAGCCGCCGGGTCCACTCCCGGCGGACCTCCGGCAGCGGGCAGTTGGCGATGATCGCGGCGTTCTTCCGGGTCAGGACCAGCTGGTAGTACCAGCGGTTGGCGACCCAGCGCCGCAGCTCCGGCGGCGTGCAGCCGCCGGAGTGCAGGCGCAGATGGAACGGGTGGGTGTCCCAGTACCGTCCCCGCAGGCCGTACAGCCTGGCCGCGAACTCCTCGCGGGTCGACGCGGTGGTGGGAGCCTGGGTCACCGAGTGGTCCGCGCGGCGTACGCGGTGACCTCGGCGCCGGTGCGGTGGCATTCCACCGCGGGAGCGGACCAGGCGGGCTTGGCGGGGGCCGCCGGAGCGGCCGGCGCGGCGCCGGCGGTGGTGGCGGGGAGCTGGGGAGTGAGCGTGGACTTCATGGGAGTTGCCCTCCTCGGTGAAGTGGGGTTCGGGGGTTCGGGGCCCGGCGGGCCCCTGGAGCAGGACGCTACGAGCCGCCGGGCCCGCCCGTCGGTCCAACCCGCGCGATCACCGGACAATCGCGCTCGAACGGGTGACGCGACGGGCTTCGCGGCGGGACGGGCCCGCCGCGGGAAACCGGTGTCGAGTGTGCCGGTCGGGCAGTGCCGTGTCGAGTGGGCCCGCCCGGATGTGTCAGGTGGGGCCCGGGTGGGCCCCGGGGGGCGGGGAGGCGTCAGGCCGGGCGGCCGAACGCCAGCAGGTGACCGTCCTTGGTGCCGACGTACACCCGACCGCCGTCCGTCGCGGGCACCGAGAACCTGGTCACCGTGCCGAGCGGGAAGCTGCGCCGCAGCTTGAGCGCGCCGTTGACCGGAAGCGCGTCGTAGACCCGCAGTTCGCCGTTCTGGCCGCCCGCTCCGGTGCCCGAGTAGATCGTCCAGACCAGGGCCGAGCCGCTCGCCGTCCCGTTGGAGGTGACGACGGGGGAGCCGGAGGCGTAGCCGAAGCCCTCGGTGCTGGTCGCGGCGCTGGTCAACTGCGGGTTGCCGGCGCCGTTCACGGAGTACTTGAGGGCGCGCAGCGAGCCGTAGTTCTCGACCAGGTAGACGTAGCCGCCGTCGCCGCCCCAGACGCCCGGGTGGCCCCAGACGCCCTTGAACGGGCCGGTGGTGCCGACCACGCCGTCGGTGCCGTTCGGGCCCTGGCCCGTGCCGCCGAGGCGGTCCCGGTCGAGCAGGAAGATCCGGCCGTCCTTGCCGACCTGCACCATCAGGTGCGGGTGCGCGGCGGTGCCGAAGCCGGACGGCAGGGCGGCCGGGCCGCCGGAGCCGAGGTCCACGTCGCCGTGGTCCATCTCCCGGTTGTTGGTGGGGCTGAAGAAGTCCCGCGCGGCGAGGCTGCCGTCGGCGGTGACGCCCAGCCGGACGACGGACTCGGCGAAGTGGCCGCCGGGCCTGTCGCCGGGGCCCTTCAGCGGGGAGGAGCCCTCGCCGGCGCCGTTGCCGGTCGCCACGAAGATCCGCCCGGAGCCGTCCGAGACCAGACCGCCGCCGCTCATCCAGACGCCCGCGTTCTGCGAGGCGGAGCCGGATTCGGTGGACCAGAGGGTGAGTTTGCGGGTGCTGGTGTTGACGCCCGCGACCGTGCCGACGTAGGTGCCGACCCCGCAGTCCGAGGCGAACCCGAAGTAGACCGCGCCGTCCAGCAGCAGCAGCCCGGCCCGCTGGGCGGAGGTGTTGGGGTTGAACGCCACACCGGGGCTGTTCACCGGCGAGCCCTGGACGGTGACCGGCCAGCCGCTGCGCTCGGCGCCCGAGGTGGCGTCCAGGGCGTGCACCGAGAAGTGCGCGCCCCCCTCGCTGGACTTGGAGACCAGGTAGACCGTCCGGCTCGCCTTGTCGTAGACCGGCGTGGAGACGATGCCGGTGCCGGGGGAGAGGCAGGCGGAGGAGGAGGCCACCGGGGTGCCGAGCGCGCGCTGCCACAGGATCCGCCCGTCGGCCGCGTTGACGCCGTAGACGTGGTTGGTGGCGGTGGCGACGATCACCGTGGAACCGGCCACCAGCGGCTGGGCGTACACCGCGCCGTCCACGGCGGCGGACCAGCGGCGGCCGAAGTCGGAGGCGGAGACCTTGGCCGGGGCCAGATTCGGCTCGGCGGCGTCCCAGGCGGTGCGCAGGCCGTTGCCGGAGACGGTCGGATTGTCGGCCCGGGCGGGTGTCGCCTCGCCGAGGGTGCCGGCGGCGAGGGCCGGCGCGAGCAGCGCGACCCCGGAGAGCAGGGCCGCCGCCGACCGTGAGGGCCGGGCGCGCCGGGCGCGCCGATCGGTGCGGGGGAGCGGGCCGGGGGCGTCCGGGGGTGGTGGGGATATCGGCGCCGGGGCCGGTCCGGTGGGGCGCGCGGGTGGGTGAGATCGGCTCATGCGATCCGCCTTGGCTGTCGGGGGGAGTACGGAGTACGGCGCCGTGGCGTCATTGTGCGAACGCCCGTGCCGCACCCGCATCCGCCCGGAGCCCCCGGGCCCTCCCGTTCACGCCCCGGGGGGAACCGGCTGCGCCGGGCGGCGGCGCGGCCCGTTGGGCGGTCAGGGTGCCTACGGCACCACGGTGGACAGCGGCAGGCCCTCGAAGAACGCCACCGCCTCCGCGCGCCAGTACGGGCGCCAGCCCTCGGCCTCGGCGCGGGCCGCGTCGGCGCAGCGGCGCATGTCGCCGCGGAGCCTGCCGTCCACGCCCAGCCGCCGGGCCAGCTCGCGGACCCGCTCGACCGTCCCGGCGGGGCAGTGCGGGTCGCCGAGCGCGGACTCCACCACGGCCCGCTGCGCCTCGTCCGCGGCGGCGAGCAGGGCGGTCACGGCGTAGCTGCGGCGGCCCGCGCGCAGGTCGGCGCCGGTGGACTTGCCGGTGGCGCCGTCGTCGCCGAACAGGTCGAGGTAGTCGTCGCGCAGCTGGCCGCCGATGCCGACCAGGGTCGCGTACCGGCGCAGCCGCGCGTCGTGGGCGGCGACGTCCTCGCCGGCGGCCAGCAGGCCCAGCCGCAGCGGGGCGAGCACGGAGTACCGGGTGGACTTGTACTCGCAGACGGTGTGCAGGAACTCCTCGTCCGGGAGCGGGCGGAAGTCGCGTTCGAGGTCGACGATCTGGCCGGCGACCGTCTCGGCGCCGGCGTTCAGCTGCACCTCCAGCATCGCCTGGCGCAGTTCGGCCGGGACGTCGGCCTCCAGCAGGACCCGCATCGCGAGGAAGGCGGCGAGGTCCCCGGCCAGGACGGCCAGCCCGAGCGCGGTGCGGTCGGCTCCCGGGAACTCCCGGCGGTAGGCGTAGTAGGTGGAGGGGCCGCCGCGGCGGACGGGCGCGTCGTCGATGATGTCGTCGTGGACGAGCCCGTGCGTCTGGAGCAGTTCGATGCTCAGCGCGGCCTCCGCCAGGCCGGGCACCGGGTCGGTGGTCACCAGCCGGGCGGCCTCGTACAGCAGGGCGACCCGCAGCCGCTTGCCCCCGCGCAGCGAGAGGTCCCGCAGCAGCTCCAGGCAGCGCGGGGTGAAGCGGCTGAGCGGCGGCGTGTCGAGGCGCTCCGGCAGGGCGTCGAAGTAGGCCTCGAAGCGGAGGTCGAACCGGCGCCGGTGGCCGGCGGCCCGTTCGCGGGCGGCTGCCATGATCGTCTCGTTCACGGGGCCACCCTCGCATCCGCGCGGGCACGCCCGCGCGGCGGGGGCGGGGCGGTCCCCGGTGGCCGTCCGCCACCGGGGGCCGCCCCGGATGCTCCCGTTCCGCGATCAGGCGTGCTGCGCCCCGTTGAAGACGGTGTAGGCCTCGTCGCGGTAGTACGAGGTCACCGCCCACCACTTGCCCTGCCAGCTGTACCCCGTGACGAAGTCACCGGTCTGCACGGCCGAACCGTCGTTCTGGTCGTAGTTCACGAAGAACGGTCCGCCGCTGGCGCCGCCGCTCAGGCCGACGCAGTTGTCGATCAGCGCGGTGGACGGCTGCTCGGGGCCGGCCACCGGCCGGCCGCCGCACCAGAGCATGTGCTCGTCCGCGGCGGAACCCCTTCCGGGGATGCCGATGATGTGCGCGTAGTTGTCGAGGGGCTGGTTGAAGCCGATCCCGGTGGCCCCGACGACGTCCGCGACGTGCCGGCCGTTCAGCGTGTCCAGCACGATGAACGCGATGTCGTTCTGGGTGCCGGGGGTGTCCACCCAGCCGGCCGACCGCCAGCTCCACCAGCCGTAGGGGGCGTTGCCCGCGTCGTAGCTGGGCGCGAACTTGAAGTCGTGCCCGCCCTCCACGCAGTGCCGGGCGGTGGCGATGACGTCGTGGTTGGCGCTGGAGACGACGTTGGCGGTGCAGACGCCGCCGCCGGTGAGCAGCCGTCCCGTGGTGCCCCAGACGCTCGCCTTGGCGGCGGCCGGGGCGGCGTCGGCCTTCGCGCCGGCCTTCGGGTCGGCGGCCGGTTCGGTCGCTTGGATGGTCAGCGGCCGGCCGCCGAGGGAACTCTCCTGCCCGGGCTTCCAGTGCGTCCGGCCGGCCTGGGCCGGGTTGATCAGGACGTGGCTCGTGCCGCTGACCAGCTCGATCGGCTTGCCGTTCGTGGCCGGTGCGGCCGACGAGGCCGGCACGGCCACGCCGAGGGCCGCGACCGAGACCACGACGGCCGTGAGGAGATTGCGGATGCGCATGGGTGTCCTTCCTTGCTGCGCTGGGGTGTGCTGTCCCCGTCAGCTTGGAAGCCGTCTGTCGACAACGTGTCGACACCGTGCCTACGGCCGGTTGCCGTGCCGGTGGTCAGACGCTCCTGGAGAGCAGCAGCGCCAGCCCGGTGGCGGCGGCGGCCTCGGCCTCGGCGTTGACGTCGTCGCCCGGGCTGCGGTCCTTCACGACCTCGACCGTGTAGGCGCGGCCGTCGGCGGCGAGGAACTTCACCTCGGGACGCCTGCCGTCCTTGTTCCGGATCAGATAGGCGTCCTGGCCCGCGCCGGGGACCGGGGTGACCTGGTACTGCGGATTGGTCTTCAGCGTGGTGAAGACGGCGGGGTCCATCTCCTGGATGTGGGCGTAGGACTGCCGGGAGCCCCAGGTGCAGCCCCAGACCGGCTTGCTGTCCTTCGGGTCGGGGTGGGTGCCGCTGAACGGGCCGGCGGTGCCGACGGCGGCGATGACCTGGGGGGAGGTCAGCAGACTGCAGGCGTCGGCGGGCCGCTTGCCGGTGCCGGCCGGCGTACCGGCGGGCGTCCCGGCCGTGGTGGCGCTCGGGGCCGCGGTCGGCGCGGTGGTGGCCGGCGGCGTGCCGGTGGGGGCGGCGGGGCTGCCCGTGGTGCCCGTGGTGCCCGCGGGGCTCGTCGGTGCGGTGTCGGCCGCCGTGGAGCCGCCGCCCGAGGAGGAGCAGCCGGCCACCGCGACGGCCGCGAGGGCCAGCGCGGGCAGCCAGGTGTACCGGCGGGCGGACGTGATCGGTGACCTGCGGTCCATGGGATCCCCCTTCGATGGCGTCCACCGGTGCGGCGGACGGCGGCGTGGCACGAGCCTACGGGCCGTCGGGCTTCGTTATTTCCCGTTTGTGATACGAGAGTTGGGCAGTCCGGTCACGGCCGGGAGCAGGGCGCGGGGGGCCGCGGCCGGGTCGTGGACCGGGCGCGCCCGGGGGTCCGGGACGGCGGTCCGGAGCACGGGGGTGGTACGCGCACGTGCGGCCGGGCTCCCGGCGGCGCCGGGGGCGGGCCGAGCTGACCTGGCCGGATGCGGAGGACCCTCATTACCAGCGCGGCCGGGCCGGTGTCGAGCAGCGGATGGCGTCTTCCCCGGACGGGTGACGTTCTGGTGAAAGTGGTCATGCCAGGAACGGCGGCCCGGCATCCTGAGCCCGTGATCATGCGGATCCCGGACGGGGCGGGGCGCGCGACCAAGGGGATGCCAGAGGGACGGAGGCCCTGAGAATGAGCACCAACCTGCCGGAGACCGTGGTGGAGGCCCCGGCCGTCCTGCCCGCGCCGCCCCGGGTGGTCGACGACCTCGCCCGCGACCTGACCAGAGCCGCCGCCGCCGTCCGGTCCGCCTCCCGGGACGGCCGCAGCGGCGGCGACCTCGCGGTGGCCGCGTACACCGCCGTGGTCTGCACCGGGCGGTCGGCGGCCCGCGCCCTGGAGGAGGCCGCCGCCTGGTGCCGGCAGGCCCCCGAGGCGGAGGTGCACTCACTGGCCTGGGCCCGGGTGCCCGGCCACCGCGAGGACGTCGACGAGTACCGGGTCACCCTCGCCGTCAGCTTCCCCGACCGGGAGACCGGCGAGCACGTCGGCGACACCCACCACGCCCGGCGCTGACCCCCGGCACCGGCCCCGCCGATCGGCGGGGCCGCCCCGTCGGGGCCACTGGTTAGACTCCCCGTCATGGACACTCGGGGGACGAACGATCCGGGCGCGACGGAGCGCGAACTGCCCACCGGCGCGGCCGTGGTGGTCACGGTGCTGGCCGGACTCTGCGGCGCCGCCGTGCTGCTGGCCCTGCTCCACGGGCTGGGCTGGACGGTCCCCGGCCTCGGCTGGCTGGTCGCCAAGGGCGCCGTGAAGCTCGGGGCCGGCGGCGCGGTCGGCCTGCTGGCCGCCGTCGCCTGGATCCGTTCCCGCCGCGCGGGCCGGGGACCGGGCGCCTCCTGAGGGAGCGGTGGGCCGGGCTCAGGAGTGCGCGGCCGCGCACTCCACGTGGCCCCAGCTGCCGCCGACCTTGGTGATCTTCTCGCCCTTGGCGTACGGGCGGGAGCACGGGCAGGTGCCGGGGAAGCGCGCCGAGAGCGTCGGCGCTCCGCCGGAGCCGCCGGAGCCGCCGGAGGTCCGGCGCTTGGCGGTGGCCGCGGCGGGGGCGCGGCGGGTCTTCGCCGGGGCGCTCGTGACCGGGTCCGGGACGGGCAGGTCGGCGGCGGTCCCGCCGGCCGCCTCCTGGGTGCGGGCGGCGTCACTGGCGGCCTTGTCGGCGATCGCGTTCAGCGGATCGCCGTCCACCTGGTGGGCGGGCACGTAGACGAACCCGACCTCCCGGCCCTCCAGCAGCCCGTCGATCCGCTGGATCAGCTCCTGGTTGGCCACCGGCTTGCCCGCGGCGGTCTTCCAGCCGTTGCGCTTCCAGCCCTTCAGCCACTTCGTCACCGCGTCACGGGTGTACGTGCTGTCCAGCCGGACCTCCAGCGGCACGGCGGGATCCGTGGCGGCCAGCAGCTGCTCCAGGGCCGTGAGCTCGCCCACGTTGTTGGTGCTGTGCCCGAGCGGGCCGGACTGCCAGCGCTGCGGCGCCCCCGTGCCGTCGGCCACCACGTACGCCCAGGCCGCCGGGCCCGGGTTCCCCTTGGCCGCCCCGTCACAGGCGGCGATGATTCGGTCGTTCATCCTGCGATCATGCCAGGATCCGGGGACGCCCCTCGAACCGCCGGTTCAGGGCAGCAGCACGAGCCGCCCGCGCAGACCGCCCCGGGCCAGCCGGTGGTGCGCGGCCCGCGCCTCCTCCAGCGGCAGGGTGTCCGCCACCGGGAGGGCCAGCTCCCGGCGCGCGGCCAGCTCCGCGAGCCGGGCCAGCGCGCCGCCGTCCGCCGTCACCCAGACGTTGGCGACCCGGATCCCCCGCAGCCCCGGCGGCGCCGCGCCCGCCGACACCGCGACGAACGAACCCCGGTTGCGCACCGCGCCGAGCGCCGTCACCCCGAGCAGCGCCGCGTCCAGCGCGCCGTCCACCCCGCCGGGCACCAGCGCCCGCACCTCGGCGGCCGGATCCGCCGCCCCGCGCGGCACGTGCCACGCCGCGCCCAGCTCCCGCAGCGGCGCGGCGTCCCGCTCGCCCGCCAGCGCGACCACCCGCAGTCCGCGCCGCGCCGCCAGCTGCACGGCGAGGCCGCCGACCCCGCCCGCCGCGCCGGTGACCAGCAGCGTCGCCCCGGCCGGCAGATCCAGCAGGTCCAGGGCCTGGAGGGCGGTGAGGCCGTTCAGCGGCAGCGTCGCCGCCGCGGCGGCCGGCACGCCCGGCGGCGCGGGGGCGAGCGCCGCGGCGTCCAGCACCAGGGCGTCGGCGTAGGCGCCGAGCGGCACGTCCAGCCGGTCGCGCAGCCCGATCACCGCGTCCCCGACCGCGAACCCGGACACGCCCGGCCCGAGCCGCTCCACCGTGCCGGCCACGTCCCAGCCGATCCCGACCGTCTCCCGCGGCGCCATCAGCCCGGCCTCCGCGAGCACCCCGGCGCGGGTCACCGCGTCCACCGGGTTGACCGCGGCGGCCTCGACCCGCACCCGCACCTGGCCGGGGCCGGGCTCGGGGACGGGCACCTCGACCAGCTCCAGGACCTCCGGACCGCCGAACCGGCGGACGACCACGGCACGCATCTCGCTCTCCTTCCGAAAGGGGCTCCGCCGCCGCCCGCTGCAGGACGGGGCTTGCCAACGGCACCCAACCTAGGGAGAGTTGCTCTCCGGCAGGAAGAACGCACTCGCACGTGCGTACCGCACCGGGAGGAGAGCCGATGGCGACCACGACCGCCGCCCAGCGCCGCGCGGCCGAACGGGCCGGCTACGACGCGTACCTCGCCGAGTGCCCCGCCCGGCAACTGCTGGACCGGATCGGCGACAAGTGGGTCAGCCTGATCGTCAACGCCCTCGCCGACGGCCCGCAGCGCTACAGCGACCTGCGCCGCCGCCTCGCCGGGGTCAGCGAGAAGATGCTCACCCAGACCCTGCGCGGCCTGGAGCGCGACGGCCTGCTGACCCGGACGGTCACCGCCTCCGTCCCGGCCCGGGTGGACTACGCGCTCACCCCGCTCGGCACCGGACTGCTCCCGCTGCTGCGCGCGATCAAGGACTGGGCCGAGGAGAACATGCCCGAGGTGCTGGCCCGCCGCGAGGCCTACGACGGGACGGCCGGCGGGCGGTGAGGGGCTGACGCCGTGGACACCGAACAGCTGGGACGCGCGGCTCTCCAGTCTCGCGGCCTGCGCTTCGAGGCCCGGCAGCGTGCCGAGAAAGCCGTCCCGCACGTCACGCGACCATCCGCGAGCCGTGCCGAACGGCGGCATCGGCACATGCTCCGTCCTGGAGCCACGAGCGGGGAGCCGCACCGGACGCCTTCGCACCGCGCACGGCACCCCGGCCCGAACCCGGCCGCGGCGGCCGCCCACCTGCGCTCGGCGGGGTTGGGCGGGGAGTTCCGGGGGGCTCTGACCGGGGCGCCACCAGGAACGCCGAGGCCCGTGGGGCCGCCGCCGTCGGGACGGGGCGGCGGCCGCACGGGCCGGGTGTCAGGGGTGGTCCGGCAGCGCTAGAGGGCGCTGCACTGGCCGCCCTTCGGGCCGTTCACGGTGTTGCCCTGGCCGCCGTTGCCGGGGGCCGGGGTGTTGCCCGCGCAGTCCAGCGGACCGCGCACCGTGGTGCCGGCGACGACGGTGCCGCCGGTGTTGAGCGCCAGGTGGGCCGGGCCTTCGACGGTCGACCCGAGCAGGGCGACCTGCCCGGTGGAGCCGCTCACCGAGACCGGGCCGGACACCCGGGTGTCGGCCAGCACGAAGGCCGCCGCGCCGCGGGCCGAGACCGGGCCCTTGATGGTCGCGCCGTTGGCGACCAGCGCCGCGCCCGGCTGGACCAGCACCGGTCCGGTGACCGTCGCGCCGTCCAGGCAGGTGACGCCGGAGGTGACCGCGAGCTTCTTCTGGGTGCCGCGCAGCGTGGTGGTGCAGGCCGGGACGGAGCCCACGGTGAGCTTGCGCTCCGCCGTCACGCCGCCGACCGTGACGGTCAGCGTGGCACTGCCCGGCCGCAGGCCGGTGAGCGTGCGGGTGGCCGGGTCGTACGCGGCGACGCTGCCGCGCGGGGCCTCGGCGGCCGGTCCGACGTGCACGCCCTGGCCGCCCCACCGGGCGGTGACCGGCCAGGCGACCGGCACCGTCCGCTCGCCGTCCTGGGTGAAGGTCGCGCTGACCGGCGCGGAGTCCAGCAGGCCGAGCGACTCGGGGGCGGTCAGCTGCACCGCGTCGGCGCGGGCCCGCACCTCGGCGCGCAGCCAGGCGGAGGCGTCGTCCGGCACCGCGTAGGGGTCGGTGACCTTGCCGGCGGCCGGGTTGATGCCGAGCATCGTCCAGCCGGTGAAGCCACCGCGGTCCGGCTCGGCGGCCGGGCCCTTGCCGGAGTTGCCGTTGATCAGGTACGGGACGCCGTCGACGCTGCTCGCGTGGAAGGCGCCGACGTGGCCGCTGATCATCGCGGCGGACTTGCCGTTCGCGCGGAAGCCGGCCAGCCACTGCTCGACCAGGGCGGCCTCCTTGCGGTCGCCCAGCTGGCTGCCCTGGTCGGGCAGCGGGTCGCGGGTCGGGTGGTGGTCGAACAGCAGCAGGCCGGTGACCGACGGGTCCTTGGCGGCGTCGTCCAGGGTGGTGCGCAGCTTGGCGATCTGGTCGAAGCCGCCGGCCCGGAAGGAGCCGAGCGCGCTGTTCAGGGTGAGGAAGCGGGTGCCCTTGACGTCGAACACCTCGCTGGTCTCGCCGAAGGCGGCCTTGAAGTTGTCGATGGTGCCGGGGCCCATCACCTCGTGGTTGCCGGGCACGTAGTGCCAGGGGATGCTGCGGCCGGTGAGCTGGTCGAACTCGTCCAGGACCTTCCGGGCGAGGGCGAAGTCGGCCGGGCTCGCCTCGTCGACCAGGTCGCCGGCGATGACCAGCAGGTCGGGCTCGGCGGCGGCGATGTCGCGCAGCGTGCGGCGGGCGGCCTGCACCAGGTCGCTCTCCGGGGCGCGGGCGATGAACTGGGCGTCCGACATCACCGCGACCCGCAGCGGCCTGCCGTCCACGGTGCCGTCGGTGAGCACCACCGGGTCGGTGACCCGGGGGCGCACCGGCAGTTCGACGTCCGGCGCGACCTTGACCCGCAGGTCGGCCAGGGTGAGCGCGCCGGTGTAGGAGCGGGCCGCGCCGGTCTCCATCAGCCGGAACCGCTGGAAGGTCAGCGGGTACTGCACGCCGGCCGGGATCGGGAACTCCACCTTGCGCCAGCCGGTCCAGGTGACCATCGGCGCGTCCAGGTTGGCGGTGACGCCGGCGGCGGTGCGGTACTGGATGCGCGGCCAGGCGCCGTTGCCGTCGCCCTCGATCCACAGCGAGACGGAGCGCGGCTGGCCGGGCAGCACGATGCCCTCGGGGGCGATCGCGTACTGGCCGCGGGTGCCGGTCGACTGGGTGAAGTCGTAGGTCAGCCGCAGGCCCTTGCCGCCGTCGTGGCCGGCGGCCGGGGCGACACCGCCGCCGGGCGCGCGGTCGTTGCCGGACTTCCAGGCGGCCGCGTCGGAGAAGTCGGCGAACGGCTTCTCGGTCATGCCGACGGTGACGGCGACGGCGGTCTCCAGGCCTCCGACGGTCAGCTTGAGCGTCGCGGAGGTGCCGTCGGTGAGCGCCTTGAGGGCGATCGAGCCGTCCTCGGCGGCGGTGGTCTCGACCACGCCGGTGCCGCCGGTGACGGCGATGTCCGCGGCCTCGACCGGGGCGGCGTGGCCTTGGGCGTCGTAGCCGGTCACGGCGATCTTCGCGGTGGCGCCGGCGGTCTCCAGGCCGATCGGGTCGGTGCCGGCGGTGATCCGCACCGGGGCGCCGAGCACGGTGAGCGGCAGGGAGCCTGGCTCGGCGCCGTCGGCCGCGGCGGTGACGGCGGCCGGGCCGGAGGTGCGGCCGGTGACGACGGCGGCGGTGCCCTGGCCGGACACCTCGACGGTGCCGTTGCCGGGCGCCCCGGCCTTGGCGGCCGACCAGCGGACCGGCGGGGTGCCGCCGTTCACCGGGCCGAAGGTCTCGTCGTGCGGCAGCGCGCGGACGGTGCGGTGCAGGCCGGGGAAGACCCGGGTCGCGGTGTCCACGGCCTCCGCCGGGCGGACCCGGAAGCCCTTGACCCGGCCGGAGCCCGGTGCGGAGAACAGGCCGAGCCCGTTGGCGACGGCCCGCTCCCCGCCGTTGTCGGAGGGGCTGCTGACGGTGCCGGCCTGGCCGGTGCCGGGCAGCCGGGCGGCCATCGCGGCCGAGCCGCCGCCGTCCATGTTGAGCGCGTTGCGCGCGCCCATGTCCCGCATCAGCACGGCGAGCTCGGGCAGGCTGATGCCGGGGCTGTCGGCCTGCCGGCCGTCGACGGTGACCAGGTACATCCGCTTGTTGTCGGCGGAGAAGCCCACGGCGGTACGGGCGTTGAGCTCGTTGCCGTCGTTCTCCCCGGGCTTCAGGGCGACGCCGTCGCGGACCAGCACCTGGTAGCCGCCGACCGCCACCGCGACCTCGCCGAAGGAGGCGCGCGGCCGGTAGCCGGTGGTGACCTGGTCGCCGGGCTTGAGCGCCCGCAGCGCGCGGGCGCCGGCCTCCCGGCCGACCAGCACGGTGGCGCCCTCGGGCACGGCGCCGCCCGGCTGGTCGCGGACGGCCGTGACCCGGCCGTCGCGCAGCTCCACCTCGACGACCTCCGGGGAGCCGTCGGCGACCTTGGCGCGCGAGGCCGTGCCCCAGGCGGGGGTGAACAGGCCGACGCCGTCGGCGGGCAGGCCGTAGGTGTTGACGCCGCTGAGCTTCAGTTCGCCGCCGCCGGGCAGGGCGGCGTGGCCCTCCAGGAACACCTCGGCCATCCGGGCCAGGCCGTCGGTGCCGACGGTCACGGCCTGGTTCCATCCCTCGACGGGGGCGTGGACGAGGCCGTCCTCGCGGGAGACGCCGATGCCGAGCGGTGCTTCGGAGGCGTTCATGTCGAAGTAGTCGCCGTTGATGGCGGCGACCGCGCCGGCGCCCCGGGCCATCTCGGTGACGGTCTGGCGGGTCGTCACCTGGCCGGAGGACAGGTAGTCGACGCTCAGGCCCTCGGTGGCGAGGTCGGCGACCAGGACCTTGCCGCGGATCCAGCCGCTCTTGCCGAGCCGGTCGAAGCCGGTCATGGTCAGCCCGGGGGCGATCGGGGTGACCTCGCGCCGGGTGACGACCGACTCGCCGGGGCGGTCGAGCACCAGGCCGGGGTCGGCGGCCGCGCCGTTGGCGCCGGCCGTGGCCGGTCCGCCGGGCGCGGCCCAGGCGGTGGCGGTGGCGAGCGTGGGCAGGCCGGCGGCGACGAGCGCGCAGAGCGCGAGCGCCGCGGTGGGGCGCCGGCGTCGGCGTCCCGTGGAAGGGGGAACGGGGGCGGTCGTCGTGGGGGTGACGGGCGGTGACATCGGTGGTTCAGCTCCTCGTACTGCTACGGGACGTGCGAGCCGCCGGTGCGAGCGCAGGACGCGGTCGGCGGCACGGGGTGCCGTGGAACGGCGTGGCCCGGGCGTGTGATCACCAGGCCGACGGCAGCAAATCGTCCACGAAAGACCGTCACACCACGCGGTGGTGAACCGGCACGTTCGGCCGCGCGAACAAAAGCCCCATTCCTCACGGGAACATGACACAACAGGCCACCGGGGCACGGCGGATGGGGATCGCGGTTTCCCGTCCTGCTGCGGGGTGCGGCGCCCGTGGGCGGCGCACAGTGGGGCGCGCACCACCTCGTCCCCGTCAACGCGCCCCAACCGGAGGGAACACCATGAGCATCCGCACCGCGGCCGCGGCCCTGGCCGCCACCGCCGCCCTCGCCGTCCCCGTCCTCGCCGCCGTCCCGGCCTCCGCCGCGCCCGCCCGGGTGGCGGCCTGTTCGACGTACAGCAACTACGTCAGCTACGGCGCCTCCTGCGACGGCACCCGCAGCTACTACGCGTGGGCCGTCTGCGCCAACAACCAGGTGGTCTACGGGCCCACCCGGTCGGGCGGGGTCTGGTCCTACGCCTACTGCAGCAACGTCGGCTCGACCTTCCGCAGTGGCGGCTACACGCTGATCTGACCGCCGGCCGCAGTCAGCGCGCGGTCCATCCGGTCGCCGAGCGTGGCCCACGGGCGGCAGTCGACCACCGGGAGGGCGTGCCGGCGGGCCTCGGCGGCGAGCCAGTGCGAGTACCGCGCACTGACCTCGGCCCGGTCCGCCTGCACGCCGCCGTCCGGTTCGCGGTCCGCGTAGTTGGCGGTGATCCGGCCGGCGTCGCCCTCGTGCAGGAAGACCGCCCGCACCTCCCGCCCGGCCGCCCGCCCCAGCGCGACCGCGCGGGCGCAGGCGGCCGGGGTGAGGTAGTCGCCCTCGACGACGGCGGGGACCGGGACGGTCAGCCGGTTGCGCACCACACCGAGCAGGGCCGGCTCCAGGGCCTCGGCGGTGGCGATCTGGAGGTCCAGCACGCGCTGGGGCGGCAGTTCCTCCGCCGGGGCGGCGCCGTCGCCGAAGTGGTGCAGGCCGGGGTGCTGCTCGGGGGTGGTGAGCTCCTGGACGGCGGCGACCACGTCGTCGAACTCGACGACGAAGGCGCCCGTGGCCGCCGCGATCCGGGCGGCGGCCAGGCTCTTGCCGACGCCGGAGGCGCCGCCGAGCAGGATGACGTCCCAGGTCCGGTTCGTCAGATTCGTCAGGTTCATAGGGTTCATAGGGTTCATAGGGTTCATCGGGTTCATTGGATTCGTCTGGTTCGTCACCCGGCGACGCTATCGCGCGGGATCCGGGCGGATCATCCGGATTTCGGTGCCTCGCCTCCGGCCGGCCCCCCGTGGTCGAGGCGCTGCTGCCACGTCGTCAGCAGGCCCTCCAGGGCGGCCGCCTCCTCGCGGGTGAGCAGGGCCAGCAGGCGGTGCTCGTTGCGCATGTGGGCGGTGAACGCCTCGTCGATCAGCCGGCGGCCCGCCTCGGTGAGGGCGACCACCCGCCCGCGCCCGTCCGCCTCGCTGCGCCGGCGGGTGACCAGGCCCGCCCGCTCCAGCCGGTCGATCCGCTTGGTCATGGCGCCGGTGGTGACCATGGTGCGGGCGGCCAGTTCCCCGGGGGCCCGCTCGAACGGCGCGCCCGCCCGGCGCAGCGCGGCCAGCACGTCGAACTCGCCCTCGCCCAGCCCGTAGCGGCCGTAGACCAGGCAGAGCTCCTCGGTCAGCCGGCCGGCCAGCCGGTGCAGCCGTCCGATCACCGCCTGCGGGGAGACGTCGAGGTCGGGCCGCTCGCGGCGCCACTCGGCCTGGATGAGGGCGACGTGGTCCGGGGCCGGATCCGTCGCGCCGGTGTCTCGGCTGCGCTGCTGCTCCATGCCGCTCATCGTAGCCGGGTAGCTTCCCGGGAAGTTATATTGTCTTCCATGGAAGCCAGTTTCCGGTGGGTGCTGCTGACCGCCGTCGCGCCGGTGGCCTGGGGTGCCAACTACTACGTCACCCGCGAGTTCCTCCCGGCCGACCGCCCGCTGTGGGGCGCCGCCCTGCGGGCCCTGCCGGCCGGTCTGCTCCTGCTGGCGCTGCGCCCGCGCCGGCCGCGCGGAGCCTGGTGGTGGCGCTCGGCGCTGCTCGGGCTGCTGAACACCGCGGGGTTCTTCGTCCTGCTCTACGTGGCCTCGCAGTCGCTGGCCACCAGCGTCGCCTCCACGGTGATGGCGGCCTCGCCGCTCGCGATGCTGCTGCTCGCCTGGCTGCTGACCGCCGCCCGCCCCGCGCGGGCCCATCTGCTCGGTGCGCTGGTCGGCCTGGGCGGGGTCGGGCTGATGCTGCTGACCAGGGCCGAACCGGTCAGCCTGCCCGGACTGGCCGCCTCGGCGGCGGCGATGCTCGTCTCCTCGCTGGGCTACGTGCTGGCCGGCCGCTGGCGGGACGGCCCCGACGTGCTCGCCACCACCGCCTGGCAGCTGCTGGCCGGCGGGCTGGTCCTGCTGCCCCTGGCGGCGGCCTTCGAGGGCGCGCCCGCCGCGCCCACCGGGCGGGAACTGCTCGCCTTCGGCTATGTCGCGGGGGTGGCGACCGCGCTGGCCTTCGCGGCGTGGTTCGCCGGCCTGCGCCGTCTCCCGGCCGGGACCGTCGGCCTGCTCGGGCTGCTCAACCCGCTGACCGGCGTCCTGCTCGGCACGGCGCTGGCGGGCGAGGGCCTCGGCCCGCTCCAGATCGCGGGCCTGCTGCTGGTCCTCGCCGGAGTCGCCCTCGGCCGCCCCCGCGGGGCACGCGCCGACCGCCCGGCGGCTGCGGCTGCGGCTGCGGCTTCGGCCGGGCCGGGTGCCCGGCCCGAGCCGCGGGGCCCCGCTGGGGCGGCGCGGGTGAGTCCGCCTCCCTAGGCGGAGCCGTTCCGTCGCCTGGCGGCTTCCCTGTCGAGGAGGCCGGTCAGGTGGTGGTCGAGCACCGCGCGTGGCCTCGGGGGTGCGGAGCACGCGTGCGGTGTCCACCGCGAGGCCGGTGGCCGGCGTCCGGCAGATGTCCGCCTCCACGAGGTCCGCCGGCTCGGGCGGGCCCTCGCCTCCGTGGCGCGCGTGCCGGGCGCCGGCGATCGGGTGGGCGGTGAACGACAGGAGTTCCTCGTCGCCCGGTCCCAGGGGGTGGCCATCGCCGGGGCGGACACCGCCCGGCCGAGCACGGCGACCGCGCACCGGATCGGCCGGGCGCCCTCGGTGTCCACCTCGATCAGTGCGGGCAGGAAGGTTCTGAGCAGCGCGGCAGGGCTGTCGCCGACGGCGGCCTCGCCCCGCCGTTCGATCGCCCGGCCGGTCTCCCGCGCCGCCCGGGAGGCCTCGCCGTGGCCCGTCACGACCCCTGACCCGTCATGCCGAGGTCCTCCCGACGAGGCCCGACCGGACCGGGATGTCGCCTCCGGCTGCCACGATGTCGGACATGGTGAGATCACTGCGCATCGAGGCCTTCACCCCGGTCGACCGGCCGGTCGTCACGCCGACCACCAAGTTCGGCGGCCAACCCGTGTGGGTGACGGACCCGCAGTGGCCGGTCAGCGCGGCCTGGGACCGGCCGATGCGGTTCGTCGCCCAGATCGAGCTGGACGCGGTGCTCGGGAGCGCCGGCCGGGGGAAGGTGGCCTATGTCTTCGTGACCCACGCCGATCACGGGGAGGACTTCTTCGACCCCGACATCATCGACCCGGCCGGCGGCGAGAACGCGGTGATCGTCCAGCCGGGCGGGGAGTACGCGGGCCGGCTGCGCCCGCTGGCGACCGGCCCCGGGCTCTACGCCCCCGACGGGTCGGCGGTGGAGTACGCCCTCGACCTGTGCCCGGTCGACGAGGGCCACGGCCGGGACCTGGAGCGGTTCGACGGCGACAAGATCGGCGGCGCACCGGTGTTCGTCCAGGGCGACCAGTGGCCGGACGGCGGCCCCTGGCAGTTGCTGCTGCAACTCGACCCGAACTGGGTGCCGTTCCACCTCGTCCTCGGCGCGGCGCCGAGGCTGTTCGCCTTCGTGTCCGGGGACGGCGCCCGGGGCGGGCTGCTCGTCCAGGACTCCTGAGCCGACCGGGTCCCCGCCGTCGAAGCCCCCCGCCGTCAGGGCTCGACGCCGAGAACGCGTGAAAAGGTTCGGGTGGTAGAGCCGCTGACGGTCGGTGGGGAAAAGCGGGTGACCCGGGGGCGGGCCGGTCCTACACTCGGCACCCAGAGGCGCGCCGCCCGTGGTTCCGGTGGTGGCGCGCGCCGTGACGAGTCGGGGGAGGACCGGTCGTGCGCCACCGCAGCGCTGCCGTCGTCCCCTCGTCCCGGTTCGAGGTGATCCTGGTGTCCTCGTCCCTCCGGTGCCCGCTGCGCGGCCGGCACCGGGTGGTGTGCGTGACGAGCAGCTGACGCCGGGACAGAAGACCCTTTCCTCAACCGCGGACCCGGGACGGGTCCGCGGTTCCCGGCTCCTGACAGCCGGCCCCCGGCTTCCGGCCTCGTCGTCGCCGCCGCAATCGCGCCGCCCCTTTCCTTCCCGCGAGCTTCGAAAGGCACCGGGCCATGCGCACCGACGTCCGAACCACCACCGCTGTCACCACCACCGCCACCACGGCCGCCGCCATCGCCGCCGTCCGCAACCTGGGCATCCTCGCCCACGTGGACGCGGGCAAGACCACCGTCACCGAGCGGGTCCTCTACCTGACCGGCGAGACCCACAAGCGCGGCGAGGTGCACGACGGCACCACCGTCACCGACTGCCACCCGCAGGAGCGCGAGCGGGGCATCACCATCTTCGCGGCGGCGGTCAGCTGTCTGTGGAACGGCCACCGGATCAACCTGATCGACACCCCCGGCCACGTCGACTTCGCCGACGAGGTCGAGCGCTCGCTGCGGGTGCTGGACGGCGCGGTCGCGGTCTTCGACGCCGTCGCGGGGGTCGAACCGCAGAGCGAGAGCGTCTGGCGCCAGGCCGACCGGCACGGCGTGCCGCGGATCGCCTTCGTCAACAAGCTCGACCGGCCCGGCGCCGACCTGGACGCCGCCGTCGCCTCCATCCGCGCGCGGCTGCACCCGGCCCCGCTGGCCGTCCAACTGCCCATCGGACGGGAGGACGGCTTCACCGGCGTCGTGGACCTGCTGACGATGCGGGCCCTGACCTGGGACGACGGCCCCGACGGGGACGGTCTGCGGCAGGGGCCGGTGCCCGACGGGCTCCAGGAGGAGGCCGAGCGGCGCCGCCGCCTGCTGGACGAGGCGGTGGCCGGTCTCCACCCGGCCGCGCTGGAGGAGTACTGCGCACACGCGGCGCTCTCCACGGCCACTCTGGCCACCGCCCTGCGGGACCTCACCCGCGGCGGGGAGGCCGTGGTGGTGCTGTGCGGCTCGGCCTACCGCAACCGGGGGATCGAGCCGCTGCTGGACGCCATGACGGCCTACCTGCCGTCGCCGCTGGACGTTCCGCCGGTGCGCGGCACCGGGGTCGGCCCGGCGCAGGACGAGGAGGTGGAACGGGCCGCCGATCCCGACGGGCCGCTCACCGCGCTGGTGTTCAAGGTGGAGATCAGCGCCTCCGGCCGGCTCACCTACCTGCGGCTGTACACGGGCACCCTGCGCAAGGGGGACACCGTGCTGGACGCCGGCACCGGCCGCACCGAACGGATCGCCCGGATCATGCGGGTGCAGGCCGACAGCCACGTCGAGGCGGACACGGCCGTCGCCGGCGACATCGTCGCGGTGGCGGGCGTCAAGGCCGCGCGCACCGGCGCGACGCTGTGCGCGCCCGGCGCGCCGCTGGTCCTGGAAGCGGCCGTCGTGGCGGAGCCCGTGGTGACGGTGGCCGTCGAGGCGCGGCGCACGGTGGACACCGAGCGGCTGGCCCTCGCGCTCGCCCGGCTCGCCGAGGAGGACCCGTCGCTGGTCGTCCGCACCGATCCGGAGACCGGGCAGCGGGTGCTGTCCGGCATGGGCGAACTGCACCTGGAGGTGGCGGTGGAGAAGGTCCGCCGCGCGCACGGCCTGGAGGTGACCGTCGGCCGTCCGCAGGTCGCCCACCGGGAGACCGTGGAGCGCGGGGTCACCGGCCACGTCCACCGGCACGTCAAACAGGACGGCGGCGCCGGGCAGTTCGCCCACGTGGTGCTCGACGTGGCACCGCTGGACGGCCCGGCCGAGGAGGCGGAAGGAGAGGGGTTCGTGTTCGCGTCCACCGTCACCGGCGGGCGGGTGCCGAAGGAGTACGTCCAGGCGGTCGAGGCGGGCTGCCGGGACGCGCTCGCCGAGGGCCCGCTGGGCGGCCACCCGGTCACCGGCCTGCGGGTCGTCCTGACCGACGGGGCCACCCACCCGAAGGACTCCTCGGACCTCGCGTTCCGCACCGCCGGGCGGCTGGCACTGCGCGAGGCCCTGCGGGCCTGTCGGATGGTGCTCCTGGAACCGGTCGCCGAGGTGACGGTGACCGTGCCGCAGGAGGCGGTGGGCGGTGTCCTCGGTGACCTCGCCGCCCGCCGGGGCCGCGTCCAGGGCTCGGACCCGCGCGGCGGGACGGCGGTGGTGACGGCGATCGTGCCGATCGCCGAACTGTTCGGCTACGCGACCGCCCTGCGCAGCCGCACCCGGGGCCGCGGCACCTTCGCCACTCGCCCGGCCGGGTACGCCCCGGCACCGGCGGGCGCGCGCGGAGCTGTCCGGCCGATCATGTGACCATGCCGAGTGGGAACGGCTGCGGCCGTTCCTGCCGGTCAGCAGGATCCTCTCCGGTACCGGCTCGAACTGCGTGCGGTCCGCCCGCTGCCCCGGCGTGACGACCGGGGACAGCGGGCGGGCGACGAGGCTCTGCCTTTGAGGCCAGGGCCGGCGGCGGATCGGTCCGGGCGCCGGCCGCGTGCTGGTGGGCCCGCACGATCGTTCCCCTGTCCCGTCGGCCGACCGCAGCCGGTGGCGTTCATCGACCGCTTTCCAGGGCCCGAACCGCTCGGGCAGATCACACCAGTGCACACCGGTCCGCACCGGGTGCAGGATCCCGTCGATCACCTGCCGATGGTCCCGCCACCGGCCACAACGCCTGTTCGGCCCGTGCCGCGCCTGCCTGCGCAGGCGCGGCCTCCGGCACACGATCCCGGAGAAGGCGGAAAGTCAGGCCGCCCGCCTGCGCAAAGGCTCACGCGGCGGGTGCCCACCGGCCTTCGACGAGAAGCGGTACAAGAAGCGCGACACCGTCGAACGGGCCGTCAACAAGCTCAAGCACGCGCTCAAGCACGCCCGAGCGGTCGCAACCCGATACGACAAGCGCGGATACGTCTACCCCGGCACCGTCACCGCGGCCGCTCTCGTCATCCGGTTCCGCACATGATCGCCCGGACAGCTCCGCCCGGTACCCCAGTGAGAGTGCTCCATCGGGCCCCGCTCACCAGGTCACGGGCAGTGACCGCATCCCGTAGATGAACGACTCGGTACGGAACTCGCGCTCGCCGGCCGGCCGCAGCCCCGGCAGCCGGCGGAACAGCGTCTCCAGGGCGATCTGGAGTTCGGCGCGGGCCAGCGGCTGGCCCAGGCACTGGTGCACGCCGAAGCCGAACGCCAGTTGCCGCCGGGCGTCCCGGTACAGGTCCAGCTCGTCCGTCGCCCGATGGCCGGCGCCGCCGAACACCGCCTCGTCCCGGTTGGCGGTGGAGAGCATCGCCAACACGCCCTCCCCGGCCCGGACGGTGACGCCGCCCAGCTCCACGTCCTCCAGCGCCACCCGGGGCAGGCCGGTGTGCACGATGGTCAGCAGCCGCAACAGCTCCTCCACCGCGCCCGGCAGGGTGGCCGGGTCGGCCAGGCCGGGGATCTGCTCGGGGTGCTCCAGCAGCAGCGCGGTCGACAGCGCGATCATGTTCGCGGTCGTCTCGTGCCCGGCGATCAGCAGCAGCACGCCCATGCCGGCCACGTCGTCCGGGGTCAGGTCGTCCCGCGCCGCGAGTCGGCTGAGGACGTCGTCCTCCGGCTGTGCGCGCTTGCGGGCCGTCAGGTCGCACAGGTAGTCCCGGACCTCCTCCTGGGCCTCCCGGAGTTGCTCCACGGTGCTCTCCTGGTTGAGCATCGTGCGGCTCAGGCTCTGGAAGCGGTCGTGGTCCTCGTACGGCACGCCGAGCAGCAGGCAGATCACCAGCGAGGGCACCGGCAGCGCGAAGTCGGTGACCAGGTCGGCCGTGGTCCGGCCCGCGGTCATCCGGTCCAGTGCCTCGTCCACGATCCGCTGGATCTCCGGGCGCAGCGCCTCCACCCGCTTGACCAGGAATTCCCCGGTGAGCATGCGGCGCTGGCGGGCGTGCTCGGGGTCGTCGAGCCGCAGGAAGTCCGGATTGTCGGTGATCAGCTCGCGAGCGCCGGCGACCAGCAGCGGGAAGGTCGGGTGGCGTATGTCGGCACTGAACCGGCGGTCGGACAGCACGGTGCGGACCTCGGCGAAGCCGGTGACCAGCCAGCAGAGGTCGCCGTCGGGCAGCTCGGCCCTGGTCACCGGCCCGGTGGCGGCGGCCTCGGCGTACGCGGGCGGCGGGCCGAACGGGCAGCCGCCGGAGTGCCGGGCCGGCAGTGGGAGGACGGGGGTGGTGGTTGCGCTGGTGGTTGCGGTGGTGGTTGCGGTGGTGGTTGCGGTGGTCAAGGCGGGGGTCTCCTCACGTCGCGGGTGTTCTCGTGGGGTTCGGGGCCCGGGAGGGTTTCCGGCGGCCTGCGGGGCCGGCGGCGGGGGTCCGTCAGGCCCCGGTCCGCGCGGGCTCGTCCCCGGTGACGGTGATCGCCCGGCCCGGGCAGAGCTCGGAGGCGAGTCGCACGCCGTCGAACTGCTCGGGCAGCAGGACAGTCTGACGGAGCTTCACGAGACTGTCCCGGTCGTCCTGGTCGAAGACCGCGGGGGCGTTCGTCACGCACATGCCGGAGCTGCAGCAACGGTCCCGGTCGACGCTCACCTGCATGTCGGGCACCTTTCGCCAGGGCGGCGCCGACTGCCCGGCGGCCACCTCTCGTTGTCACGGTCAACCTAGCCATCGCTGGTCCGTTCACGGAGGGGCCCGGTGGCCGGATCGAGAATGGCTGATTCGGCCCCTGTGCCTGAACCCCCGTGCGGCGCAATGTGTTTCAGCCCGTGGTACTTCGCCGGAAGGGTCGGCGGACCCGGCCAGGCGGACGGCCTCACAAACCTTCGGCGTTAGCCAACTCCCTTACGGAGGAAACCATTTCGGACTCGGCGGCGCTCTTGTCCGGCCGGTAGCGCACCACCCGGGCGAACCGCAGGGCCGGCCCGGCGAGGTAGCGGGGACTGCCCGGCGGGGAAACGGGGGCTGCCCCGCAGGGCCGGCCCTGCGGGGCAGCGGGGGCTGCGTTGGAGGCCGTCGTAGGCGACCTCGACCAGTTCCGGCCGGACCAGCACCGTCCGGGCGTCCCGCCCGGTCTCCCGGGCGGGCAACTCGGCGGTCTGCCGGGCGAGCGTTCGGTCGGTCGGCCCCTTGAAGGTCTTGCCGAGCACCACCCACGGGCCGAGCCCCGGCTCGCCCGCCACCCGGGCGGCCGGCGAGGCCCCGGACGGTCCCGAGGCGGTCGCACCACCAAGCTCCCCCTGAGCGCGGAGGGCCGCTGCCGGGCTTTGTCCCTGGTCATCACGCCGGGACAATGCGCCGACCGCACCCGGTTCGAGCCCGTCATGGACAAGCGGCGACCATGACCGTGCCATCTGGCACCGCTCATGATCGCGCGGACAGAACCCAGCCGGCGGGCCGTCGGTCGGCGGGCCACCCCCCGGTGGCCGGCGGGCCACCGGCGCAGCCGTGGTGGTGGCTCAGCTGCGGCGGGGCCTCAGTTGTGGCCGCGGGCCAGGCCGGGGTAGTCGAGGACCAGGCCGTGCAGGTCGACGAGCAGGTCGTGCAGGTCGACGAGCAGGTCGGCGCGGAAACCGCCGGACTCGTACCGGACGGTCGCCGCCGCACCGGCGGCGTCCTCGTTCCCGGTCGGCCCCAGGTGGGTGTACGTCTGGCGCGACGGGTGGACCGTCAGGTCGGGCACCCGGACCCACGCCATCAGGAAGTCGTGCCGCCCCGGCTCCCGGTGGAGCCGGTGGCGGAGCAGCGGCATGGCGTTGGTCAGCGGGGAGAGGCCGAGGTCGCAGTCGAGCGCCCCGTCCAGCTCCGGCCGGTGGTGCCCGTCGACGGTCCACCGTCCGTCGTGGTTCAGCAGCTCCAGCTCCCGCACGCCCTGCGCCGAGGCGGCGCGGACCGCGAGCCGGCGGGTCGTCCAGCCGGGCCCGGTGTCGAGCTCGTAGTCGAGCCAGTAGGGCGCGGGCATCAGGCCGGCCACCCGGCCGTGGGCACGCAGGCGGTCGTTGCCGAGTTCGACCCAGGCCGTCTCGACGCCCCGGCTCTCCGAGACCTCCCAGGTGGGGACCAGATGAGTGATCATGCCCGTCACGGTAGCGGCCCGCGTCGTCGCCCGGGTTGCCGGTCAGGCGGCCGGGTGCCGGGTGCCGGGTGCCGGGGCGCCCGTGCGCCTACAGCGCGCCCGCGTCGCGGGCCGTCCACACCGATGGGTAGAGCGGGCGCCAGCCGAGCTCGCGGCGGATCGCGGCGGTGGAGACCTGGCTCTCCCAGGGGTCGGCGGGCCCGGCCCCCTTCGGCAGGACGACCGCGTCGGCCTGCGGCGTGTCGCCGGGTGCGGCGGTCCAGGACTCCGGGCGGGGCACGTCGTTGATCCCGTGCAGGTCCCAGGCGGTCACCGGTGCGTCGTCCGCCACGTTGTAGCTGCGCCCCTCCACCCCCGGCGTCACCGCCGCGCCCCACAGGGCCCGCGCCACGTCGGCGTGGTGGACCACGGACAGCCGTTGGTGCGAGGGCCAGCGGCCCGCCCAGTGCAGCGAGTCCGCGAGATGCGGGTCGCCCTCGCCGTACACGAAGGCGGGGCGGACCACGACCAGCGGCAGCCGGTCGCCGAACGCGCGCAGCCCGTGCTCCGCCGCGGCCTTGGAGGCGGCGTAGGCGCCCCAGAGGGCGTCCGGGGCCAGCGGATCGTCCTCCACGGCCGGCCGGCCCAGCCTCCGCCCGTACACCAGGTTGGTGCTGGTGTGCACGAACCGCCGGACCCCGGCTCCGGCCGCGTCCCGCCCGAGGGCGACGGTGGCGTCCCGGTTCACCGCGAAGGCCTCCTCGTCCGGCATCCCGCGCCGCCCGGCGGCCAGGTGCACCACCACGTCGGCGCCCTCCAGGGCCCGCGCCCGGTCGGCCGGCTCCCGCAGGTCGCCGACGACCGCCTGGAGTCCCGCGGCGGTCGCCGCCCGCGCCTGCTCCTCGTGCCGCACCAGCACCCGGACCGCGCCGGGCCCGGTCCACTGCGCCAGCCGCGGCACGAACCGGCGGCCGACCTGGCCGGTGGAGCCCGTCACCAGAAACGTCGTCATCGCTGTCTCAACTCCCTTGCGAGGTGGTCGCTCGTGGTCGGGGCGGCGCCCGTTCGCCCGGTTCACCAGGTTCGCCAGTTTCGCCCGGTGCAGCGGGTGCCGCCCTCCCCGTCACCACCGTGGCGGGGAAGCGGTGGCGGCGGCAGAGACCTCCTCAACCAGGGACCGGCGATCCCTGGTTGAGCGCCCCGCCCGGGGCGGAGGATGGGAGGGTGATCGACCGACCGGCCCTCGCCGACTTCCTGACCCGCCGCCGCGCCGCGCTCACTCCCGCCGACGTCGGCCTGCCGCCCGGCGCGCGCCGCCGCACACCCGGCCTGCGCCGCGAGGAGGTGGCCCAGCTCGCCGGGCTCTCGGTGGACTACTACGCGCGCCTGGAGCAGCGGCGCGGTCCGCAGCCCTCGCCGCAGCTGGTCGCGGCCCTCTCCCGGGCGCTGCGGCTGACCGAGGACGAGCGCGACCACCTGTTCCACCTCGCCGGTCACCGGCCGCCGCGCCGGCACACCCCGCTCACCCATGTCCGGCCGGGCCTGCTGCTGATCCTGGACCGCCTGCACGACACCCCGGCCCAGGTGATGTCGGACGTCGGTGACGTCCTCGCCCAGAACGCGATGGCCGCCGCCCTGTTCGGCGACGTCTCCCAGCGGCCGCCGGAGCGGCGCAACGTCGTCCTGCGTTGGTTCGCCGAGCCCGGGTCCCGCGCGCTCTTCCCCGCCGAGCAGCACGAGGAGCTGGCGCGCGGGCACGTCGCCCACCTGCGCGCCGCCCACGCGGCCCGCCCCGGGGACGCGCACCTGGGCCGGCTGGTGGCACGCCTGCTCGCCACCGGTGAGGAGTTCGCCGCCCTCTGGGCGCGGCACGACGTGGCCGTGCGGCGCAGCGGTCGCAAGACCGTCCTGCATCCGCTGGTCGGCCGGCTCGACCTCGACTGCGAGATGCTGGCCGCCGCGGGTCAGGACCAGCTGCTCCTCGTCCACACCGCGCCGCCCGGCAGCGCGACCGCGGAAGCCCTTGAACTCCTGCGGGTGGTCGGCTGTCAGCAGCTCGACGCCGGGGCGGCCGAAGGCGCGGCGCTCCGGTGAGCCGCGCCCGTTCCGCCTCCGGGGCTTGGTCCCGCGCGGCGTCCCGGGCCGGCTCCGCACGGGCGCGCGGCGTCGTCGTCCCCGGTTCGTTGGAGGCGCTTGAGGGCAACCGGTGGCCCGAACCGGGGGCGGACGCCACCCGGCTGGCCGTCACCGCCCACGCCCTGCGCCGTCGTCCGGTCGCCGACCTCGGCGCCGAGGAACTGCGGTTGCTGATCGGCCAGGACATCGGGCTGACCCACCTGCTTCCGCGCGCGGTCGAGCTGCTCTGCCGTGACCCCCTGGCCGGGGGCGACCTCCACCCGGGCGATCTCCTGTCCGCCGTGCTCGGCCGCGCCCCGGAGGTCTGGACGGCCCGGCCCGGTCTCGCCGCCCGGCTTGCCGCCGCCCTCCGGGGGACGGTGTCCGTCCCGGGGCCGGGCCTCCCGGACGAGGTCCGGCGCCGGGCAGAGGCGTTCCTGACGGCCGGGCACGGCACTCCGCCGGTCTCGGGGGCCAGCAGGGTGTGATGCGGCCGCCACCGCCGGTCACCGACCCCGTCCCGTGTCCGGAAGACCCCCTCTGACCTGCGCGTCCTTCGCCGGAAGCGGCGCGCTGAGCGGCTACCGTGGCCGGGCGGCCGGGCGCGGCCGCCCGGCGCCCCGGGGCGCCGGCCGCACACAAGGGACGGACCGGCATGCAGTTCGACGACCAGGGCGACCTCGACACCTCGCAGGTGGACGACCGGCGCGGCATCCCCGGGGGGAAGGTCGCCGTCGGCGGTGGCGCGGCCGGTCTGATCGCCGTTCTGATCGCGGTGCTCTTCGGCGTCGACCCGAGCATCCTCGGGCTCTCCGACGGCGGCGGCTCGGACGCCGGGTCCGGGGGGACCACCACCGCGGGGGAGGTCCAGCAGGTCTGCAGGACCGGTGCCGACGCCAACCGCCGGCAGGACTGCCGGATCGTGGCCGTCACCAACAGCCTCCAGGAGTACTGGGGCGGGCAGTTGCCCCGCTTGGGCGTCGCCTACCGGCCCGCCGAGACGGTCCTGTTCACCGGCCGGGTCTCCACCGCCTGCGGCGCGGCGAGCTCCGCCGTCGGCCCGTTCTACTGCCCGGCCGACCGGCGCGCCTACTTCGACCTCGGCTTCTTCGACGAACTGTCCACCCGCTTCGGGGCCGGCGGCGGCCCGTTCGCCGAGGCCTACGTGGTCGCCCACGAGTACGGTCACCACATCCAGAACCTGACCGGCACCATGCAGAAGGTCGGGCAGGACCGGCAGGGCCGGGACAGCGCCTCGGTGAAGCTGGAACTCCAGGCCGACTGCTACGCCGGCGTCTGGGCCCACCACGCCACCACCACCCCTCAGGCCTCCACCGGACGGCCGCTGATCAGCACCCTCACCGACCAGGACATCGCCCAGGGCCTGGACGCCGCGGCGGCCGTCGGCGACGACCGGATCCAGAAGCAGGCCACCGGCCGGATCGATCCCGACACCTGGACCCACGGCTCCTCCGACCAGCGCAAGGCCTGGTTCACCACCGGCTACCGCACCGGCGACCCGGCCCGCTGCGACACCTTCGCCGCGCAGCGCTGACCGGCGCAGCGCAGACCGGCACCGCGTCGGCCCGCGCCCGGGCCGCCCCGGCACCCTGTCATCCGTCAGGGACCGCTGCGGGCGGCCCCTTCCTACGCTGCTGAGCACCGGCCGGACACGGACCGGACCAGCACCTGAGGGAGAACCACCATGCGCAAGATCCTGCACGCCGCCGCCGCGCTCGCCCTCGCGGCCGCCGCCGTCACCACGATGGGGGCCTCCGGCGCCCAGGCCGTCGACGGTCCCTGGGACGGCTGCCCGTACGGGGCGGTCTGCATCTACCCGCAGGACTCCGACACCAGCAAGCCGCCGACCGACGTCTTCTGGAGCTACGGCGCCCACAACCTCCGCAACCAGAACGGCTGGCACTGGGTGCTCAACAACCAGTCGGGCGGGGCGCACGCCCACCTGTGCACCGGGTACAACGGCACCGGCTGCGGCGAGGACCTCCCCGCCCAGACGGGCGTCTACGCCGACCTGACGCCGATCAACTCGATCACGCTCGACCGTCCCTGACGGCCCGGCGCCCACCCGACGCCGCCAGCGGTGGGGTCCTCCGGGGGGAGGACTCCGCCGCGGGCGGCCGCGTTCAGGAGCACCACGCGCGCTCGGCCTGCTCCCGGACGCCCGGGGGACGCTGTTCACGCCGCCTCCGGTGACGGACAGGTGAGGTCGGCGGGCGGGATCGTCCCGGTGAGCAGGTAGGACTCCACGATGGAGCGCACGCACGGGTTCGGCCCGGGGTACTGGCCGTGGTCGCCGTTCCCGGTGACCGTCACCAGACGCGAGCCGCGCAGGGCCCGGTGCGCGGAGAGCGCGGCCTCGACGGGCGTCGCGGGGTCGTGCACCGAATTGAGCATCAGCGTGGGCGGCAGGCCCGCACCCGTGACCCGCACCGGGGGCGCCGTGGGCGCCGGCCAGGAGGCGCAGACCGCGGAGAAGGCGAGCGTACGGGCCCCGGCCAGCGGCCGGCGGGCGGTGTTCCCGGTGCCCCGGTCCACCCAGACGGACAGGTCGCGGGTCCACGGGGTGTCGGTGCAGGTGACCGCGAAGTACTCGGCGAGGAACTCCGGGTCGAGGTACTCGCCGAAGACCCGCCGGGCGGTGGTGCGGGCGGCCGGTTCGGCGCCCGGCCAGTCGTCGAGCGCGGCCAGCGCGGTGGCCAGTTGGGTGAAGCCCGCGTTCGTGCGGTAGACGTTCGGATCGTGCCGTTGTCCAGTTGGTTGGGCCCGATGGTGAGCGTGCCGTCGACCAGCGGGTGCTCGTGCGGCGCCGCCCGGCGCGCCTCCCAGCGGGCCTTCACCTCGGCGGCGGTCGTGCCGTAGTGGTAGACGGCGTCCCGGGCGGCCAGCCAGGGCAGGAAGTCCTCCTCGAACCGGCGCTGGAAGCTCATCGGCAGCCGCTGCTCGAACCGCTCCCAGGTGCCGTCGAAGCCGATGACGCTGTCCAGCACCATCCGCTCGACCCGCTGTGGGAAGAGCGTCGCGTAGTACGCGCCGATCACGGTGCCGTAGGACGGCCCGTAGTAGCTGACCCGGCGTTCGCCGAGCAGGGCGCGCAGCAGGTCGAGGTCCCGGACGGCCTGCTCGGTGGTGAGGTAGGGCAGCAGGCCGTCGCTGCGCCGCTCGCAGTCGGCGGCGAACCCGCGCGAGGCCGTGATCACCCGGGCCCGGTCGGCCGGCGTGTCGTCGCGGAAGTCCCCGGCGAAGAACGCCCGGAAATCCTCGGGCGTCTGGCAGACGGCCCGGGTGCTGTGGCCGACACCGCGCTGGTCGAAGCCCACGACGTCGTAGGCGGCGCCGAGCGCGGGCGCGTCCCGGACGAAGCCCGCCGGGCGCCGCAGGCCCGTGCCGCCGGGGCCTCCGGCGGCCGTCAGCAGGGTGCCGATCCGTCGGCCCGGGTCGCTCGCGCGGTGCCGGGAGACCGCGACGGTGAGGTCCGGCCCCCGCCCGGGGTGGTGCCAGTCCCGGGGCACGGTCATGGCGGCGCACTCCAGCGCGGCCTCCTCCGCGCAGGGCTGCCAGTCGAGTCGTTGCTGGGAGTAGCGGGCGGGGACACCGGGGGCGGTCGCTCCGGCGGGCGCCGCGACGGCGTTCGCGGTGCCCGCCGTCTGGGCCAGGGCGAGGACGGCGAGCAGGGCCACGGTGCGCCGGCCGAGGGCGGAGAGCCGGGAGCGACGCCCGGTGCGGTTGGTGGTCCATGTGGTCATGCGTCGATCGTGGCCGGTCGACCGGTCGTGGTCGATCCAGTGGGCACCCGTCTTTCCCCTGGCGCCTGAACCACCTCTGAGGGGGCGTCAGGTGCAGCTGATCCCCCGCCGGGGTGAGTCTTCGACGAGATGGTTGACGGCGGCTGCTCCCTTCCGCCGGGTGGGATCCGTCGAGAGGGGTGAGCGGCCGTCGCGGCGGCCGCTCAGGTCGGGGACCACGAGGAGGGAGTGCACGGATGAGGAGCAGCAGGCCGAGGGCGGAGGCCCGGGCGAGAATCGGAACGGGGAACGGGCGCCGGGCCCGAGCCGACCGGCGGGTACCCCGGGCGCCGCCGGTGCGGGGCGGCCGGGCGGGGATTCAGTGGGCTCTACCTTCTGAGCTCTACCTTCTGAGCCGGGTTGGTCTGGTCATTCGTAGGGTTGGATCACCCAGGGGTGCTGGGTGTGGCTATCAGTGGGCTGCCGTCTCATGGCTTCCGTCGCTTCGCCGCCCGGCGCCCCACGACGACTCGGCCGCCGATTAGGAAGTGCGAGCAAGTCGCTGAGTAGAGCAATGCCGGCGAGGTCGTCCGTGGTACGAACAGCACGAACACGCACGTCAGGAGCATGATGAGCCGGATATGGGCGGGGATCGACAGTGGCAAGGGCCACCACCACGGCCTGGCCCTCGACGCGGACGGCAGGAAGGTGCTGTCGCGGCGGGTCGCCAACGACGAGCCCGAGCTGCTGGAACTGATCGCGGACGTCCTGGCCCTCGCCGGCGGCGAGCCGGTGACGTGGGCGATCGACATGACCGGCGGGGAGCCGGCCCTGCTGCTGAGCCTGCTGGTCGCCCACGGCCAGGAGGTCCTGTACATCCCCGGCCGCCTGGTGAACCGGGCCTCCGACGGCTACCGCGGCGAGGGCAAGACCGACGCCCGCGACGCCTACGTGATCGCCGACCAGGCCCGGATGCGCCGCGACCTGCAGCCCGTCCGTCCCGGCGACGAGGCCGCGATCGAGCTCAAGCTGCTGACCGGACGGCGGGCCGACCTGGTCGAGGACCGCACGCGGTCGATCAACCGCCTGCGCGGCACCCTGCTGAGCATGTTCCCAGCCCTGGAACGGGCCCTGGAGGTGACCAACGCCGGCCCGCTCAAGCTCCTGACCGGCTACCAGACCCCCGCGGCGATCCGCCGCACCGGGACCGCGCGGCTGACGAAGTGGCTCGCCAACCGCAAGGTCCGAAACGCGAGAGCCCTCGCGGAGGCGGCTGTTGAGGCTGCTGAACGCCAGCACACCTCCGTCCCCGGGGAGAAGACCACCGCGAAGCTGGTCCACACCCTGGCCGAGGTGGTGATGGCCCTCAACGAGCAGATCGCCGAGATCGACAAGCTCATCGAGGGCCGGTTTCGCGAGCACGAGCTCGCCGCGATAGTCGAGAGCGTCCCCGGTATCGGCACCGTTCTCGGTGCCGAGTTCCTGGCCGGCGTCGGCGGCAGCCTGGACGGCTTTCCCTCCCCGGATGCTCTGGCGGCGTTCGCCGGCATCGCACCGGCGCCCCGCGACTCGGGCAAGGTCAGCGGCAACCTCCATCGGCCGATGGTCTACCACCGCCGGCTCCAACGCGTCTTCTACACCTCCGCGTTGGTCAGCATCCGCTGCGATCCGAACTCGTGGGCCTTCTACGACCGCAAACGCGCGGAAGGCAAGCGGCACGTCCAAGCCGTGATGGCCCTGGCCCGCCGCCGCGTCAACGTCCTGTGGGCGCTGATCCGTGACCGACGGTGCTGCCACGTCACACCTCCAGTGACCACGGCGGCTTGACAACGACATTAAGAAGCGACGGTGAAGCGCAGGCGGCGGTGGGCGGGGTGCTCGGCCTCGTCGAGGAGGGCGACGGCGAGGTCCTCCATGGAGATGGCCGAGGTGCCGTCCGGGTCGACGAGGAGCTCGTCGCGGCCCAGCCGGTAGCGGCCGGTCCGCTCGCCCGGTTCGAGCAGGGCCGGCGGGCTGAGGTAGGTCCAGTCGACCTCGGTGTCCGCGCGGCAGAGGGCGAGCTGCTCGCCGCAGGCATCGGCGATCGGGCGCAGGGCGGCGGGGAAGTCCGGGGCTTCGGCGAGGGTGGTGCCGCTCCCGCCGGGCAGGGCGAGGCTGCCGGCGCCGCCGACGACCAGCAGCCGCACGCCGGTTCCGGCCAGGCCGGCCAGCAGGCCCTTGGTCGCGGTGGCCAGTTCGTCCTCGCGGCCGGGGGCCGGGCGGGTGGCCGTGACCACCAGGTCCTGCCCGGCGGCGAGGCGGTGGACGTCGGCGGGGTCGCGGGCGTCACCGGTGGCAATCCCGACCGTCGGCGCGAGCCTGTGCGGGCGGGAGGGGTCCCGCAGGACGGCGGTGACCTGGTGGCCGCGGGCGGCCGCCTCGGCCACCACCCGGCTGCCGACGTTGCCGCTCGCGCCGAACACGGTGATGCGCATGGGGAGTTCTCCTGGGATTGGGACTGGGGCTGGGACTGGGATGCGATGGAGAGGAGGTGTCCGGGGGCGCGCCGGACGGTCAGGCGGTCAGGCGGTTTGGCGGGTGCGGGTGTCGGCGCGGTCGGCGGCGGCGCCGTCGGAAGGGGCGTCGGAGGAGGCGGCGACCACCTTCGACGGGGTGCGCGGTCGCTGGGTCTGCGCGGCGACGAGCGAGCCGAGCACGATCAGCGCGCCGAGTGCCTGGACGGGCGCGAGGTCCTGGCCGAGCACGAGCCAGCCGAGGGCGGTGGCGACCACGGGGCTGAGCAGACCGAGGAAGGTGACCGAGGTGGGCGGCAGGGCGCGGATGCCGCGGAACCAGAGCGCGTAGGCGACGGCCGCGCCGATCAGGCTCAGGTAGCCGTAGCCGAGCAGGTTGGCGCCGGTGAGGTGGGACGGCGGCGGCCCCTCGACCAGCAGGGCGACCGGAAGGAGCAGCAGACCGCCCGCGGTGAGCTGCCATCCGGTGGTGGCGAGCAGCGGGGCCGGTGAGGTCCAGCGCTTGGAGAGGACGACACCGGTGGCCATCACCACCGCGCCGCCGAGCGCGGCCAGGATGCCGAGGGCGTCCAACTGGGCGTTGGCACGCAGGACGAGCAGGCTGACCCCGGCCACGCCGGCGATGCCGGAGAGGAGGGTGCGCAGCGAGAGGCGGTCGCCCAGGAGGGCGGCCGAGAGGCCGGCGGCGATCAGTGGCTGGACGGCGCCGACGGTGGCGGCGACGCCACCGGGAAGGCGGTAGGCGGCGACGAAGAGGAGGGCGAAGAAGGCGCCGATGTTCAGCGCGCCGAGGACGAGCGAGCGCCACCACCAGCTGCCCTTGGGCAGGCGGCGGGTGAGGGCGATGAGCAGCAGCCCGGCGGGCAGGGCGCGGAGGACCCCGGCGAGCAGCGGGCGCCCGGGCGGCAGCAGCTCGGTGGTGACCAGGTAGGTGGAGCCCCAGATAGCGGGGGCGAGGGCGGTGAGCAGCACGATGGCGAGTCGATTCCTTAGCACTAAGCCAATGTATCTCAGCGCTAAGGAATCTGGGCGGGGTGTTGGGGGTGGGCTGCTGTGAGGTATCTCACCGCTAAGGCATCGTTTAGGCTGGAGGACATGGCAGAACGCGAAGATCATGTGGACCGGGTGGTGCGGCAGTGGGGCGCGGAGCGTCCCGACCTGGATGTCTCGCCGATGGAGGTGCTCGGCCGCCTCAAGCGGCTCACCCGCCTGGTCGACGCCGAGCTGAAGGAGACCTTCGCCCGGCACGACCTCGACTTCGCCTCCTTCGACGTGCTCGCCACCCTCCGCCGCAGTGGCCCGCCGTACCGGCTCACCCCGACCGGCCTGATGCGGTCCGCGATGGTCACGTCCGGCGCGATCAGCCAGCGCCTCGACCGGCTGGAGGCCCGAGGCCTGGTGACCCGCACCGCCAGCGGCTCCGACGGGCGCAGTCGCGACGTCGCGCTCACCGACGAGGGGTACGCCCTGATGGACCGCGCCCTGCCCGACCACCTCGCCACCGAGCGCCGTGTCCTGGCCGGGCTGGACGAGGCGCAGACCGCCGCGTTCATCGACGCCCTGCGCGTCGTGCTCACCACCCTCGGCGACAGCCCGGAGTGACCACGCGCCACCGCCGGCCGGCGCCCTGCCCCCGCCCGCCGTCGGGGGCCGACCGTCGGGGGCCGACCGTCAAGGGTTGACCGCGACCGCCTTGGAGAAGGTGTAGTGGAAGGTCCCGCCCGGCTCCGCCGCACGGCGCAGCTCGGCGAGGCCGCGGTCGAACGCCTCGTCCGTGCTGAGGCCGGCCCCGATGGCCTCGGCCCGCACCGCCTCGACCATCGCGACGAAGGTGCGCCGGGTGAACCCCTCGGCCAGCGCCGGCCGGGTGGTGTCGGCGTACATCGTGCGCAGGCCCACCGCGACGTCCCGGAAGCCGGCGTCGGTGAGCAGCGGCTGCAGCCGCCGCCCGATCAGGGCGTCCCCGCCGCCGTCCGCCTGGAGCCGGACCAGGTGGTCGACGACCCGCTGCGCGGCCTCGCCGCGCGGGTGGAAGCACGCGGTGCCGTGGTCGCCCTCGATCACGGTGATGGTGCCGCCGGGCCTCAGCACCCGGCGCAGCGCGGCCAGCGCCGCCGTCGGGTCGGCGAGGTGTTCCAGGACGAAGCAGACGAAGAGGTGGTCGAAGGAGGCGTCGGGAAAGGGCAGCCGGTGCAGGTCGCCGTGGTGCCAGTCGACCCGCGCGTCGGGTGCGTGCGCGGCGACCCGGGCCCGCGCCAGCGCCAGCGAGTCCGCCGAGATGTCGGCGGCGGTCAGCAGCACGCCGGGGCTGGTGGCCAGCAGGTGCACCGTCTGCGCACCGACGCCGCAGCCGACCTCCAGGACCCGGCTGCCCGGCGGGTAGGCGGTGCCCGCGTGCAGCAGGTCGGCGAGGGTGTCGGCCTGGTCGCCGAGGCGCCGGGCCTCGGTGGGGGAGTAGCCGTGCACATAGGCGTGGCCGGTGCCGGGGACCGGCGCGGGGCGAAGGTCGGTGGGGAGCGGGGTGTTCGTCGTCATGCCCCCACCCTCCCGGCACAATGGACCGGTGCACAGGTCCAATGAACGGCTGGTCGACAGGTCCACAACCGCCGATGCCGACTTCCTCCAGCTCGACCCCGGCGAGGCCCCCGCCGGCGGACTCGCGGACTGGCTGGCCCGGCGGCTGAGGCAGGCGATCGCCGACGGCCGGCTGCCGGTCGGCAGCCGGCTGCCCGCCACCCGCGTGCTCGCCGCCGACCTCCGGGTCTCCCGGGGCGTGGTCACCGACGCCTACCGCCGGCTCACCGAGGAGGGGCGGATCGCGGGGAGGGGCAGGGGCGGCACCATCGTGGTCGACCCGCTCGTCCGGGCCCCGGCGCACCCGGTACGTCCGATACATCCAGCACCCGGGGCAGTCCCCGCCCCCGCCCCCGCCCCCGACCCCGACGCACCCTTCGACGGCACACCCGTCCCGGCCAGCTTCGACGCCCTGCGCAACGCCCCCGCCCGGATCGACCTCTCACCCGGAGTCCCTGACCTCGCCGCCTTCCCCCGCACCGCCTGGCTGCGCGCCGAGCGCGCCGTCCTGCACGACCTCGCCGCCCGGGACTTCGGCTACGGCGACCCGCGCGGCACCCCCGCCCTGCGCCGCGCGGTCGCCGACTGGCTCGGCCGCAACCGCGGCATCCGCGCCGACCCCGAGGACGTCCTCATCGTGGCCGGGGCCGCGCAGGCCCTGGCCCTGGCCGGCGAGGTGCTCCGCGCGACCGGCCTCGACGCGGTCGCCGTCGAGGACCCGGGCTCACTCGGCACCCGCCAGCACCTCGGCCACCGGATCACCGCCACCCCGCCCGTCCCCGTCGACGCCGAGGGCATCCGGGTCGACGCGCTGCGCGCCACCGGCGCCCGCGCCGTCCTGCTCACACCCGCCCACCAGTTCCCGACCGGCGTGGTCCTCGGCGGCGCCCGGCGGCGCGAGCTGCTCCGGTGGGCGGCGGAGGGCGGGCTCGTCATCGAGGACGACTACGACGCCGAACACCGCTACGACCGCCCGCCGGTGCCCGCACTGCGCGGCGTCCACCCCGACCACGTGCTCTACCTCGGCAGCGTCTCCAAGCTGCTCGCCCCCGCCCTGCGTACCGGCTGGATGCTCGCCCCCGCCCGCTACCGGGACCTCCTGGTCGACGCCAAACGGCTCAGCGACCTCGGCAACGCCGCGCTGCCCCAGCTCGTCCTCGCCCGGCTGATGGACTCCGGCGCGCTGGAGCGCCACCTGCGGCTGCTGCGCCCGCGCCACCGGCGCCGCCGCGACGCGATGACCGCCGCGATCGCCGCCCATCTGCCCGGCGCCGTCGTCCACGGGGCGTCGGCCGGACTGCATCTCCTGGTCACCTTCCCCGACGGCCTGGCCTGCACGGACACCGAGCTCGCCACGGCGGCGCTGGCCCACGGCGTCAAGGTGCAGCCGCTCTCCTGGCACGCCCGGCTGCCGCACGCGCCGGGGCTGGTCCTCGGCTACGCCGCCGGAGCGCCCGGCGAGATCGAGGAGGGCGTCGCCGTCCTCGGACGGCTGCTCCGGGAGGCGGGACGACCACAGTTGGGGTGAGGCTGCTGGTGTCACCTCGCGCGCCCCGCCATCCTGGGCCGGGCGCCCCCGGGCGCCCCGGGCACACTCCGGGCGCACCGTCGTTCGCCCGAGCCCCGAGCCCCGAGCCCCGAGCCCCGACCGCCCGGACCCGACCGAGGGAGGCCGGATGCCGATACCCCGCCGAACCGTCCATGTCGCGCTCCTCGCCCTGCTGTTCTCCGCCCTGGCCCCGTCAGCCCCGCTCGCCCGGCTGGACCCGCCCGGCGCGGGAGACGCCGCCCGGCCGCCCCAGCCCGTCGAGCGCTCGGCCGAACCCGGCGCGACGGCCCCGACACCCCCCATCTCCACGGAGAGGACGCCTCTCGTGCCCACCACCGAATCGCTCCAGCTCGCCGGCCGCCGGGTCATCTACTCCTACTCCGGCGACACCCCACCCGCCGCGCTGCTCGACGCCGTCCGGGCGGGCCGCGCCGCCGGCGTCATCTTCTTCAAGGACAACGTCCCCTCGGTGCGCAAACTCCAGGCCAGCGTCGCCGAGTTGCGGCAGGCGGCGGCCGAGGCCCCGTCCGCGTCCCCGCTCCTGCTGATGACCGACCAGGAGGGCGGGAAGGTCCGCCGACTGCCCGGCGCCCCGGACCTCTCCGCCCGGAAGACCGGCCTGGCCGCCGACCCGGCCGGCGAGGCGGCCCGCTCCGGGGCCGGAGCGGCCGGCACGCTGAGCGAGGCGGGCCTGAACGTCAACCTCGCCCCCGTGCTCGACGTCTTCGACACGCCCGACAACTTCATCGACCACTTCGAGCGCTCCTACGGCCAGAAGCCGGACGTGGTGGCCGAGTCGGGATCCGCCTTCCTGGCCGCCCAGCAGCGCCTCGGTGTCGCCGCGACGGCCAAGCACTTCCCGGGCCTCGGCGCCGCCGCCCGCGAGGAGAACACCGACGAGCGTCCCGTCGTCCTCCCGGTCCCGCTCGCCGACCTCAGGGCCCGCGGCGAGGAGCCGTACCGCGCCGCCATCGCCGCCGGGGTCCGGCTGGTCATGACCTCCTGGGCGGTCTACCCGGCCCTCGACGCCTACCGTCCGGCTGGCCTCTCGCGCACCATCGTCCAGGGCGAGTTGCGCGAGCGCCTCGGCTTCCGCGGCGTGACCATCACCGACGCCCTCGAAGCCGGCGCCCTCGCCGCCTTCGGTGACGTGGGCGAGCGGGCCGTCGCCGCCGCCGACGCCGGCATGGACCTCCTGCTCTGCTCGGCCCGCGACGTCCAGCAGGGCGACGCCGCCGTCGAGGCCCTCGCCACCGCCCTCGACAGCGGCCGCCTCGACACCGCCGGCTTCACCGAGGCCGTCCGCCGCGTCGACGCCCTCCGCACCTCCTTCACCGCCTCCTGACGGCCCCCGGTATCTCCCCTCACCGACTCCGGCGTGCTTCCGGCGTGCTCCCCAGCGAGCTCCCGGCGTGCGCCGGAACCCCGGTGGCGTACCTCGCGCGCCCCGCCGACCGGGCACGCGAAGGTCAGCTACAGGTCTATGATCTGACGACCTGCCAGAGGGTGACGTGGGGGATTCATGGCTCATCCGCAAGGCGCGCCGAATACGGGCAGCCTGATCGACCGATGGGAGGAGCGGGGGTTCGCCGTCGCCTGCGCGCTGGTCGTCGTCGGGTCGACCGTCGCGGCGGTGTTCGACGTGCCGCCGACCTGGCTGATGCCGTTCCTCTTCGCGGCGGTCTACGCGATCCTGCGGCTGCTGCTGCCACTGAAGGGGGCGCAGCGGGAGATCGCCGACCTGCGCCTCGAACTGGCATCGCTGCAACGGGAGTTCCGCTCCGCAGCGTTCTCCCGGGTGGAGCACTACCCGGACGCCGCCGAGTTCTACCGGGCGGCCACCGACTACCTGCGGAAACACAATCCCAGCCATCTCGACACCTGGTACATGAGGATCGGGACCCCGGACACCTTCAGCGACTCGACGCCGGCCTTCGCCGCGTACTTCGAGGCCGTGCTCGACTGGGCGCGGCAGGGCGGGTCCGTCCGTCGACTGTTCTGCTCGGGCCCGTCACCGGAGTACGCGCGCTGGACGGCGCAGCACCGGCAGGACACCCGGGACCTGAGCAGGTATCACATCCGCGAGGTGAGCTGGCCGATCGAGGCGGACCTGATGAGCATGGCCATCATGGGTGACGGGGTGTTCCTCGCCTTCACCACCGACGACCGGGTGGCCGGCATGCGCATCGAGGGCGGCGAGGCGGCGGCCTACTTCCGCTCGTACTTCGACCGGCACTGGGACAAGGGCGCGGACGTGCCGCGCTGAAGCCTGTTGCAGAAGCCCGGGCGTGGGCAGGTCGGTGTGTGGTCCGGCCTGCTGGCTTCATGCGGTTCGGGCGAGGTCGTGCGGGTGGGCGACGGCCTGTGCCTCGTGGTGCGGGCCGAGGCGCTTCGCGATGCGGCCCGCCGTCGCCGTCGAGATCCCGAACAGTGGCGCGAGCCGCCGCGACCGCAGCCCCGTGAACGCCTCCTAGAGGTGGCCCTTGGGGGCGGTGAGGCGGGTGGACCACTCGTGTTCGGCGAGGGCGAGGCCGCGTTCCAGTGTGTCGAGGACGGCCGGGCGGCTCACCGACGCCACCGTCGGCTCGTGGCGGGCCTCGGTGCCCCAGGCGGGGCCGCCTCCGTCGCGTACCCGGCAGACGAGGTGCAGGCGGTCGCCGTCGGGGAAGGCGAAGGCCGTCACCTCGTCGGTGCACTCGCCCCACTCCAGGAAGGCACACCGTGCGAGTGCCTCCTCGGTTCCGGACGAGGTCCCGGTGCGGGAGCCGTCGTACATCCACCTCTCGGCGGTGAGAAAGGACTCGGACGGCGAGGTGAACCCCGTCGGCAGCGCGGCCGGCGTGCGGAAGCGGCCGAGCTCGTCCTTGAGCTTCTTGACCAGCAGTGGTGGGTAGAACGCGTTGTCCCACGTGTTCACGTGGAGCCCGCCGACGAAGACGTCGACGCACAGCAGTCCCGGGTCCTGTTCGATGGGGAACTCCAGACCGAATCCGGTCCGCGATCCGACCAACACGTCAACCTCCCCGGCCCCGGCCCCGGCGGGACACCCGTCGCGGGCCGACCCTACTGGACCGGCCCCACTGATCCGCGTTCGGTGCGGGGTGGCGCGGGAGTGGCGCGAAAAGGGGTGAGGGTGGCGTGAAGAGGGTGCACGGGTGGCCAACACGCGCCGATGCTTAGCGGAAACGAGCGGACACGGAGGGTCAGCAAGATGGCAGGCTTTTCGCCGTGACTGTGCACCCTCTCGTACACGAGATCGCCGATGCCTATCTGTCCCTGGTCGACGCCGCCGCGCCCGGACTGGTCGAGGGCCTGTACGTGGTCGGCTCGACGGCCCTGGGCGACTTCCACCCGGCGCGGAGCGACATCGACTTCGTGGCCGTGACCGCCGACCCGGTGACGGGGGAGCAGCTCGCCGGACTGGAGCGTGCGCACGCCCGGCTCGCGGTCCGCTACCCGCGCCCCGCGTTCGACGGCCCCTACCTCACCTGGCACGAGCTGGCGGGCTCGCCGGCGCAGGCGGCGCCGGGGCCGCACGTGTTCGGCGGGACGCTCCGGCGCCGGGTGCGGTCCGACCGCACACCGGTGCTCTGGCACACGCTGGCACGCCAGGGTGTCACGCTGTGCGGGCCGCGGGCCCAGGAACTGATGATCGACACGGATCCGCGGGAGCTGGCCGCCTGGACGGTCGGCAACCTGGAGGAGTACTGGCGCCCGTGGTGGCGGCGCTCCTCGCGGCTGGTGTCGGGGCCGGGGCTGGCCTGCCTGAACGGGCGGGGGCCGGCCTGGGGTGTGCTGGGGGTGAGCCGGCTGCACTACACGCTGGCCACCGGGCGGATCGCCTCCAAGCGCGGGGCGGGCGAGTACGCCAGGGTGGTGTTCGACGAGCGGTGGCGCCGGATCGTGGACGAGTGCCTGCGGGTCCGTGAGGACGGGCGGCAGCGCTCGCTCTACCCGAACCCGTTCGTCCGGCGGGCCGACGCGCTCGCGTTCATGGACATGGCGATCGAGAGTGCCCGGCGGCTGGGGGCGGATCGCCTGCCCCTGGGGGAGTGACCGGCCGCCCAAGCCGAAGCCCAGGCCGAAGCCCAAGCCCAAATCCAAGCCCAAATCCAAACCCAGGCCCAGGTCCGGGCCCGGACGCCGACCAAGATCGTTATTGCGCCATCGAAGGCCGGTTTCCAGTCTGATCATCGACTGTTTGGATCTTGGTCCTTTTCGGCATTCGATTCCCCTGTCAGAGTTCTGCCGTGCCACATGTGACATGTCACATGTGGCACTCAGAAGCCCTTGTCAACGAAGAGAAGAAACGAAGAGGAGCGGGATCATGCGGATGAACCGACTCACCCTGACGGCCGCCGGGATCGCCGGAGCGGCGGCGCTGCTGGCGGTTCCGGCCCAGGCGAACGCCGCGCAGGCGACCACCACCGGCACCACCGTGACCTGCGGCGCGTCCGGCCTGCAGGCCGGCCTGTCCACCAAGGTCTGTGCCGAGGTGACCGGCGACAGCGTCCAGCTGTACGGCCAGATCAGCCTGGCGGGCCCGCCGACCCCGGGCACCACGCCGCAGACCGTCGAGCTGCTGACCGGCCTCTCCGGCCAGGTCGTCGGCGGCGCGTCGCTCGGTTCGGTCAGCGGCCGGACCCTGTTCACCGCCAGCACGGTGAAGGTGCCGGGCGTCGGCGGGACCGTGCCGTGCGGCTCCACCGTGCACGGCAGCTTCAGCGTCGCCACCTTCCCGTGGTCGCCGGCCCCGGTGACCGTCGACGTCGTGGTGCCCTGCTGATGACGCGGTCGCTGTAGACCGGTGGCAAATGGGGCGGGCCCGGGGTGCTGGTGACCCCGGGCCCGCCCTGCTCCCTTCCCGCTCGTGCGCGGGCGGACGACCGTGACGACTTGAAGAAATCTTCATCTGCAACGATGATGCTTCCCGCCGAACGGGCCGAACCAGGCCCCATCCAGAGACGTGCAGGGAGAGACGGACGATGCCGGTCCCGCTGTACCAGGCGAAGGCGGAGTTCTTCCGCACGCTCGGGCACCCGGTGCGCATCCGCGTACTGGAACTGCTCCAGGACGGGCCGCGGCCGGTGCGCGAGCTGCTGGCCTCGATCGAGATCGAGCCCTCGAACCTCTCCCAGCAGCTCGCGGTGCTGCGCCGCACCCAGCTGGTCACCGCGACCCGCGAGGGCAACACCGTCGTGTACGCCCTGAGCACGCCGGACGTCGCCGAGCTGCTGCGGGCCGCGCGGCGGATCCTGACCGAGCTGATCACCGACCAGGGGGCGCTGCTCACCGAGCTGCGGGCGCCGGAAGCCGGTGCCGCCGGTGCCGCCGGTGCCGCCGGTGCCGCCGGCGCCGCGCCCGAGGCGAGCGATGACCGGCCCGTCGACCGAAGGAGTGCCCGGGCATGAGCGAGAACACCGGCGGGGCGGAGAACGAGGCCACGCGGGAGGAGAAGGCGCGGCGCAAGGCGATGCTGATCCGGGCGGGCATCTACATCTTCGCCACGCACCTGTTCGCGGGGTTCGTCCTGCTGCTGTTCGCCCTCGGCGACCGGAAGTGACCGGACCGGAGGCGAACGGACTGGAAGCGACCGGACCGGGGGCGAACGGGCCCGGCCGGACCCGGTAGCACGGGACAGGCAGGACAGGACGGGGCGGGACACGACGACCGGTCCCGGCCGGGGAGCGGCCGGGACCGGTTCGCCGCGGTGCGCCGGCCGCCGGGCCGGGATCAGCGCGGGGCGTCCTCCCCGGTGTAGCGGCGGCTGGTGCTGGTCCACGCGTAGACGCCCTCGACCAGTTCCCGGGTGCCGTCGAGGTACCAGCGGCCCGCGGGGTGCCGGAGCAGCAGGCTGCGGCGCAGCGTCTCGCTCTCCACCGTCAGCCCGGCGATCCGGGCCCCGACCGCCCTGGCGGCCCGGCTGCGGGTGCAGCCGCGGATCCGTTGCAGGGTGAGCACGGTGTTGAAGGCCGCGACGTTCTGGCGTTCCTCGCGGTCGGCCGAGTAGAGGTCGTTGATCAGAGTGGCCGCGTCGGCGGTGTTCGCGCGCAGGCGGTGCAGGGCGGGGTCGGCGTGCAGCCCGGCCGGTGCCTCGCCGCCGTGGACGTGCTCCAGTATGTCCATGAACGGGTAGAGACAGCTGGCATGGCGCCGCAGCCGAACGGTCTCGGCCAGGTCGGGCTGGGTGCGGGCGGCCCGGTGGGCGGTCTCCGCGAGGAAGGTCTCCAGACAGGAGCGCCACTCGGCGGCGGCGCGCCGCCGCCAGCCCGGCGGCATGGGGGCGCTCTGGCGTTGCCACAGCTCCCGCCAGGCGTCGAGCAGGTGGGGTTGCGACGTACCCGTGGGAACGGGCCGGCCGTCCAGCACGGCGAGCAGCGGCTCGACGATGGCGCGGGCCTCGGCGGGGTCGCGGCCGGGCGGGCCGTCGAAGCGGTCGTCGAGGATGGTGAACCAGCCGAGGATGTCGATCAGCAGGTCCAGCTCGGTGCCGCGGGCGCGCGGGTAGGAGTGGCCGATCAGCTCGGGCAGCGCGTAGGTGTGGTACCGCGCGAGGTCCTCGGGGGCGAGCAGACCGTGGGCGAGGGCCCAGTCGCTGTGCCGTGCCGCGGCGGCGCGCAGCTCGCGGGGGGCACGCAGCTCGCCGGGGGCGCGTGGCTCGCCCAGCGGGCGCAGGACGTCGGGCACGCGCCGGGCGGCCGGGCGGGCCGCCGGGGCGGTCGGTGTCTCGGGACGGAGCGGCAGCGCGGTCCGGGGGACGGCGGTGATCTGCCGGACCGCGGTGACCCGGCGGGCCGTGGCGATCTGCCGCACGGTGGTGACCGGCCCGAGGGTGGTGACCGGTCCGAGCGTCGTGAGCGGTCCGAGGTAGGTGACCGGGCGTACGGCGAGGGCCGGGTCGACCGTGATGCTGCGCGTGGTCGTGCCGGTCCGGGGGCCGCCGGTGCGCGCCACCGTGCGGGCCGAGGTCCGCAGCGCGCTCGCCTGCGGATGCTCGGTGGCGGCGGACCGGCGGTTGGCGAGGGAGGACTGGGCGGGGAGCACGGTCGACCGGCGCGGCCCCGCCGGACCGGCCGGCGCGGCGGGGCCGGTGGACCCGGTGGACCCGGGAGCGCCCGCCGGACCCGTCTCACCCGGCCGCGGACCGCGCGGACCGGATTCGGGCCGGCGCGGGCCGATGATCGGGACGCACTGGGCGGGCGCGTCGTCATGGCCGGCCGACGGCGTGCGGCGCGGGCCGACGGCGTGCGGGGCGCGGCCGCCGCGCGGCGTGAGCCGCACGCGCAGGCCCTGGGCCTGGACGGTCGTCCACACCACCTCGCGGGCCCGGGACCCGGGCAGGGCCGTCGGGCGCCAGCGGCGCAGGATGGCGGCGGCCGCCACCGTCAGCTCGGCCCAGGCGAAGGCCTCGCCGATGCACTTGTGCTTGCCGGCGCCGAACGGCAGGAACGCCTGCCGGGCGACGCCCCCGCCGCCCTGGCCCCGTGCCTGGCCCGTGCCGTACCAGCGGCCGGGGTGGAAGCGGAGCGGCTCGGGGTACAGCGCGGGGTCGCGGTGGATCGCGGTGAGGCTGTAGAGCAGCTCGGTGCCGGCCGGGACGAGGTACCGGCCCAGTTCGACCGGCACGGTGGCGGTGCGCATCAGGAAGGCGTTCGGCGCGTGCAGCCGGACCACCTCCTGGGTGACCGCGCGGGTGTAGGTGAGGCGGGCGAGCGCCTCCGGGGTGGGCACGGTGCCGGCCGGGAGGTGCTCGTCCAGCTCGGCCAGGACGCGCGCCTCGATCCGCGGGTGGCGGACCAGCTCGTCGATCAGCCAGGTGAGCGTGGTGGAGACGGTCTCGGTGCCGGCACCGAACATGGTGATCGCCTCGGAGCGGACGTCCGCCTCGGTGAGCGGCCGGCCGGTGGCGGGGTCGACGGCGGCGCGCAGCAGCGCGGGCAGGGTGGTCCCGCGCCGTCCGGCCGCGCCGGTCACCGGGCACCCGCCGCCGAACGGCGAGTGCGCCGCGGCGCCGGCCGCGGTCCCGCACGTGCTTCCGGTCGCCGTGCCGCCCACGGTCCCGGCGGAGGTGCCGTTGACGGCCTGGTCGACGACCTGGTTGAGCACCCGGACCGCCGCGTCGAAGCGCCGGTTGACCGGCAGCGGCAGCCGGGCGAAGGCCCGGTGCGGGTAGAGCGACTGGACGATCTGGCCCTTCACCATGTCGGGCAGGGCCCGGTGGAAGGCGAGTGTGGCGTCCTCGCTCAGCCGGGCGTCGAACAGCGCCCGGGTGACGATCTCCAGTGCGAGGTGGTTCATCTCCTTGGCCACGTCGAGGACCTCGCCGGGCTGCCAGCGCGCGGCGCGCTCCTCGGTCACCTGGTGCATGACGGCGAGGTACTCGGCCATCCGGTCCGGCCCGAAGGAGGGCTGGATGATCCGGCGGCGGTCGCGGTGGGCGCGGCCCTCGGACATCAGCAGGCCGTCCCCGAAGGCGGTCTTGAGGGTGTCCTGGACGGCGCCGCGCGGGCAGTCGTGGGCGAGGGCCACCAGCAGGGTGTGGACCAGCCCGGCGTCGGTGACCACGCAGACCGTGCGCGGTCCGAGCCGGATCCGGACCACCTCGCCGTGCTGGGCGAGCGAGCCGAGGAAGCCGAGCGGGTCGCGCAGCAGCGCGGGGGCGTGGCCGAGGCCGGGGACGGCGCCCGGGGCGAACGGGGGGAGGGCCGGGCGGCGACCCGCCGAGGCGGTTCTGGGCGGGGCGGACGGTCTGTGGGTCTCGTTCGTCAGGATCATGACATCACCTCTCACCAGATGGACCGGGGGGACGGACCGGTGGGACGGCCCGGCGTGACCGGCCGGGTGTCGGACCGGTCGGCCGGCCCGGCGCTGCGGTACCACCGGAGCCGCCGCCGCGACAGCCGGGATTCGGGGGCCTGTGGACGCAGAACCCCGCGCGCGCCTTGGACAGAGGGCGCACGCCATGGGAAACGCGCCGGTCCCGCGAGCGTTGCGCCGTACTCGGATGGATCACTCCATTGGTGGAGTGTCCTCAAGGTCTGTGCGGCGTGTCCCGATGATGGCGCCCCGGCGGACGCGGGCCGCGCACCGGGTCGCGCGCCGGTCGGCACACCCGTCCGCGCCCCCCTCGGGAAACTCATCGCGAAACCCCTCGGACACCTCCTCGGACACCTCTTCGGGCACTCGCCGGGGCCGTCCTGCCTGGCAGGCAGGGCCTTTCGGCCCTCGGCGGGACGGTGCACACAGGTCCAGCATGGTGCGGAACCAAGGAGGACCCTCTGATGACCCGTCTGCGCCACCGGCCCGCCCTCGACGTCCGTCTGGAGATCCGGGGCGAACTGCCCCGCGAGGACGCCGAGTACGCCCGGGCCCGGTCGCTGGCGCTGATCACGGACCTCGGGCCGGACGCGCACGCCGTCCGGCTGCGGCTCACCCGGCCGCGCGACCGGTCGGTCACCAGGCCCGCCGTCGCCCAGGCCTCGGTGGACCTCGACGGTGCCGGCCGGGTGCGGGTGGAACTGGCCACCGTCACGGTGCGCGAGGCGGTCGACCTGGCGCTCGGCACCCTGGCCGGGCGCGCGGTACGGCTGCGCGAGCTGGGAGACGTAGGCCTGGCCTCGGCGTTCGAGAGCTCCTACCGGCCGCAGTACGCGCGGCGCCCGCTCGCCGAACGGCGGATCGTCCGGCACAAGTCCGTGCGACTGGCCCGCCGCACGCCCGAGCAGGCGGTGCGCGAGATGCTGGCGCTGGACTACCGGTTCCACCTCTTCTCGGACGCGCTGACCGGCCAGGACAGCGTGGTCCACCGCAGGCCGGGTGGTGGCGGGTTCCGGCTGGTCCGGGCGCACTCCACGGTCCGGCTCGGCGGCTCGGGGCTGCCGCTCACCGAGAGCCCGCACCCGGCGCCGCGGCTGGAGCCGGCCGAGGCCGCCCGCCAACTCTGGCTCACCTGCTGGCCGTTCGTGTTCCACACCGATCCCCGTGACGGCCGCGGCCGGGTGCTCTACCGCCGCTACGACGGTCACTATGGCTTGATCACGCCGATAGCCGGAGCCCGCTGACGGGCAGGTAATGATCGGCACGGGCTGACCGGTACACGACCGACAACGGACGAGCACACCCTCAAGCTCTGGACGGGAACTGGGACCATGGACTGCGAAGAAGTCATGCTGACCGTCAGGATCACGGCTGCCGAGCGGGCCCTGCTGCGCGAACTCGCGCGCGGCCACGGCACCGACGTGTCGGACGTGGTCGTGGACGGTCTGCTCGACGTCATCCCCGGCCTGCACGTCCTGCCCACGCTGCCGGCCGGAGCGGTGCTGCCCGGCGCCGCCGGGGACCTGGGCATGTCGCGGCTGCTGCGGGTGCTGCACCGGCCCGCCCCGTGCGCGGTGACCCTCTGGCTGCCGGCGCCGGTGGCCGACCTGCTCCCGCTGGTCGGCGAGCGGATCGCCGCCGTCAGCGGGCTGCGGATCGGCCCGGCGAGCGCGGCGCTGGCCGCCGCCCTGCGGTTCTGGCTGACCGGGGACCCGCAGCGGCTCGCCGCGGGCCTCGCCGGCCTGCACCGGCACGGCGCCCCCCGCCTCGCCGTGCAGCGGCTCGACGTCGCGGCCTGACGGCGCGGGCGGGCGCACCCCGGTGGGTCCGGTGGGTCCGGCGGAACCGGGTGGAACGAACGGAGCGGGCCCGGCGGACCGTCCGGTTCCGGCCGGTCGGCGCACGCCGCGACCGGAGGGCGGCTGGGTGATCGAGGGCGCGTACGGAGGCGTGCCGGGGGCGGCCGGGCGCTCGTGACGCCTCGTCGGTCCGCCGCCCGGTGCGGGCCGGACGGACACCCGCCCGATGGTCGACGGACCGTCGGGCCGGGCGGGGCCGGAGCGGTTCCTGGGGGTCAAGTGGCATGTCCTGGACGGGAAATTAGCTGGTCAGAGCTCTGGTCACGACCTGCGCGCAGGTCTAGCATTCCGGTCACGGCAACCGGCGTCCGGACCTCCGGACGACCGGTGCGGTGGCCGCCACCACCCCCTGCCGGGGAGCGTACACCCCCCGAGTACGCTCCCCGGCGCCGCTGTGTGCGCGGTGCCCGCCTTCCCGCGCCCGTTCCCGGCGCTGCCGCGGTTCGTCCGCCCCGCGCTCGGTCGCTGCATCGCCCGGCGCGCACCCCCGCCGCCCTCGGTGCGCGCCCCCAGCGGGGCGCGCGCGCTCGCCGCGCGCCCTGGGGTGCGCCGAGGCTGGGCGCCGGACGGTCCACCGTTCGGGGGAACCGGCGCATGCGAACCGGTCGTCCACCACCCCGACGGGCATCACCGGGTGCCCGACCGAGGGAAAGGAGCGTCCGGTCATGCGCAAGGTTCTGATCACCGGCGGGGCGGGCTACATCGGAAGCACCGTGGCGTCGGCCCTGCTGGACGCCGGCATCACCCCCGTCGTCCTCGACGACCTCTCCAAGGGCCGGCCCGAGTTCGTCGAGGGCCGGGTGTTCTACCGGGGCGACATCGCGGACGCGGAACTGGTCGACCGGATCTTCGCCGAGCACCCCGAGATCGACGCGACGCTGCACTGCGCCGCCCGGATCGTCGTCCCCGAGTCGGTCTCCCGGCCGCTGTTCTACTACCGCGAGAACGTCGGCAAGACCGTCGACCTGCTGGAGTCGCTCCAGCGCAACGGCTGCACCCGGGTGGTCTTCAGCAGCTCGGCCTCGATCTACCGGCCCACCCCGACCGGCCGCGTCGACGAGTCCTGCCCGGTCGAGGCGAACAGCCCGTACGCGCGCACCAAGCAGATGATGGAGCAGGTGCTCCAGGACTGGACGCGCGGCGAGGGGGCCGGCGGGACGCGGGTCATCGCGCTGCGGTACTTCAATCCGATCGGCGCCGACCCGCAGCTGCGCACCGGGCTGCAGGACCTCGCACCGACGCACGCGCTGGGCAAGTTGATCGAGGCGCACACCAACGGCACGCCGTTCACCATCACCGGGACCGAGTGGGAGACCCGGGACGGTTCGGGCATCCGCGACTACATCCACGTCCAGGACGTCGCCGAGGCCCATGTCGCCGCGCTGGTCCGGTTCGACCGGGTGATCGCCCCCGGGGCCGCCGAGCGCTACCGGGTCGTCAACGTCGGTACGGGCGACGGCACCACCGTCCGCGAGCTGGTCGCCGCCTTCGAGCAGGCGATCGGCGCGAAGCTGGACGTCCGGGAGGCCGAGCCTCGGCCGGGCGACGTGCTCGGCTGCTACAGCGATGTGACGGCCGCGCGCGACCTGCTCGGCTGGACGGCGCGCCGGACCATCGCCGAGGGGGTCGAGGACGCGCTCGCCTGGCGGTCGCACTGGGCGTCCCGCCTGGCCGCCACCGTCTGAGCGATCCTTCGGGACACCGACCGGCGCCGCCCCCGGACCGCGTCCGGCCGGGGGCGGGGTGCCGCTACTTGGACTCGTCGAGACCGTTGATGAAGCCCTTGGCCTTGTCGGCGGCGGTGTCGATCTGGCCGCTGTACTTGCCGTCGGTCTTGTCGTCGATGACGTCGGCGACCTTGTCCAGGCCCTGGGTGATGGCGCCGCTGTGCTCACGGGCGAGGTCGGTGGCCTTGTCGGCGAGGCTCTTGAGGTTCTCGAACATGATGGTCCTTCTGTTCGTCCGGCGCGGTTCGTGGCCATCCTAGCCGCCGCTGACCTGGTGTTTCTCCGGTGCGGAGGCCCGGCGGGATGACTTCGCGGGGGTGGGTTTGTATGCTCCTGGCTTGCTCTACAGGATTGTAGAAATTTGCTGGCGGCACTCGGAAGGGGTGTGGGGCATGACCGGGCGACGAGCGAGAACCTCGGACCGGGAGGCGGAACCGCGCCCCGGCGCGTCACCCCTGCCCGGCCCGCGCCGTGCCGGCCCGCGCAGTGCGGGCGAGCGCCGTGGCGCCGGGCGCCGGTAGGGCGTGCAGGGGGGGGCGCAGCGGGGCCACGGGCGGGGCCGGC
>NZ_JBEPAM010000050.1:0-59369 GCF_040298605.1 Kitasatospora sp. NPDC001527 | reverse complement strand
GGTCCCGCCCCCCCCCCGCGTGTGCGGGGGCAGGGGGTGGGCCCCGGCCCCCCGAGGGGAGCCGGGCCCTTCCGCATGCCCGCGCGAGGGGCGTCAGCCGATCCGCGACTCCGCGCGGCGCGCCCGGACGTCGCCGACCTTCTGCCCCACCTTGCGGCGGATGACCAGCAGCGGCGCCATCGCGGCGAGCGCGATCTGCGCGAACGCGCCGATGTGCAGCAGGTTGTCGCCGCCCGGCAGACCGGTCGCCCAGGCCGCCAGGCAGCCGATCGAGACGACGATCCAGCAGAGCGTGGCGGTGGCCAGCAGCCCCTGCGGCTTGGGGTACTCGATCCGGCTGACCATCAGGTACGCCGCGCCGAAGATGGCGAGCAGACCGGGCAGGAACGGCGGGTCGAGCAGCACGATCGCGATCACCGTCATGGCGCCCATCGGGCAGGGCATGCCCTGGAACACCCCGGGCCGCATCTTCACGGCGGAGAAGCGGGCGAGCCGCAGGACCACCGCGAGCAGCACGGTCAGCGCGATCAGCGCCGAGAGGCGGCTGTTGGAGCCCGGCGAGACCATGCCCCAGACCGCGACGAAGTAGGCCGGCGCGATGCCGAAGCTGATCAGGTCGGCCAGGTTGTCGAGCTCGGCCCCGAGCGCGGAGGAGCGCAGCTTGCGCGCCACCAGCCCGTCGAACAGGTCGCACATCGAGCCGATCAGCAGCAGCGTCACCGCGGTGGCGGCGCTGTGCTTGTCCGGCGCGGCGTCCGGGTTGGTGATGTGCGGGACGAGCACCCCGGTGGTGATCGAGTAGATCGCCAGGAAGCCGCAGACGGCGTTCCCCAGGGTCAGGAAGTCGGCGGTCGACAGGTGCTGCGGCGAGCGCGGCGCGCGAAGCTCGCGGTCGCGTGCCCAGCGGCGGCGGCGCAGGACCGCCTCCTCGTCGTCCAGGCCGACGATCGTCTCAGGATCAGTCACGGTCAAGGCGCGTCACCCCGGCGGTGGTCTTCTGGCCGACCTCGACGCCGACCTCGACGCCGGCCGGCAGGTAGGTGTCGACCCGGGACCCGAACCGGATCAGACCGATCCGCTCGCCCTGCTCGACCTTGGTACCGGCGTCCACGTACGGCACGATGCGGCGCGCCACGGCGCCCGCGATCTGCACCATCTCGATGTCGCCGAGCTCGGTGTCGAAGTGCCAGACGACCCGCTCGTTCTGGTCGCTGTCCTTGTTGAACGCGGGCACGAAGCCACCGGGCACGTGCTCGACGGAGGTCACGGTGCCGGGCAGCGGGGCCCGGTTCACGTGGACGTTGAGCGGGCTCATGAAGATCGCCACGCGGGTCCGGCCGTCCGGCCACGCGTCGATGCTCTGGACCACGCCGTCGGCGGGGGAGATCACTCTGCCCGTGCCGATCTCACGCTCGGGGTCGCGGAAGAACCACAGCATGCCGGCGCCGAGCGCGCAGGCGGGTACCGCAGCCAGGGCCCACTTGCCACTGCGCCGGGTGAGGGCGGTGGTCACGGCGGCCGTGGCGAGGGTGGGGACGAACCAGGGGGTGGCTCCGCGCGCGATGGTCACGCGGGGTCGCCGACCGGCCGTCGTGGCTGCGAGGGCATCGCGGTCCGTGACGGAGGTGTGAGGGGACGGGCTGATGGGCATCGAAGACCTTTGTCGCGGGGGATCATGGCCGCTGGACGGGGGCCACCGCGGGATCGGGTAATAGAGGGACGTCTGCTGTCCCGGTGGATGCTATCGGGAGCAGACGGTGGGTGGGCAACCCGCCTGCTCGTCATGTGACCTGCCGGAGACGCAGGTGCGTCCCCTTGCTACGACCGTAGCTCGCCCCGCTCCGGTTCCCAAGGGACCGGGCGAAGCTGGTGACTCTTGTCTCAACCATGCCCGAGTGGCCCATCGGGAGCTGCCCGTCGAGGGCGTGGAACCGGTAGGCCGAAGCGGCCGCAGGGCGCGTGACAGCAGCTGTACGCCCTGCGGCCGCTTCGGTGGGCCGTGCCCGACCCGGTGCGGACCAGGCACCCGGGTGGCGGGCACGGCACGGTGCCGGGACGGGCCCGCACGCCCGTCGACCGGCGGCTTCGGCGGCCCCGGGATCACTCCGCGATGCGGTACTCCTCCAGCAGCCGGCGCCCGACGATCATCTTCTGGATCTCCGCAGTACCTTCACCGATCAGCAGCATCGGGGCCTCCCGGTAGAGCCGCTCGATCTCGTACTCCTTGGAGAAGCCGTAGCCGCCGTGGATGCGGAAGGAGTCCTCGACGACCTCCTTGCAGTACTCGGAGGCCAGGTACTTGGCCATGCCCGCCTCCAGGTCGTTGCGCTCGCCGCCGTCCTTCTTGCGGGCCGCCATGACCATCATCTGGTGGGCGGCCTCGACCTTGGTGGCCATCTCGGCGAGCTTGAACTGGATCGCCTGGTGCTCGGCGATCCTCTTGCCGAAGGTGGTGCGCTGCTGGGCGTAGGCGATGCCCAGCTCGAAGGCCCGGCGGGCGACGCCGCAGCCGCGCGCGGCCACGTTGACCCGGCCGACCTCGACGCCGTCCATCATCTGGTAGAAGCCGCGGCCGGGCACGCCGCCGAGGATCCGGTTCGCCGGGACGCGGACGTCCTGGAGGACCAGCTCGGTGGTGTCGACGCCCTTGTAGCCCATCTTCTCGATCTTGCCGGGCACGGTGAGGCCCGGGACGGTCGGGTTCGGCCCGAAGCCCGGCGTCTTCTCGATCAGGAAGGTGGTCATGTTCTTGTAGGGGGTGGAGCCGCCCTCGTCGGTCTTGCAGAGCACCGCGACCAGGGTGGAGGTGCCGCCGTTGGTCAGCCACATCTTCTGGCCGTTGAGGACGTAGAACTCGCCGCCCTCCTCCTTGACGCCCTTGGTGCTGATCGCGGCGACGTCGGAGCCCAGACCCGGCTCGGACATCGAGAAGGCGCCGCGGATCTCGCCGGCGGCCATCTTCGGCAGGAAGTGGTCCTTCTGCTCCTGGGTGCCGTGCGCGTTGATCATGTGCGCCACGATGAAGTGGGTGTTGACGATGCCCGAGACGGACATCCAGCCGCGGGCGATCTCCTCCACCACCAGGGCGTAGGTGAGCAGCGACTCGCCGAGGCCGCCGTACTCCTCGGGGATGGTCAGGCCGAACAGGCCGAGCTGCTTCATGCCCTCGACGATCGCGGTCGGGTACTCGTCCTTGTGCTCCAGCTCGGTCGCGACCGGGATGATCTCCTTGTCGACGAACTCGCGCACGGTGGCGAGGATGTCCCGCTGGATCTCGGTGAGGCCGTCGGTCTGTGCGAGGCGTCCCATCGTGCGGCTCCTGTCATGCCTGGGGGAAAAGAGGAGAGGGGGGGAGAAGGAGTGGACGGGGGCTCCGCGGGCGTGGCTTCCGCGGAGCCCCCGTGAACCGGGTGGGGCTCGGCCGATGACGGCGGCCGGCCCGTCCGGGGCTCTGGGGGAGGAGCCGGGCTCAGCCGAGCGGGGCGGGGCGGCCGGGCTGCTCGCCGCCGCGCGCCTCGATGTAGGTCGCGGTCGGCACCATCACCTTGCGGCGGAAGACGCAGACGACCGTGCCGTCCTGCTTGTAGCCCTTGGTCTCGACGTACACGATGCCGCGGTCGTCCTTGGACTTGGACGGCCACTTGTCGAGCACGGTGGTCTCGCCGTAGATCGTGTCGCCGTGGAAGGTCGGCGCGACGTGCCGCAGCGACTCGATCTCCAGGTTGGCGATCGCCTTGCCGGAGACGTCCGGCACGGACATGCCGAGCAGCAGCGAGTAGACGTAGTTGCCCACCACCACGTTGCGGCCGAAGTCGGTGGTCCGCTCCGCGTAGTTGGTGTCCAGGTGGAGCGGGTGGTGGTTCATGGTGAGGAGGCAGAAGAGGTGGTCGTCGTACTCGGTGACCGTCTTGCCGGGCCAGTGCTTGTACACCGCGCCGACCTCGAACTCCTCGTAGGTGCGTCCGAACTGCATGTGGCTGGTTCCTCTGGGGTCTCGGGAGGGCGGTGCTCAGGCCTGCGGGGGCTCGAACTTGGAGGTGCGCTGCAGACCGGCGGCGCGGCCCTTGCCGGAGACGACCAGCGCCATCTTGCGGCTGGCCTCGTCGATCATCTCGTCGCCGAGCATCGCGGAGCCCTTGAAGCCGCCGGCCTCGGAGGTGCACCAGTCGTAGGCGTCGAGGATCAGCTCGGCGTGGTCGTAGTCCTCCTGGGAGGGCGAGAAGATCTCGTTGGCGGCGGCGACCTGGTCCGGGTGCAGCACCCACTTGCCGTCGAAGCCCAGCGCGGCGGCGCGGCCGGCCACCTCGCGGTAGCCCTCCTGGTTGCGGATCTGCAGGTAGGGGCCGTCGATCGCCTGGAGGTCGTTGGCGCGGGCGGCCATCAGGATGCGCATCAGGATGTAGTGGTAGGCGTCGGCCGGGTAGCCGGGCGGCTGCTCGCCGACCACCAGGGACTTCATGTTGATCGAGGCCATGAAGTCGGCCGGGCCGAAGATGACGGTCTCCAGCCGGGGCGAGGCCTGGGCGATCGCGTCGACGTTGATCAGGCCCTTGGCGTTCTCGATCTGCGCCTCGATGCCGATCCGGCCGACCTCGAAGCCCATGGTCTTCTCGATCTGGGTGAGCAGCAGGTCGAGCGCCTTGACCTGCTCGGCGTCCTGGACCTTGGGCAGCATGATGCAGTCGAGGTTCGGGCCGGCGCCCTCGACGACGGTGATCACGTCGCGGTAGGTCCAGTGGGTGGTCCAGTCGTTGACCCGCACGACGCGGGTCTTGCCGCCCCAGTCGCCGTTGTTCAGCGCGTCGACGATGCTGTGCCGGGCGCTCTCCTTCACCAGCGGGGCGCAGGCGTCCTCCAGGTCGAGGAAGACCTGGTCGGCGGGCAGGCCCTGGGCCTTCTCCAGGAAGCGCGGGTTGCTGCCGGGGACGGCGAGGCAGGAGCGGCGCGGGCGCAGGCGGTCGGGGGTCGCGGCGGAGCCGCTCGAAAGAAGGGTGGTGGCGGGCGACGGGTGGGACATGAGCGGGTGGTTCCTTCCGGGTCAGCTGGTCGTCGTGGCCGGGGCGGGCGTCCAGGGCTGGAGCCTGTTGGCCAGCCGGATCTCGTCCACGATCCGGCCGATGATGGTCGTGATGCCGAAGTCCTTCGGGGTGAACACGGCGGCGACGCCGGCGGCCCTGAGGACCTCGCCGTCCGCTGCCGGGATGATGCCACCCACGATCACCGGGACATCCTCCACCCCGGCCCGGCGCAGCCGGTGCAGCACGTCCGGGACCAGCTCGGAGTGCGCGCCGGAGAGGATCGACAGGCCCACGCAGTGGACGTCCTCGGCGACGGCGGCCGAGACGATCTGCTCGGGGGTGAGCCGGATGCCCTGGTAGACCACCTCGAACCCGGCGTCGCGGGCCCGGACGGCGATCTGCTCGGCGCCGTTGGAGTGCCCGTCCAGGCCGGGCTTGCCGACCAGCAGGCGCAGCTTGCCGGTGCCCAGCTCGGCGGCGGTCGCGGCGACGGCCTCGCGGACCGCGGCCAGCTCGCCGCCGGGCTCGGCCGCCACCGCGACCGGGGCGCCGCCGACGCCGGTGGGCGCGCGGTACTCGCCGAACACCTCGCGCAGGGCGAAGGCCCACTCGCCGGTGGTGACCCCGGCGCGGGCGCAGGCGAGGGTGGCCGGTACCAGGTTCGCGGTGGTCGCGGCGACGGCCTTGAGCTCCTCCAGGGCGCGCAGCGCGGCGGCCTCGTCGCGCTGCCCGCGCCAGGCCTCCAGGGCGTTCAGCACGGACTGCTCGGAGGCCGGGTCGACGACCATGATCGCGGTGTCGAGGTCGGCCGTGAGCGGGCTCTCCTCGGTGGTGTCGAAGCAGTTCACCCCGACGATCCGGTCCTCGCCGGACTCGATCCGGGCCCGGCGGGCGGCGTGCGAGGCGACCAGGTTGGACTTCAGGTAGCCGGACTCGACGGCCGGGATGACCCCGCCCATCCCCAGTACCTTGGCGATCTCGGCCTCGGCGCCGGCCAGCAGCTCGGCGGTCTTGGCCTCGACGACCTCGGAGCCGTTGAAGAGGTCCCCGTACTCCAGCAGGTCGGACTCGTAGGCGAGCACCTGCTGGATCCGCAGCGACCACTGCTGGTCCCAGGGGCGGGGCAGGCCGAGCGCCTCGTTCCAGGCGGGCAGCTGGACGGCGCGGGCGCGGGCGTCCTTGGAGAGGGTGACGGCGAGCATCTCCAGCACGATCCGCTGGACGTTGTTCTCCGGCTGCGCCTCGGTCAGGCCGAGCGAGTTGACCTGGACGCCGTAGCGGAACCGGCGCTGCCGGGGGTCCTCGATGCCGTACCGCTCGCGGGTGACCTTCTCCCAGAGCCGGCCGAAGGCCCGCATCTTGCACATCTCCTCGACGAACCGCACGCCGGCGTTGACGAAGAAGGAGATCCGGGCGACGACCTCGCCCATCCGCTCGGCCGGCACCTGGCCGGAGTCGCGGACGGCGTCCAGCACCTCGATCGCCGTGCACATCGCGTAGGCGATCTCCTGGACCGGGGTGGCCCCGGCCTCCTGGAGGTGGTAGCTGCAGATGTTGATCGGGTTCCACTTCGGGATGTTCCCGACCGTGTAGGCGATCATGTCGGTGATCAGGCGCACCGAGGGGCCGGGCGGGAAGACGTGCGTCCCGCGCGACAGGTACTCCTTGACGATGTCGTTCTGGGTGGTGCCGGTGAGCCTGGCGATGTCGGCGCCCTGCTCCTCGGCGACCACCTGGTAGAGCGCCAGCAGCCACATCGCGGTGGCGTTGATGGTCATGGAGGTGTTGGTCTGTTCGAGCGGGATGCCGTCGAACAGGGTCCGCATGTCGCCGACGTGGCCGACCGGCACGCCGACCCGGCCGACCTCGCCGCGGGCGAGGACGTGGTCGGAGTCGTAGCCGGTCTGGGTCGGCAGGTCGAACGCCACGGACAGGCCGGTCTGACCCTTGGCCAGGTTCCGCCGGTACAGCGCGTTGGAATCCTCGGCCGTGGAGTGCCCGGCGTAGGTGCGCATCAGCCAGGGGCGGTCGCGCTTCTGGTCGCTCATCGGATCGTCCTCAGATGTTCCGGCCGGGCTGGACGGTCCGCTCGTCGAGCTCACGGCTGTGCTGGACGGTCCGCTCGTCGAGCTCACGGAACAGGTTGATCGCCGGCAGGTGCTTGGCGCGCAGCTCGGCGTCGCGCACGCCCAGGCCCTCCTCGGGGGACAGGCAGAGCACGCCGACCTTGCCCTGGTGCTTGTTGTGGTGCACGTCCAGCGCGGCCTGGCCGGTCTGCTCCAGCGAGTACACCTTGGAGACGGTCGGGTGGATCTTGCCCTTGGCGATCAGCCGGTTGGCCTCCCAGGCCTCGCGGTAGTTGGCGAAGTGCGAGCCGACGATGCGCTTGAGCGACATCCACAGGTAGCGGTTGTCGTACTGGTGCATGTAGCCGGAGGTGGAGGCGCAGGTGACGATGGTGCCGCCCTTGCGGGTGACGTAGACGCTGGCGCCGAAGGTCTCCCGGCCGGGGTGCTCGAAGACGATGTCGACGTCCTCGCCGCCGGTCAGCTCGCGGATCCGCCCGCCGAACCGCTTCCACTCGCGCGGGTCCTGGTTCTGCTCGTCCTTCCAGAACCGGTAGCCCTCGGCGGAGCGGTCGATGATCGCCTCGGCGCCCATCGCCCGGCAGAGCTCGGCCTTCTGCGGGCTGGAGACGACGCAGATCGGGGTGGCGCCGCCGGCCAGCGCGTACTGGGTGGCGTAGGAGCCGAGGCCGCCGCTGGCGCCCCAGATCAGCACGTTGTCGCCCTGCTTCATGCCGGCGCCGTTGCGCGAGACCAGCTGGCGGTAGGCGGTGGAGTTGACCAGGCCGGGGGAGGCGGCCTCCTCCCAGGTCAGGTGGGCGGGCTTGGGCATCAGCTGGTTGGTCTTCACCAGGGCCAGCTGGGCCAGGCCGCCGAAGTTGGTCTCGAAGCCCCAGATCCGCTGCTCCGGGTCCATCATCGTGTCGTTGTGGCCGTCGGAGGACTCCAGCTCGACGGACAGGCAGTGCGCGACCACCTCGTCGCCGGGCTTCCAGGCGTTGACCCCGGCGCCGGTGCGCAGCACCACGCCGGCCAGGTCGGAGCCGACGACGTGGTACGGCAGGTCGTGGCGCCTGGTGAGCGGGGAGAGCCGGCCGTAGCGCTCCAGGAAGCCGAAGGTGGAGACCGGTTCGAAGATCGAGCTCCACACGGTGTTGTAGTTCACGGCGCTCGCCATGACGGCGACCAGGGCCTCCCCCGGGCCCAGTTCGGGCAGCGGGACCTCGTCGAGGTGGAGGGACTTGCGGGGGTCCTTGTCGCGGCTGTCGAGGCCGGCGAACATCTGCTCCTCGTCCTTGTGGAGCGTCACGGCCCGGTAGGACTCCGGCAGCTTCACGTTGGCGAAGTCCGCCGAGGTGCTGTCGGAGCTGAGGATCGCGTCGAGGATTTCCTTCATGGCTGCCTCCGAAGGCGTACCTGTGTCGAGGGCACAGGGCGTCTGGGGGAGCCGGGAGCGGACACCGGCTTCGCTGAACGGGGTGGTGGGTGGGCGGCTGGTGGGCCTGGCACTGCGGTGGGTCGCTCCCGGGGTTGGGGGAACGCCGGTACGACGGCGCGCCGAGGTGGGGAGCCGCGGCGCCGCGACTGGTGGGTAACAAGGTAGTGGCACCCTGTGCCACTCGTAAAGACACGGCGTGCCAGCAATTCCGGCCGGTTCCGGAGCCCGTGGCAGGGCCGTTCCGAGGTGACGAAAGGGCCCGTGCCGATCCCTCGGCACGGGCCCTCGAAACTGCGGTGACCTGCGAAAACGCCTGCGCTCAGGCCTGCTTGGCGCCCTCCAGGGCGGCCCGTACGGCCTCCACCACGACGTCCAGCGGAGCGTCCGTACGGGCGACTGTGATGAGCACCTCACCTCCGGGGGTGGCACTCAGTGCGCTCGCCGTCGCGGGCTCCCCGTCGGTCACACTGGCACCGGGTGCCACTACGGCACCGCGCCGCCGCGCCCCCGGCTCGCTGGACGCCCAGAAGGTCCGCCGGATCACCTCGAAGGAGTGGTCCAGCTGCGCCTCGACGTCGCCCCGCCCGCCGGCCCGCAGCCAGCGCCGCAGCACGTGGTTGTGGGCCGCGACCACGGCCGCCGCCGACACCTCGGCCAGCATCGAGTCGTCCTCGCCGGCCCGCTGCCAGCCCGAGGGGATCTCCCCGGCGGTGTCGAAGCGGCCCAGCAGGTAACGGGTGAACAGCCGCTCGTACCGGGCCACCACGGCGATCTCCCGCTCGCGCAGCGCGGGCACCTGACGGATCAACTGGTAGCGGGCCACCGAGACCCCGGGCGTGGAGGCGTACATCCGCAGCACCTCCTTGATGCCCCGGCAGACCACGTCCAGCGGGTGCTCCTCGGGCTCGGCGCTGGCCAGCAGGTCGGCCACCCGGACCAGGGTGTCGTCGTGGTCCGGGAAGATCGCCTCCTCCTTGGACCGGAAGTACCGGAAGAAGGTCCGCCGGGCCACCCCGGCGGCCGCCGCGATCTGGTCGACCGTGGTCTCCTCGTAGCCCTGCGAGGCGAACAGCTCCATGGCGGCGGTGGCCAGGTCCTGGCGCATCTGCTGGCGCTGCGCCGCCGCCCGGCGGCTGCCCGGGGCCCCGTCCTGGCCGGTCCCGGCCGGTCGGCCGTCGCGTGCCGGCGCGGATTGCTGCGGGGAGACTGACTGAACCCGATCCATGCCCGGAACGCTACACGTCCCCGGCGACGCGCCGGCGGGCCTGGCCCGGCGCACCGGGGCGACCGGGCCGCTCACCGCGGGTCTGGGCCAGTGCGCCGAGACCGCGCCCGGCCCCCAGCCGGCCCGCTCCTGGCGGAACGGCGGCCGGCCGGGCTGCCCCCCGTGGGGCGGCGGCGTGGTCACCGGCGCGCGTGGTCGCGGAAGCCGCGGCCGGTCTTGCGGCCCAGGCAGCCCGCCGCCACCAGGTGCTCCAGCAGCGGCGCCGCCGCCAGACCCGGCTCGCGGAACTCCTGGTGCAGCACCTGCTCGATGGTCAGCGAGACGTCCAGGCCGACCACGTCCAGCAGCTCGAACGGGCCCATCGGGTACCCGCAGCCGAGCTTCATCGCGGTGTCGATGTCGTCCACCGTCGCGTAGTGCTCCTGGAGCATCCGCACCGCGTCGTTCAGGTAGGGGAAGAGCAGCGCGTTGACGATGAACCCGGCCCGGTCCCCGCACTCCACCGGGTGCTTGCGCACCGAGGCGCACAGCTCCAGCACGGTCGCCGTGACGTCCGGCGCGGTCAGCACCGTGGAGACCACCTCGACCAGCCGCATCGCCGGCGCCGGGTTGAAGAAGTGCATGCCGATGACGTCCTGCGGCCGGGTGGTGGCCGAGGCGCAGCTGATCACCGGCAGCGAGGAGGTGGTGGTGGCCAGCACCGCGCCCGGCTTGACGATCGCGTCCAGGGCGGTGAACAGCTCGCGCTTGACCGCGAGGTCCTCGGCGACCGCCTCGACCACCAGGTCCACCTCGGCCAGCTCGCCGTACTGCCCGACCGGCGTGACCAGTGCCAGCGCGGCGTCCCGCTGCTCCCCGCTCAGCCGGCCCTTGGCCACCGAGCGCTCCAGGGACTTCGCCAGCCGCGCCTTGGCCCGCTCGGCCTTCTCCAGGCTGCGCGCGGCCAGCATGACCGGGTAGCCGGCCTTGGCGAACACCTCGACGATGCCGGTGGCCATGGTGCCCGAGCCGCAGACGCCGACGCTGCGCACCGGACGGCCGGGGGCCTCCGGCCGCGCCGGGCCGGTGACCGCGTCGACCGCCTTCGAGGAGCCGGGCGCCTCGTAGGTGTAGAAGCCGCGGCCGGTCTTGCGGCCCAGCAGCCCGGCCGCGACCAGCTGGCCGAGGATCGGCGCGGGCGCGTGCAGCCGGTCCCTGGACTGCTCGTACATCGCCTCCAGGACGGTGCGGGCGGTGTCCACGCCGATCAGGTCGAGCAGCGCCAGCGGGCCCATCGGCAGGCCGCAGCCGAGCCGCATCGCGGCGTCGATGTCCTCCCGGGTGGCGTACTTGGACTCGTACATCGCGGCGGCCTGGTTGAGGTACGCGAAGAGCAGGCCGTTGACCACGAAACCGGCCCGGTCGCCGGCCGCCACCGGCTCCTTGCCGAGGTCCCGGGCGAAGGCCGCGGCCTCCTCGGCCACCTGCGGGGCGGTGAGCACGGTGCGCACCACCTCGACCAGCTTCATGGTGTGCACGGGGTTGAAGAAGTGCAGGCCGAGCACCCGGTCGGGGCGGGCGGTGGCGGCGGCGATCCGGGTCACCGACAGCGCGGTGGTGCCGGTGGCGAGCACGGTCGAGGCCGGGCAGATCCGGTCCAGCTCGGCGAAGACCTCCCGCTTCAGCTCCAGCTGCTCGGGGACCTCCTCGATCACGAGGTCGGCCCCGGCGGCGGCGTCCAGCGCGTGGCCGACGGCGATCCGGGCGAGCAGCCCGGTCCGCTCCTCGGCGGTGAGCCGCCCGCGGGTCACCGCGTGCGCGGTCGCCTGCTCGATCCGGGCCAGCGCCCGGGCGGCCGAGGCGGCGTCGGCCTCGATGCCGATGACCCGGCGGCCGGTGCCGGCGACCGCGACCGCGACGCCGGCACCCATCGTGCCGAGGCCGACCACGGCCACCGTGGGGAAGGGACGCTCCATCAGTCCTGACTCCTTGTCATGGAAGGCCCGCGCGCGCTCCGGAGGGCGCGCCCCCGGAGGAGGGTCCGCGCGCGGGGCGGGGGGATGACGGTTGCGGCCACCGCGCAGCCGCCGGTCCGCTCCGGACATGCTGGGGGTGTGCCGTGGTACTCAGGCGCTCGCGTGAGGAAGCGGTTCTGAACACACGCTGAACTCGGAGGAGAGATGCCCCGGCCGCGGCCGCGATCCGCGGCACCGGCCGGTGAACGAAAGCACCGCCACACGCCGCCCGCTCCGCGCGAGTCCCGCGCGGCGGACGGCGCCCCCGTCGGTGCGGCTCCCGAAGCCCGACGGTGGTGCGTGCCGACACTGTAGCGAAGCTACTCGCCGGTAGGAAGGGGGCCGGGCGCTGTTTCTCCGCCGCTCACCGGCGGGCGATCACCCGCGCGGGGGACGGCGGTGGACGGACGTCCGTTCGGACCACCCGATAGGGGAGTTACGCGCCCCCACGGGGCGGGGGAGCATGGGGCCATGAGCACTGGAACCGTGGCCACGGACCGCCCCGAGCCCCCCTCCGGGTCCACCCCCTGGGCGGCCGGGCAGGCCGAGGGCGACGCCGTGCCGCCGCCCCGGGCCGACCGGGCCGAGCGCGGGGAGCGCGCCCAGGCGGCGGTCGACCGGCTGCGCACCGCCGGGGCCGAGGCCGTCGCCGTCACCTGGGTGGACAACGCCGGCATCGCCCGGGTCAAGGCCGTTCCGCTCGGCGGCCTGGTGCACGCCGCCCAGTGGGGGGTGGGCGCCGCCCCCTGCTTCGACGTCTTCCTCGCCGACGACACCATCGTCACCAGCCCGCTGATCGGCGGCCCCACCGGGGACCTGCGGCTCTACCCCGACGTCGAGCGGATCGTCCCGCTCGCCGCCCAGCCGGGCTGGGCCTGGGCGCCGGGCGACCGCTACACCCAGGGCGGCGCCCCGCACCCGGGCTGCCAGCGGCTCTTCGCCCGCCGGACGGTCGCGGCCGCCGCCGAGCGCGGGCTGGCGCTGAAGGCCGGCATCGAGATCGAGTGGGTGGTCGCGCTGGCGGGCCCGCCCCAGGAGGAGCCCCGCTACCCGACGGCGGGCCCGGCCTACGGCATGCAGCGGCTCACCGAGCTCTCCGACTACCTGCGCGACGTGCTCCGCGCCCTCACCGAGCAGGGCCTGACCGTGCTCCAGATCCACCCCGAGTACGCGGCCGGCCAGTTCGAGGTGTCGGTCGCCCCCGAGGGGCCGGTCGAGGCCGCCGACACCTCGGTGCTGATCCGGCACACCGTGCGGGCCGTCTCCGCCCGGCACGGCCTGCGGGTCTCCTTCGCCCCGGCGGTCGAGGCCGGCGGGGTCGGCAACGGCGGCCACCTCCACCTCAGCCTCTGGCGGGACGGCCACAACCTCGCCCACGGCGGCCCGGGCCCGCACGGCCTCACCGCCGAGGCCGAGGGCTTCCTCGCCGGGGTCCTCGGCGCGCTGCCCGAGCTGCTGGTGCTCGGCTGTTCCAGCCCGGCGAGCTATCTGCGGCTGGTCCCCTCGCACTGGGCCGGCGCCTACCAGTGCTGGGGCCTGGAGAACCGGGAGGCCGCGCTGCGCCTGGTCACCGGCTCCACCGGCGAGCGAGCCTCGGCCGCCAACGCCGAGATCAAGTGCTTCGACGCCACCGCCAACCCCTACCTGGCGGTCGGCGGGGTGCTCGCCGCCGGCCTCGCCGGGCTGGACCAACGCCTCGCGCTTCCGGCGGAGTTCACCGGCGACCCGGCGCAGGCCGCGCCCGGCACCGTCCCCCGGCTGCCCTCCGGCCCCGCCGGGGCGCTCGCCGCCTTCCGCCGCTCCGCGCTGCTGCGCGAGGCACTCGGCGAGCCGCTGCACGGCGCCGTGCTCGCCGTCCGCGAGGCCGAGCGCGAGCAGTACGCCGACGCCACCCCCGAGGAACTGGCCGCCGCCACCCGCTGGCGGTACTGACCGGTGCCGTCACCGGACGTCCCGGCGCTGGTCGACCACCACTGCCACGGCGTGCCGACGGCCGAGCTGTCCGACCAGGCGCCGGCGGGGCTGCTCACCGAGTCCGACCGTCCGCCCGCGCCGGGCGCCTCGCCGTTCGACGGCGCGTTGGGCCTGGCGGTCCGCCGCTGGTGCCCGCCCGCGCCCGGGCTGCCCGCGCACGCCCCGGCCGCGGAGTACCTCGCCCGGCGGCGCGAACTCGGCGCCCCGGAGGCCACCCGCCGGCTGCTGGCCGCCGCCGGCCCGGACACCTGTCTGGTGGCCCAGGCCTTCCCGCTGGGGTACACCGCCCCCGGTCTGACCACCTCCCACGTCGGCCCCCGCGCGGCGGCGGTGCGCGGGGAGATGCTGGAGCCGGTCCCGTTCGGCAAGTTGCCGTTCTCCACGGACGCCTACGGCCTGCCCGGGCCGTACCTGGTCGGCGCGGCCCGGTTCCGGCACGGCCCGGGCGCCCTGCCGGACGGCTGGCGCGCCGACGGCGCGTGCGCCGCGGCCGACGCCGAGCGGCCGGCCCGCCGGGTGGCGGCGGACAACGCCCGCCGACTGTACGCGCTCTGACCGTCCGCCGCCGCCGCTTGGCGACGATCCGCCACTGGCCGCTTCCGGCCGCCCCGGACTCCTGTTCCCCCCTCGGTCGCGCTGACTAGGGTGTGGCTCCCGACGCGGTGTGCTCCCGCGGTCGTCCGATCGCCCGGCCCTGCCCAGGAAGAGCGGAGTCATACCTTCCGTGGGTGGACCATTTGTGACGATTAGATGACTACCTCTTGCGGATTGCAACACTTGTTCACTAGCGTCCCGATCATTCCAAGTGCACCTGCCAACCGCAGCTGCTGCATGACGACTCGGGAGGGCCAACCCCTATGAGTGTTCCTCGGATCAGCCGGACCCGGTACGCGGCAGTGGGCCTCGTGCTCGCCACCGCCGGCGCCCTCGCGCTGCCGTCCGGCACCGCCGTCGCGGCCTCCGGGTCGGAGCCGACGACCGGTCCGCTGCTCAGCTACGTCGTCAACACCAAGGCCAACCACGGCCAGGTGCAGAAGGTCGAGAAGGCGATCACGACCCTCGGCGGCACCGTCGTGTACTCCTACGAGCAGATCGGCGTGGTGATCGCCCGCTCGAACGACACCAGGTTCGCCGCCAAGCTGCGGCAGGCCAAGGGCGTCGAGTCGGTCGGTGCCAGCCGGACCAAGGGCATCACCGCCTCCGAGGACCGGGTCGCCGAGGTCGCCGCGGCCCCGACCGGTACCGCCGCCGCCGGCGAGGAGCCCCTGTGGGCCAACCAGTGGGACATGCGTCAGATCGGCGTGGACAAGGCCCACAAGCTGTCCCTGGGCAGTGACAAGGTCACCGTCGGCGTGCTGGACTCCGGCATCGACGGCACCCACGAGGACCTCGCCGCCAACATCGACGCCTCGCAGTCGGTCTCCTGCATCGACGGCGGCAAGCCGAACACCGCCTGGGAGGCCTGGCAGCCGGGCGTCGACGGTGACCACGGCACCCACGTGGCCGGCAGCATCGCCGCCGCCAAGAACGGCAAGGGCATCGAGGGCATCGCCCCGAACGTCAAGCTCGCCGCGGTGAAGGTCGTCGACGACGGCGGCTTCATCTACCCGGAGTACGCGATCTGCGGCTTCGTCTGGGCCGGTGAGCACAAGTTCAAGATCACGAACAACAGCTACTTCGTCGACCCGTGGATGTTCAACTGCCAGAACGACGCGGACCAGGCGGCGATCACCACCGCCGTCCGCCGCGCCGTCGAGTTCTCGCAGCGCAAGGGCGTCCTCAACGTGGCCGCGGCCGGCAACGAGAACATCGACCTGGCCCACAAGACCAAGGACGTCGCCAGCCCGGACGACACCACCCCCGGTGAGCGCCCGATCACCCAGGACTGCCTGAACCTGCCGACCGAGCTGGACGGCGTCGTCGTGGTCTCCTCGGTGGGCGTCAACGGCGAGAAGGCGTACTACTCCAGCTACGGCAAGAACAAGGTCACCGTGGCCGCCCCCGGTGGCGACCGCCGTTACCAGCTCCCGAACACCCCGGACCAGAACGGCCGCGTGCTGTCCACCATCCCGGGCGGCAAGTACGGCTACATGCAGGGCACTTCGATGGCCTCGCCGCACGCCGCCGGCGTGCTCGCCCTGCTCGCCAGCACCCACCCGTGGGCCAACGCGGACGAGCTCACCGAGCTGCTGACCAACCAGGCCGAGTCGCACGGCTGCCCGACCGCCCCGTACAACCCGGGCGGCGCCGGCGAGTGGACCGCCACCTGCGAGGGCGGCGTGGACGACAACGGCTTCTACGGCGCGGGCATCATCAACGCCGAGAAGGCCGCCCAGTGGTGGCGGTGAGCCACGGCTGACCGGCTGACACCCTGAGCCGCCGAACGGGGGCGGGACGTCGAGTCCCGCCCCCGTTCGCGTGCCCGGATCACTCGAAGTGGTGCTCCCGGACCGTCTCCACCGACGGCTTGCCGTGCAGGTCCGGCACCTCCCGCAGCCAGGCCGGCCGCCCCGCCCTGGTCCGCGCCGCCCGCCGCCGTTCCGCCTCGCGCAGCTGCTCCGGGGTGGAGAACCCCTCCGGCAGCCACTCGGCGGAGAGCACCGCCCGCGCCGCCAGGTGGTTCACATAGGCCCGGCGCAGTTCCCCGACCGAGCCGAATCCCGGCTCGTCGGCCAGCCAGGCGTCCGGTACCAGCGCCAGTACCTCCTCCAGCAGCCCGACGGTGACCAGCGGCCCGAGCTCCTCGTCGGCCAGCGCGACGTCCGGGCGGTACCCGCCGAGGGCGTGCGCGCTGAGGTCGTACCGCTTGCCGACGGACGCCTCGGCGGCGGACCAGCGGTGGTGGAAGACCAGTGCGGCGCCGTTGTCGATCAGCCACAGCTTCCGGTGCCAGACCATGAGGTTGGGGTTGTGCACCGTCCGGTCGACGTTCCCGGTGAGCGCGTCCAGCCAGACCACCCGGCCGGCCTCGACCGGGTCGACCTCGATCATGCCGGGCCGGAAGTCGCGGGCGCCGGGCAGCAGGTCCATGCCGAGGTTGAGCCCGCGGCTGGCCCGCAGGATCTCCTGGATCTCGGGGTCCGGCTCGCCGTCGGCGACCGCCGGGTCGAAGTCGACCAGCCGCAGCTCGGGCACCGGCAGGCCGAGCCGCCGGGCCAGCTCGCCGACGATCACCTCCGCCACCAGCGCCTTGCGGCCCTGGGCGGCTCCGCTGAACTTCACCACGTAGGTGCCCAGGTCGTCGGTCTCCACCACACCGGGCACGGAACCGCCGGCCCGCAGCGGGTCGACGTAGCGCACTGCTGTCACCTGTTCGAGCACATCCGCCACCCTAACGTCCGCTCCGCCGGGGAGGGCGCCGCCCGCCGTCCGGGGTCCGCTGTGATTGGCTTGCCGGTACCACCCGGACGACAATCCGGCGCCGGACGACCGTACAAGGAGAGCACGACCATGGGACAGGTGCAGGCCACCACCGAGCGGGTCTACGACGCGGCCCCCGAGCGGGTGTACGAGGCCCTGGCCGACTACCAGGTGACCCGCCCCAAGCTGCTGCCCGAGCAGTACAGCGAGTACGAGGTCCGGGTCGGCGGCGCCGGGGCCGGCACCCAGGTGCACTGGAAGCTGCAGGCCACCGAGAAGCGGATCCGCGACTGCCTGTTCACCGTCTCGGCGCCGCGCCCGGACCAGCTGGTGGAGAAGGACGCCAACTCCAGCATGGTGATCACCTGGACCGTCGCGGCGGCCGGCGAGGGCCGGACGAAGGTCACCGTCACGGCCACCTGGCAGGGCGCGACCGGTATCGGCGGCTTCTTCGAGCGCACCTTCGCGCCCAAGGGCCTGAACCGGATCCACGACCAGGTGCTCGCCAACCTGGCCGCCGAGGTCCGCTGAGCCCCGCTGGACCACCGGGTTCCGGTCTTTCGGACCTCACCCTCGACTCGTCCAGGAATTCGACGAGTTCGTCCACCCGTACGAGCGGCGTGCCGTACGGGTGGACGCCCCGCCACCTGCGGGTGACGACGGCCACCGGGCGCCGCGCGGCCAGCCTAGGCTCGCCGCTTGTGCATATGACGATCCTTCACATCTCGCAGCCCGTCGACGGCGGAGTGGCCCGCGTCGTGGTCGATCTGGTCCGCGGTCAGCGCGAGGCCGGCCACCGGGTGCTGGTCGCCTGTCCGCCCGGCGGCCGGCTCGCCGAGGAGGCCGCCGCCGTCGGCGCGCTGGTCCAGGAGTGGCCGGCCCGGCGCTCGCCCGGCCCGGCCACCGCCGCCGAGGTCTGGCGGCTGCGCCGGATCGTCCGGGCCGCCGGGCCCGACGTGCTCCATCTGCACAGCGCCAAGGCCGGACTGGCCGGCCGGCTGGCCGTGCGCGGCGCGGTGCCGACCGTCTTCCAGCCGCACGCCTGGTCCTTCGCCGCCGTGGACGGCGCGCTCGCCGCCGCCACCCTGCGCTGGGAGCGGTACGCGACCCGCTGGGCGCACCGGCTGCTCTGCGTCTCCGTCCAGGAGCGGGCCGACGGCGTCGCCGCCGGGCTGCACGCCGACTGGGCGGTGGTGCCCAACGGCGTGGACGTGCGCCACTACGCGCCCGCCGACCGCCGGGCCGCCCGGATCGCGCTCGGCCTGGAGCCGGCCGCCCCGCTCGCGGTCTGCGTGGGCCGGCTCTGCCGCCAGAAGGGGCAGGACGTGCTGCTCGCCGCCTGGCCCGAGGTGCGGCGCCGGGTGCCGGCGGCCCGGCTGGCGCTGGTCGGCGGCGGCCCGGAGGAGGCCCGGCTGGCCGCCGTGGTCCGGGAGGGCGCCGAGCCGTCCCGGGTCCGGCTGGTCGGCGATGTCGCGGACCCGCGGCCCTGGCTGGCCGCGGCTGATCTGGTGGTGCTGCCCTCGCGCTGGGAGGGCATGGCGCTGGCCCCGCTGGAGGCGATGGCCTCCGGCCGGCCGGTGCTGCTGACCGACGTGCCCGGGGCCCGCGAGTGCCTGCCGCCGTCCGAACGCGCCGGCGCCCTGGTGCCTTCCGAGGACGTCTCCGCGCTCATCACCCGAATGGCCGAAGCGCTGTCCGATCCGATCGAATGCGAGCGACGCGGTGCCCGGCTGCGCGAGCACGCCGCGGCCCGTCATGACGTTCGATCGGTCGTCGAACAGGTCGACGCGCTCTACCGGGATCTGCTGGGCGCCGGGCCGGTGCCCGGACGGCGCCGGGCCCGTGTCCCGCAGCGGATCTGATCGTTTCACATGCCGTGAATGCCCCGCCGTTCAGGCGCCGACGTATTCGCACCCTCCACCGGTTGTGGGTGGGGGGCTAAATCCGAAATACCTATTAATGGGCGGCTGGAATGAAACGGCAAGTCAACTTCCAGCATTCAACCAGGTTTTCGGTAACGTCTGAGTTTGCCTGCTTCGTTTCGATTTCGCGCCGGGAATTCGCGGGAAAACCGAATGCCGTCAGCGGCAGCAGGAGCTGTCAGGACCGCACTCACCGGGCCGGGACGGCCGCCCCGGGCCAACCGGTGCCGGACCGCCGTCACCCCGGGCACACAGCAGGGGAGTTCGTCCGCCGATGACCATTGACCACGACAGCGTGCCACGGCCGGGCCGGCCCCTGTCCGGAGCGCCCCGCCCCGCCACCGGGCTGCTCGACCGCCCGACGCGGTCCGCCCAGACCCGCACCGCCCCGCCGCCCCGCCGGCACCGCCGCCCGGTCCGCACCCGGCTCGCACTGCCCGTCGCCCTGGTCGCCGTCGACGCGCTCGCCCTGTGCACCGCCACCGGTACCGCCAACCGCGCCCTCGACCCGGCCGTGCGGGTCGCACCGCTGCTCGGTGTCGCCGCCCTGCTGCCCCTGCTGGTCCTGCTCAACCTGGCCGGCGGCCTCTACCGCACCCGGCTCACCCTCTCCGTGCTCGACGAACTGCCCGCCCTCACCGCGCGGGCCGTCGTCGCCACCGCCTTCGCGATCAGCCTCGCCGGCTGCCTGGAGGGCCGCTGGCCCGACTCGGGCCCGGCCACCCCGGCCCGGCTCACCGTCCTGCTCGGCACCCAGCTGGTGCTCGCCGTCCTCGGCCGCGCCCTCCTCTACCACCTGGTGCGCCGGATCCGCCGCAGCCGCCCCAGCCCGGTCCTGGTGCTCGGCGCCGGCCGGCTCGGCCGCCGGGTCGCCGCCGCCCTCAGCGAGCGCGGCGAGTACGGGATGCGCCCGGTCGGCTTCCTCGACGCCGACCCGCCGCTGCTCGCCGGCGACACCGACCTGCCGGTGCTCGGCGGTCGCGAGGTCCTGGAACGCGAGATCCGCCGCCACCGCGTCCACCACGTGGTGGCCACCGCCGGCGCCGCCGACGAGGCCGAGACCGCCGCCACCCTCCGCGACGCCGCCCGGCTCGGCTGCCAGGTCTGGCTGGTGCCCGCGCTGCGCGAGTACGGCTCGCTCGCCGCCGGACGACTGGCCGGCGCCGACCACCTCTGGGGCTTCCCCTGCCTGCGGGTCGGCCGCGCCGCGACGCGCCGTCCCGGCTGGGCCGCCAAGCGGGCCCTGGACGTGACCGCCGCCGCGATCGGCCTGCTGCTGCTCGCGCCCGTCCTCGCCCTGTGCGCGCTCGCCGTCCGCTTCGACACCGGCCCCGGCGTGCTCTTCCGCCAGCAGCGCACCGGGCTCGACGGCCGGGTCTTCACCGTCCTCAAGTTCCGCACCCTGCGGCCGAGCAACGAGCACGAGTCCGCCACCCGCTGGAACATCTCCCAGGACCACCGGATGGGCGCCGTCGGCCGGCTGATGCGCCGCAGCTCCCTCGACGAGCTCCCGCAGCTGTGGAACGTGCTGCGCGGCGACATGAGCCTGGTCGGCCCGCGCCCCGAACGCCCCTACTTCGTCATGCGGTTCAGCCAGGCCTACCCCGAGTACGCGGACCGCCACCGCGTCCCGGTCGGCCTCACCGGCCTTGCCCAGGTCAACGGCCTGCGCGGGGACACCTCGATCGAGGACCGGGCCCGCTTCGACAACCGCTACATCGAGAGCTGGAGCCTCTGGCAGGACGTCAAGATCCTGTGCCGCACCGCGGCCCTCATGCTCCACCCGGACGGGAGCTGATCAACGCCGTGGCCCTGACCCTCGCCGCACCCCCGCGCCCCGCCGAGCTGTTACGGCGCGCGGGGCGCGTCGTCCACGAACGCCCCAGCCTGCCGGCCGCCGCCACCGTGCTGCTGGTGTGCGTCCCCACCGGGGAGAAGGACGTCGCCGCCGCCGTCCACGTCACGGCCGCCGACCTCGCCTCGCTCGCCCTGGTCGCGCTCACCGCCGTGAACCTGCTGCGCGGGCGCACCCCGGCGATCGGCCGCGCCGACGCCGTGCGGTTCGGCGCGATCGTGCTCGCCGCCGCGGTCGCCACCCTCGGCTCCATCGACCCGGCGACCAGCCTCACCGGCTTCGTCCGGCTCACCCAGGTCTTCGTGCTCGTGCCCGCCGCCGTGCTCTGCTCCCTGCGCGACCGCACCGACCAGCGGCTCGTCCTCGGCTCGTTCGTGACCGCCGCCCTGATCCAGGGCGTGGTCGGCGCCCACCAGTTCCTCACCGGCACCGGCGCCTCCTACACCGGCCGTCCGATCCGCGCCGTCGGCACCTTCGGCGCCCTGGACATCATGGCGATGTCCACCGTCGTCAGCTACGGCCTGCTCGCCGCCCTGGCGCTGGGCCTCGGCGAGCGCGACGCCCGGTGGCGGCGGGCGCTGTTCGTCACCGCCGCCTTCCTGGCCTTCCCGCTCGCCGTCTCCTTCAGCCGCGGCAGCTGGATCGCCACCGCCGCGGCCGCCGCCGTCCTGCTGCTGCGCGCCGACGCCCGGCTCGCCGTCCGTGGCGCGGTGCTCGGCACGGCCGCCGCCGTCGTCCTGGTCGGCGGGTTCGGCCTCGGCGGCTCCGGCGTCACCGCCCGGCTCAGCTCGATCGGCTCCGTCTCCGAGGCCCCCGACCAGTCGGTCTCCGACCGCTACGACCTGTGGGCCACCGCCGGGCGGATCTGGCAGGACCACCCCGTCTCCGGCGCCGGACCCAAGGCCTTCCAGCAACTGCGCGACAGCCACGCCCCGTTGCGGCTCTCCTCCGGCAGCGACGCCGCCGACGCCACCATCGGCTTCCAGCGCGAACCGCTGCTCTCCCCGCACAACATGTACCTCCTGGTGCTCAGCGAACAGGGCCTCCTCGGCATCGCCGCCTACGGCCTGCTCTTCCTCGGCCTGCTCCTCGGCTGCCTGCGCACCGCCCGCGGCCCCGGCCTCGCCGCGCTCGCCCTGCTCACCTGGGTCCTGGTCGACTTCCTCTACGCCGACATCGGCGGCACCACCACCGTGCTGACCTCGGTCGTCCTCGGCCTCGCCGCCCACGCCGCCCGCCCCGTGACCACCCGCCCGGCCCGCCCGTCCCGCCCCGAGCCGAAGGGCAGCGGGTCGGAGCGCCCCGGAGGCGAGCGGGCGACAACCGGAGCCGGCGCATGACCACCGACCGGCCGACCACGCTCGGCTCCCCGTCGCTGCCCGCCCCCCGGCAGGCACCGCCCGCCGCCGCGCCCGCCGCCGGCCCGCGCCGCGGCTTCCTCGCCAGGGCCTTCGGCGTCACCGCCGTCCTCAGCGCCGCCGGCTCCGCCCTCGGCCTGCTCCGCGACCTCCTGCTCGCCCGCTACTTCGGCGCCAACCAGGGCACCGACGCCTTCCTGGTCGCCTGGACGGTGCCCGAGACCGCCGCGCCGCTGCTCATCGAGGACGCCATGTCCTTCCTCATGGTGCCCGCCTTCGCGCTCGCCCTGGTGCTCCGCGAGGAGCGCCCCGACGGCCCCGACCCGGTGCGCCAGCTCGTCCGCGCCACCCTGCCCTGGCTGCTGCTCGCCCTCTCCACCCTCTCGCTGGGGGCCGCGCTCGGCGCCCCCCGGCTCGTCGGCCTGCTCGCCCCCGGCCTGGCCGACCCGCACCTCGCCGTCACCTGCACCCGGATCACCGCGATCACCGTGCTGCCGTTCGGCGTGGCCGGCTACCTCGCCGCCGCCCTGCGCGCCCACCACCGGTTCACCGCCCCGGCCGGCATCTACGTCGCCTACAACCTCGGCATCCTCGGCGTGCTGCTCACCTGCCACGCGCTGTGGGGGGTGCGCGCCGCCGCGATCGGGGTGGCCTTCGGCAGCCTGCTGATGGCCGGCCTGCTGGTCGGCCCGTTCCTGCGCCGGCTGCGGTCCGGCCCGGGCCGCCCCGGCGCCGCCCGGCGCTCCCGCAACGCCCTGGTGCTGATCCCGCTCGCCCTGCTGCCGGTCGGCGTGTTCACCCTCACCCGCCAGGCCCAGGTCTTCATCGAACGGTTCCTCGGCTCGGCGCTGCCGCCCGGCACCATCTCGCACCTCAACTACGCGGCCAAGGTCTCCCAGCTCGCCATGACGGCCGGGATCCTGATCTGCACCGTCACCTTCCCGCTGGTCGCCCGGGCGCTCGCCGCCGGGGACGTCACCGCCGCCCGCGACCGGGTGGAGAAGGACCTCGGCCAGGCGGCCGCGGTCGTCCTGCTCGGCACCGCCTTCCTGATGGCCTGCGCCCCCTCGGTGGTCGAGCTGCTCTTCGAACGCGGCGCCTTCGGTCCCCGGGACACCGCCGCCACCGCCGCCGTCATCCGGGTCTACAGCTTCGGACTGCTCGCCCAGGCGCTGATCGGCGTGATGATCCGCCCCTACTTCTCCCTGCGCCCGGTGGTCCGGCGGGCCGGCGACCCCAGCCCCGAGGACGGCGGACGCCGGCTGCTCGACTGGTACCCGGCCGCCGCCATGGCGCTCGGCCTGGTCGTCACCGTCACCGTCGGCCTGCTCGCCACCCCCCGGTTCGGCGCCCTCGGCCTGGCCGCCGGCAACGCGGCCGGCATCACCACCACCGCGGCGCTGCTGCTGCACGGCCTGGTCCTGCGCGGCATCCCGCTGCGGCTGCGCCGCGTCCTCGGCGGCCACGCCCGGCTGCTGGCCGCGGCCGCGGGCGCCGCCGCGCTCGGCACGCCCGCCGCCGGCCTCGCCGCCGACCCCCTGCTCTCCACCGCGCTCGGCGGGCTCACCGTCGCGCTGGCCTTCGCCGCCCTGGGCACCGGCCTGGGCGCCCGCGAGGTCCGCGGCCCCGTCCGTGCCGCCCTGCGGGTCCTGGGACCGGTCCCCGGCCCGTCACCTGTCGCCGATGAAGGGAAGCCTCCCCATGGATGCTGAACGGGGATCAGTCCGGTCGTTCCCGTCGGGCGCACGCCGGCTCGCCGCCCCGGCGGCCGTCGGCCGGCGCACCGACCTGCCGCGCACCGACGCGTCACGGACCGGTACGCCGCGCTCCGCCATCCGCAGACCACCGGCGCAACTGCCCAGAAGCCGGCGCCCGCTGCCCGAGGCGCCGCTCACCGAGACCACCTCGCCGTGGATCCTGATGTACCACTCGGTGGCCGTCGAGAAGGAGGACCCGTACCAGCTGACCGTCAGCCCCGAGCGGTTCGCCGAGCAGATCGCCTGGCTGCACCGGCGCGGCCGGCGCGGGGTCTCGGTGCGGGAGCTGATGCGGGCCCGGGCGGCCGGGCGGGCCGACCGGCTGGTCGGCCTCACCTTCGACGACGGCTACGCCGACTTCGCCCGGTACGCCGTGCCGATCCTCCAGGCGTACGGCTTCACCGCCACCGCGTACGTGGTCGCCGACCTGCTCGGCCGCGCCAACGACTGGGACACCGAGGGCCCCCGGAAGACCCTGCTCACCGTCCAGGAGGTCACCGACCTCGCCGCCGCGGGCTGGGAGATCGGCTCGCACGGCCTCGGCCACCAGGCGCTCACCGGCCTGCCCGCCGACGTCCTCGCCGCCCAGACCAGGGAGAGCCGCCGGGTCCTGGAGGAGGTGGTCGACGGGCCGGTCACCGGCTTCTGCTACCCCTACGGCGCGGTCGACCTGGCCGCCACCCAGGCCGTCCGGGACGCCGGCTACGACTACGCCTGCGCGATCGGGCACTCCCCGCTCACCGGCCGGTACGCGCTGCCGCGCTGCTACGTCGGCGACCGCGACGGCGCCTGGCGCCTGCGCGCCAAGCGCGGCCGCCACCGGCTGCGCGACACCGTCGCCGAGCTGCGCCGCCAGCGCCTGGCGGCGCGCGCCGACCGCCGCCGGAGAGGGCAGTGAGGATCCTCCACATCGTCACCGGCCTCGCCTCCGGGGGAGCCGAGCGCCAGCTCCAGCTGCTGCTCCGCCACCTGCCGGCCCACCAGCACTGCGAGGTGCTCGCGCTGACCAACCCCGGTGCGGTGGCCGCCGCGCTGCGCGCCGAGGGCGTCACCGTCCACCACCTCGGCATGCGCGGCAACCGGGACGTCGGCGCGTTGCCCCGGCTGGCCGGCCGGATCCGGGCCGGGCGCTACGACCTGGTGCACACCCACCTCTACCGGGCCGGACTGTACGGCCGGGCGGCCGCCCGGCTGGCCGGGGTGCGGGCGGTGGTCGCCACCGAGCACTCGCTGCACGCCGGGGTGATCGAGGGCCGCCCGGTCACCCGCGGCGTCAAGGGCCTCTACCTGGCCGCCGAACGTCTGGGCACCACCACCGTCGCGGTCTCCCGGCAGGTCGCCGGAACCCTGCACGCCTGGGGCGTCCCGGCGGCCCGGGTCGAGCTGATCCCCAACGGCATCGACGCCGCCCGCTACCGGCGCCCGTCCGCCGACCGGGCCGCCACCCGCGCCCGGGTGCGCGCCGAACTCGGCCTGCCACCGGGGAGCTGGGTGGTCGGCGGGATCGGCCGGCTGGTCCCGGGCAAGCGCTTCCCGGTCCTGCTGGAGGCGCTGGCCGGGCTGGACGGCGCGGCCCGCCTGGTCCTGATCGGCGAGGGCCCCGAGCGGACCGCCCTGGAGCGGCGGGCCGCCGCCCTCGGCGTGCGCGACCGCCTGGTGCTCACCGGCGAGCGCGACGACGTGCCCGACCTGCTCACCGCCCTGGACGTGCTCGCCGCCCCCTCCGCCGAGGAGACCTTCGGCCTCGGCGTGCTGGAGGGGCTGGCGGCCGGCCTGCCGGTGCGCCACAGCGCCTGCCCGGCGCTGGACGAACTGCCGCCCGGCGCCGCCCCGCAGGCCCGCCGGATCCCCTCCGAGGCCGCCGCCTACACGGCCGCGCTGCGCGACCTGCGCGACCGGCGCCGCCTCGACGGCCACACCACCGACCCGCTGCCCCGGCCCCCCGCGGTCGGCCACTACGACATCGTCCGGGTGGCCGCCGACCTCGGTGCCCTCTACGACCGGCTGGCCGGGGTTTGAGCCGACAGCACCCCCGCAGTCCCCGGGCCGCCGGCCGGGCGGCCCCCACAGCCAAGGAGTTCCCCATGACCGAACCGCGCAGTAGTGTCCGCCGGCTGGTCGGCCGCTGGTGGCCGGTGGTCCTCGCGGTGCCGCTGGGTGCCGTCGCCGGAGCCGGGTACGCCCTCGTGGCCCAGCCCTCGTACGCCGCCAACTCCTACGTGATCGTGGTGCCCGAGAACCAGGGCGAGGCCGTCACCGCGGTCAACTTCGCCCAGGCGTACGGCCGGCTGGCCGGTCAGCCGCAGGTGCTCGCGGGGGCCGCCGCCGAGACCGGGCACGGCCTGGGCGAGCTGGAGACCCTGGTGCACGGCACCACCTCGCCGGACGCCCCGATGATCGAGATCACCGGCACCGGCGACCGGCCGCAGGAGGCCGTGCTGGCGGCCGACGCGGTGTCCCGCTCGCTGGTCGCCTTCGCCAACACCACCAGCAAGGAGACCGGCGTGCGGCTGGTCCCGCTGGCCGCCGCCGCGGAGCCCGAGAAGCCGACCACGCCCTCCGGCCGGCTGGACGTCGCGGTCGGCGGCGCGGCCGGGGTGCTGATCGGCGCGCTGGTGATGATGACCCGCCGCCGGAACGGCGCGCCGGCCGAGGCGGGAGCGGCCCCCGCGGGGGAGGCGCCGGCCGCGACCACCCCGCGTCCGCGCGCCGCCGTACCCGAGCCCGCCGCCGTACCCGACCCCGCCGCGGTACCCGAGCCCGAGCCCGTCGGGGCCGGGGCGGCCTCCGGGAGCGGACGATGAGCACCGAGGCCGTCACCCCCGTGGCCGGCCTGCCCGCCCAGGCCCGCGCCCCCCGCTGGACCACCGAGCTGCGCCGTGAGGACGACGCCCTCGACACCCTGGCCGAGGAGTGGGACGACCTGGTCGCCCGCTGCCGGACGGCCACCTTCTTCCAGTCCGCCGCCTGGCAGTGCTCCTGGTGGCGCCACTACGGCACCCCCGGAGCCCTGCTGGTGGTGCTGGTGCGCCGGGAGGGCCGGCTGGTCGGCGCGGGCGCCTTCCGCCGGCGCGGCGGCCCGTTCGGCGGCCTGACCGGCCTCGGCGCCGGGCTGATCGACTTCACCGACGTGCTGCTGGACGACGACTGCGCCGACCGCGCCGCCGCCGAGTTCGCCGCGGCCCTGCCGCTCACCCGCCCCTGGCACAGCCTGGAGCTGCGCGAGGTCCGCCCGGAGGCCGCCGTGCAGCGGGTCTTCGACCAGTGGCGCGGCCGCCGCCGCCGGTACGCCGACTCGCTCTGCCAGTACCTGCCGGCCGCCCCGATGGACCAGTTGCTCAAGCGGGTGCCGGGCAAGACCGCCCAGCGCACCCGGGTCAAGCTGCGCAAGATCGCCGAGTCGGGTGTGGAGGTGCGGGCGACGAGCCCGCAGGAGGTGCCGCGGGCGCTGGACGGGCTGCTGCGGCTGCACTTCCTGCAGTGGCAGGAGCGCGGCGTCACCCCGGAGCACCGCACCGAGCGGTTCGCCCGGCACCTCGCCGAGTCCACCGCCGGGCTGGTCGCCACCGGCCGGGCGGCCGTCCACCAGTTCTGGCTGGACGGCGAGTTGGTCGCCGTCGACCTGGTGCTGCTCTGTCCGTCCTTCAGCGGCCTCTACCTGTACGGCGCGCACCCGGAGCTGCGGGAGCGGCTGGACATCGCGGGCCTGCTGTTCGGTGCCGCGCTGGACGAGACGCTGGGCGCCGGGATCCCGGTGATAAGCCTGCTGCGCGGCCAGGAGCCGTACAAGCAGCGCTGGCGCCCGGACCGGCTGCCCAACGAACGGCTGCTGTTCGGCCCGCGCGGCGCGGCCCCGGCGGCCGCCGCCCGGAGCGGCGCGGTACGCGGCCGGCGGGCGGCGGTGCACCTGCTCAGCACCCGGGCGCCGCGCCTCAAGGAGGCGCTGGCGGCCCGCCGCCGCAGCTGAGCCCCCGCCCCGGCCCCGCCGGCCGCTACGGGAGCCCGAGCAGGCCCGCCGGCGGGGTCGGCGGGGCGGGGGCGATCGGCGCGGTGGGCGCGGTCGGAGCGGTCGGCGGCACCGGGATCCCGGGCCCGACCGGCAGACCGGGGACCGGCGGCGCCGTCGGAGCGGGGCTCGCGCCGGCCGACGGCGCCGGCCCGGTCGGGGACGCTGGTGAGGCCGGGGACGCCGGACCGACCGAGGGCGCCGGCGCCGCCGGGGCCGCCGGCGCGGCCGGTTCCGGGGCCCCGGGGGAGCCGGTCATCAGCTGCCGGAAGCGCGCGCTGGAGCGCGGGTTGCGCTCGCACTGCCAGAAGCCGTGCGGACAGTAGTCGGTGACGGTCTGGTACGCGGTGTCGTGGGTGCGGATCCACTCCACCATCCGCTGCACGAACTCCGGGTTGTCCCCGTTGCGGAACAGCCCCCACTCCGGGTACGAGACCTGCTTGCCGCGCTTGGCCGCGAACTCCACCTGGTCCTGCAGCCCGTACGGCTCGCGCACGTAGTCGTCGAAGGTGCCGCCGGCCGGCTGGTCGTAGTTGTCCATGCCGATGATGTCGACCACGTCGTCGCCCGGGTAGCACTTGGTCCACGGGATCGCGTCCAGCCCCCGGTTGGGCGCGAAGTCGAAGCGGAAGCGCTGCCCGGGCACCGAGCGCATCACCGTGACGATCCGCCGCCAGTAGGTCTTCCAGGCGGCCGGGTCGGGCTTGCAGCGGTGGGTGTAGGTGACGCCGTTCATCTCCCAGCCGAGGGTGAGCACGGTGTCCGCGCCGCCGAGGGCGACCAGCCGGCGGGCCAGCCGCAGGAAGTGCCGGTCGAAGTCGCCGCGGGCGCCCTGGCCGAGCAGCCGGGCCACCTCGCCGTCCGGCACGCCTGTCTCGCTCGGGACCAGCATCGGCACGCCGAGCACGAGCATCCGGGACGGGTCGGCCTGCCGCCACTGCGACCACATGGCGAGCACCATCGGCTCGCCCTCGATGTCCGCCCAGCCGTTGCCCGCCAGATAGGTGTGGCCGACCTGGAGGTTGGCGTCGCCCAGCCACTGCGCGTAGCGGCCGATCTGCGGGATGTAGCTGTCCCAGGAGCCGACGAAGGCCCCGAAGGGCGGCTCGTGCGCCGGGCGCTGGACGGCGGGCCGCGGGGCGGGGGCGTGGGGCGCGATCGCGTCGGAGGACAGGGAGTGCCGCTCGGTCTGGCCCAGCGGGGTCCCGGCGGGGACGCTGGCGGTGGTGAGCAGCAGCAGGGTGGCGGCGGCGAGCGCCAGGCGGCCGAATCGCATGGTGTCTCCTCGGACGTCGCCCCGGACGGTGCCACGGGCTGGGCGGAGCAGGGCTGGACGGATCGGGGAGGGCCACGCAGAGTGGCGGACCCCTTGCCGACAGTAGGGCCGACCGGGCGAGGAAATGCCGAATGTCACCCTAAAGTGGGCGATATTCGAACGCCGTTCAGGTGTGCCGTGTATCACCTCCGTAACGGTCCTGGTGGCCCCGGGCGCCCTACCGCGGAGCCCCGTTCCGGGGCCCGCCGGGCCGGTGCGGGCCCCGACGGCGCAGGTCGGCGGGCGGGCCCGCCCGGGGCGCCGGGAACCGCCGGGCGGGGTTCGGCCGTTCGGCCGTACGGGAGAGCCCGGCTGACTCGCGCGGGTGCCGAAAGGTACGCTCCGCCCGTGTCCTGGAAGTCGCGTGCCCTCAGCCCCCGATCGATCCTCCCTGCCCTGGCGGTGCTGCTGGTCCTTGTGGCGGGCGCCGCCGCGCACGCCAACAAGCCGGTCCCGTTCGGCGACCGGGTGGCCGCGAAGGGCGCCGCGGAGGCGAGCGCGGACCCCACGGCCTCGCTGGACGCGGCCGACCTGGACCTGCGGGTGGGCCCGGGCCTGGAGGCGTACCACCGGGCCACCGGCGAGCACGCCTGGTCCTACCAGCGGGAGGGCGCCACCGCGCTCCACCTGGAGATGGCCGGGGAGAACGCCGTGGTGGTCTGGGACGACGGCCTGGTCACCTCGGTGCGCCCCGGCGACCAGCAGGTGCGCTGGCACCGCGCGGTGCCCGGGCTGGCCGACTGGCTGCGCGGCGCGGGCGAGCCCGGCGCCGACAAGCGCACCGAGGAGCAGCGCAAGCAGCAGGCGAAGGTGCGGGCGGCGGCCTCGCTGTACACCGTGCAGGAGTCCGCGCCCTGGGTGGCGGTGGTCACACCGGAGCTGACGATGGGTTTCCGGGACGCCGACGGTGACCTGCGCTACAACTCCAAGCCGGCCGGCAACTGCGTCTACGACCCGGAGCGCACGGCGGCCACCGACTTCGCGGTGCTGGTGCCGCGCAGCTGCACCAACGGCAGCGGGCAGCAGGTCTCCGGCGGGATCTCCGGCTACCGGCTGGACAACACCGGCTGGCAGCTGAACGCCGGTCCCGGTGTGACGATGAAGGCGCTGGACGGGCGCCGGGTGCTGATCTCGGACGGGCCGATCGTCGCGCCCAAGGTCTTCGACACCCGGGCGGCGGCGCCCGAGGCGGCCTGCGGCAGCCCGGCCGAGCCGTTCGCCGCCGTCCCGCCGGTCGGCGGCTGCGCCGGGGACGGCGCGCGGCAGCAGTAGCGGCCGGAGCGGACCTCGTCCTCGGGGGTCACCCGAGCGGCCCGGTAGACTTGCCGTCATGGCTGTTCTCTCCGGGCACTGACGGGCGAGCGGCGCCGCCCCGCGCGGTCCGCCGAGCCCCCGTCGACGACGCCCCTTCCCGCCTCCCGGCCCGAACCTCGTCCGGTCGCCCGCCCACGTCCCAGGAGTAGTCCCAGCCATGATTTCCGCCAACGGCCTCGAACTGCGTGCCGGCGCCCGGATCCTGATCGAGTCCGCGAGCTTCAAGGTCGCCCCCGGCGACCGGATCGGCCTGGTCGGGCGCAACGGCGCCGGCAAGACCACGCTCACCAAGGTGCTGGCCGGCGAGGGCATCCCGGCGGCGGGCACGGTGACCCGCTCGGGCGAGGTCGGCTACCTGCCGCAGGACCCGCGCACCGGCGACCTCGACGTGCTCGCCAAGGACCGCATCCTCTCCGCCCGCGGCCTGGACAGCGTGCTGCGCAAGATGCGCGAGAACGAGGACCGGATGGCGAACGGCAAGGGCGCCACCCGCGACAACGCGATGAAGAAGTACGCCCGCCTGGAGACCGAGTTCCTCACCAAGGGCGGGTACGCCGCCGAGGCCGAGGCCGCCACCATCGCCGCCGCGCTGGGCCTGCCGGACCGCATCCTCAACCAGGAGCTGCACACCCTCTCCGGTGGTCAGCGCCGCCGCGTCGAGCTGGCCCGGATCCTGTTCTCCGACTCCGACGTGCTGCTGCTCGACGAGCCGACCAACCACCTCGACGCCGACTCGATCGCCTGGCTGCGGGACTTCCTGAAGACCTACAAGGGCGGCTTCATCGTCATCTCGCACGACGTCGACCTGGTCGAGACGGTCGTCAACAAGGTCTTCTACCTGGACGCCAACCGCTCCACCATCGACGTCTACAACATGGGCTGGAAGCAGTACCAGCAGCAGCGTGAGGACGACGAGAAGCGCCGCAAGCGCGAGCGGGCCAACGCCGAGAAGAAGGCCGCCACGCTGAACGCGCAGGCGGACAAGATGCGCGCCAAGGCGACCAAGACGGTGGCCGCGCAGAACATGGCCCGCCGCGCGGAGAAGCTGCTGTCCGGGCTGGAGACGGTGCGGGCGAACGACAAGGTCGCCAAGCTGCGCTTCCCGGACCCGGCCCCGTGCGGGAAGACCCCGCTGACGGCTAGCGGACTGTCCAAGTCCTACGGCTCGCTGGAGATCTTCACCGACGTGGGCCTGGCCATCGACCGGGGCTCGCGGGTCGTCATCCTGGGCCTCAACGGCGCCGGCAAGACCACCCTGCTGCGGATGCTGGCCGGGGTGGAGCAGCCGGACACCGGCGAGGTGATCCCGGGCCACGGCCTGAAGATCGGCTACTACGCCCAGGAGCACGAGACGCTGGACGCGGACCGCTCGGTGCTGGAGAACATGCGCTCGGCGGCGCCGGACATGGACCTGGTCCAGGTCCGCAAGATCCTCGGTTCCTTCCTGTTCTCGGGGGACGACGTGGAGAAGCCGGCCGGGGTGCTCTCCGGTGGTGAGAAGACCCGTCTCGCGCTGGCCACCCTGGTGGTCTCCAGCGCCAACGTGCTGCTGCTCGACGAGCCGACCAACAACCTGGACCCGGCCAGCCGCGAGGAGATCCTCGGCGCGCTGCGCGAGTTCTCCGGTGCGGTCGTGCTCGTCACCCACGACGAGGGCGCGGTCGACGCGCTCCAGCCGGAGCGGATCATCCTGCTCCCGGACGGCGTCGAGGACCTCTGGAGCCCGGCCTACGCCGACCTGGTCACGCTGGCCTGATCCCTTTCTCCCGGAGCCCGGTCGTCCGTACGGACGACCGGGCCTTCGTTTTGCCCTCCGGCCGGCCGTCGACGGGCCCTCCCCTCTTTGGGCCAGAAAAACTAGTCCTTCCGGCGTGTCCGGGAATGAAGGGGTCCTGCATTCCGTTTGAGGAGCTTCCGTCGGCCCGCCACCCGATCGTGACCGGGACCACGCTGCTGATCAGCCCTTTCGCGTCGAACGGCGGCACGCTCCCGGGGGCGTGCACTCAGCGTGAGCGCCCTTGTGCGCTCGGATCACCACCGCAGGACCGCCCGTTCCGGGCATGGACCTTGTCGAATGGGTGGCCAGGACGCGGTGGATGGGTGATCATGGGAATCTGACCGAGCAACGCTACGAGGAGGCACGGGTGGCCGAGACTCTGAAAAAGGGCAGCCGGGTGACCGGTGCCGCGCGTGAGAAGCTCGCGGCCGATCTCAAGAGGAAGTACGACTCCGGGGCGAGCATTCGCGCCCTCGCGGAGGAGACCGGTCGCTCGTACGGCTTCGTGCACCGCATGCTGAGCGAGTCCGGAGTGATTCTCCGGGGCCGCGGCGGTGCCACGCGGGGCAAGAACAAAGCTCCTGCTGGAGCTGGTTCCTGACGCTCCGTCAATTCACTGGACGGATGACTCGGCGGCAGGGCGCCGACCGGAGGGACGACCGCTGATCGTCCGCCCCCGGCCAGAGCGAACCGGCCGCCGATCGTCATGCCGGGCCGGCGCGCCGCCCCGGCCGCCCGTCGCCGCGTGGTGTCCGCCGGCCGACCCCTGCCGTCGCGCCGCCAGTTTTGTTACTCTCCGGTAGCCAAGCACCCTCGCCACCGGAGGTCCCCGCATGACCGCTCCCGCCACCGATCCGCAGACCCCGACCCGGGAGCAGGACGGCGTCCGTCTGGAGATCGACGGCGAACTCGCCGTCGTCACCCTCTGTCAGCCCAAGCGGCGCAACGCCCAGTCGCCCGCCCTGTGGCGCGCCCTCACCGCCATCGGCCGCGAGCTGCCCGGGACCGTCCGGGTGGTGCTGCTGCGCGCCGAGGGCGTCTCCTTCTCCGCCGGCCTCGACCGCGCGATGTTCACCCCGGAGGGCATCCCCGGCGAGCCCGGCTTCCTCCAACTGGCCGCCTCCGGGGACCAGGAGCTCGACGAGACCATCGCCGGCTACCAGGAGGCCTTCACCTGGTGGCGCCGCCCCGACCTGGTCACCGTCGCCGCCGTCCAGGGCCACGCCGTCGGCGCCGGCTTCCAGCTCGCCCTCGGCTGCGACCTGCGGGTGGTCGCCGAGGACGTCCAGTTCTCCATGAAGGAGACCTCGCTCGGCCTGGTCCCCGACCTCACCGGCACCAAGCCGCTGACCGAACTCGTCGGCTACGCCCGGGCGCTGGAGATCTGCGCCACCGGCCGCTGGGTCGGCGCGGCGGAGGCCACCGCGATCGGCCTGGCCAACCTCGCCGTGCCGGCCGCCGAGCTGGACGCGGCCGCCCGCGACCTCGCCGCCGCCCTGCTGGCCGCCCCGCGCAACGCCGTGATCGAGACCAAGGCCCTGCTCCAGGGCGCCGCCGGCCGCTCCTACGACGAGCAGCGTTCGGCCGAACGGGCGGCACAGGCCCGCCGGCTGCGCGACCTCGCCGGCCTCGGCGACTGACCGGCCCGGACCGCACCGCAAGGCCCGGTCCGTGGGGCGCACCCACGGACCGGGCCTTGCGGCGTTCGGGCCGTCCGGGCCGCTCAGGGGGCGGGATTCGTGGCGAAATGTCAGAGTTGGAGCGATTTGCGATATAGCTGGAGCCGCACGACGGGAGATGAGCCATGCCTGACACTCCGACGCCCGCCACCCTGCACAAGAACGCCCCGCACGGTGCCCCCACCCCCGCCGCCTCGCCGGCGAGCCCGGGGGCCGCCTCCGGGTCGGTCGGCGAGCGCGGCCGCACGGCGCTGGCCGTCGGGGTGGTCGAGAAGATCGCCGGGATGGCCGCGCGCGAGATCAACGGCATCCACGCCCTCGGCTCCGGCCTCGCCCGCACCTTCGGCGCGATGCGCGACCGGGTCCCCGGCGGGCGCGGCAGCGTCGGGCGGGGCATCAAGGCCGAGGTGGGGGAGAAGCAGACCGCCATCGATATCGCGCTGGTGGTCGAGTACGGCGTCGTCATCCCCGAACTCGCCCGCCAGGTGCGGGAGAACATCATCGACGCGGTCGAGCGGATGACCGGGCTGGAAGTCGTCGAGGTCAACATCGCGGTCAACGACGTCCACCTGCCCGACGAGCCCGACGTCGTGGAGGAGGAAGAGGAGGTTCCCTCCTCCGGACAGCGGCCCAAGCTGAAGTAGTCGGCGGCGCCAGCCGGCGCGAGACGGCGGAACACGGCGGAATACGAGGTGGAACGGATGAACCTGGCCATCGTCGGCCTGGTGGTGGGAATGGCGCTCGGCTTCGCCGGATACTTCGGCGGCTTCGCGGCGTTCCTGCTGGTGGCGGCGCTCGGGGTGGTCGGTTTCGTGGTCGGCCGCCTGCTGGAGGGCGACCTGGAGCCCGGTGAGCTCGGCGAACTGCTGCGCAGCCGCGACCGGCGCCGCTGATGGCGGCCCTCGTCCCGGTACCCTCCCGCCGGGAGCCCGGCGCCCGCGGCCGGCTGCGGATCGCCGACCGCGTCTACGCCCGGATCGCCGCCCGCGCCGCCCGTGAGGCGCTCGCCGACGCCTGGCAGGGCCGGAGCGCGCGCGGCGGCCCGCCGAGGGTCACCGTCACCGGCCCCGCCACCCCGAGTGCCCCCGTCACCGTCCGGGTCTCCGTCGACCTGCCCTTCCCGGCCGACCTCGCCGCCCTCGCCCGCACCGTCCGCGACCGCGTCACCGCCGACACCCGCACGCTGACCGGAACCCGGGTGGCCGAGGTCGTGGTGGTGGTCGAGCACCTCGTCCCGGACGGTGCCCGATGAGCAGCCGGGAAGGGGCGGCCGAGGAGGCCCCCGGGCCGCCCGGGCCCGCGCCGGTGAAGGTGCGCCGGCCGCGTGCCCCGCGCACCACCGCCGCCACCGTGGTGGCCACCGTGCTGCTGGTCGTCGCCGGGGGGCTGCTGTACGACGTGATCGCCGTGCGGACCGGGCACCAGGCCCGGCAGTGGCGCGCGGACCTGGCCGACGAGCTGGCCACCCGGCACCTGGACGACCCGGCGGTGCTGATCGGCGCCGGCGTGGGCGCGGTGCTCGGCGGCTGGCTGCTCTGGCTCGCCCTCGCCCCCGGTCTGCGCCGCTGGCTTCCGCTGCGCCCGCACGGGGACACCGCCGCGGCCATCGACCGGGCCGGGGTGGCCGCCCTGCTGACCGACCGGGCCGCCGAACTGCCGGGTGTGGAGCACCTGCGGGTGCGGGTCGGCCGGCGCCGGGTGCGGATCGCCCTGGCCGGCCCGGCCGATCCGGCCTCGGTCCAGCGCCGGCTGCGCGAGGAGCTGGCGGCGGTCACGCTGGCCCGGCCGCTGCGGCTGGACGTGCGGATGGCGGGCCGGCGGCGGCGCGCCGGGCCGTCGCCGGAGGACACCGCGGCCCCGGTGGGCGGTGGCGCCGGGTGAGCCGGGGCACGGTCAACCGGCTGCTGCTGGGGGTGGTCGGGCTGGCGCTGCTGGCCGCCGGGGTGCTGGTGCTGGCCGGCGGGCTCGATCTCTACGGGCGCCTCGGCGTCGACCCGCCGTCCTGGTGGCCGCTCACCTCGCCCGACCAGCCGGTGGTGAGCGGGCGCTCGCGCACCCGGTGGGTGGCGGAGTCCTGGTGGTGGCCGGTGGTGATCGCCGGGCTGGCCGTGGTGGTCGCGGGCATCGCCTGGTGGCTGCTGGCGCAGTTGCGCCGCACCGGTCCGACGACCGTGGTGCTGCCGACCCCGGAGACGCCGGGACTGCGGCTGCGGCTGCGGACCAAGGCGCTGGAGGAGGCGGTGGAGAGCGACGCGGTCGTGCTGCCGGAGGTCGAGCGGGTGGGTGTGCGGCTGGTCCGCGACCGGCGGCACCCGCGGCTGCGGGCGGCGGTGCGGATGACCCCGGGCGGCGATCCGGCCGCGCTCGCCGAGCACTTCGAGACCGGCCCGCGCAGCGGGGCGCGGGCCAGCCTGGGCCTGCCGGAGCTGCCCGCGGACCTGCGGATCCGGGTGGTCGCGTCCCGGCCGGAGGTCACCCGGCGGCGGCACCGCCACAAGCGGCCGCGGGTCGCCTGAGCCGCGCGGCCGCTCGCGGCGGGGTGCTCAGAGCCCGCGCAGCGCGCCGCCGTCCACCGGGACCATGACCCCGGTGAGGTAGGAGGCGGCGGGGGAGAGCAGGAAGGCGGCGACCTTGCCGAACTCCTCGGGGGTGCCGTAGCGGCCGAGCGGGATGTCGGCGCTGTGCCGGGCGCGGGCGGCCTCGGGGTCGCCGCCGAGGGCGTCGAGCTCGCGCACCCGGTCGGTGTCGATCCGGGCCGGCAGCAGGCCGACCACCCGGATGCCGCGCGGGCCGAGTTCGTCGGCGAGCGACTTGGCGGCCATCGCCAGGCCCGGGCGCAGCCCGTTGGAGATGCCGAGGCCGGCGATGGGCTGGCGGACCGAGCCGGAGAGCACGAAGCCGATCACCCCGCCCTCGCCGAGCGCCGCGGCGGCGGTGCGGGCGATCCGCAGGGCGCCGAGGAAGACCGACTCGAAGGCGCCCCGCCAGGCCTCCTCGGGGGCGGTGGCGACCGGGCCGGCCTGCGGTCCGCCGACGCTGATCAGCACGCCGTCCAGCCGGCCGAAGCGCTCGACGGCCGCCGTGACCAGCCGTTCGGCGGTCGCCGGGTCGGCGTTGTCGGCCACCAGTCCGTGCACCGCCCGCGGCCCCTCGCCGAGGGCGGCGAGTTCGGCGACGGCCGCGTCCACCGCCTCCGGGCTCCGGCCGGTGACCAGTACCCGGGCGCCGTCGGCGGCGAGCTCCCGGGCCGTGGCCAGGCCCAGCCCGCGGGTCGCGCCGGTGACCACGTACACCTTGTTCTGCAGTCCGAGATCCATGGGGGCCATCCTGCCGGGTCGGCCCGGACGGCGGGTAACGGGACCCGACGGCGCCGAGCGGGTGGTCCGTGGCACTGAACGACACCCAGCACTGAACGACACCCGGCACCGGACGACACCCGGCACCGACCGGCCCGCTCCGGCGCTGGCGTTGACGCCCGCGTCAAGGTCTACCGTCGTTCCCGGCGGCGTTCGAACGGCGGCCGGAAGGGCAGGGGCCGGACATGCGGATCGGTGAGCTGGCGAAGCGGGCGGGGACGACCACCCGGGCACTGCGGTACTACGAGCAGCTCGGGCTGCTCCCGGCCCGGCGGGCCGGCAACGGCTACCGCGCGTACGGCGAGGAGGACCTGCGGCTGCTGCGGCAGATCCGCACCCTGCAGGACTCCGGCTTCGGCCTGGAGGAGACCAGGCCGTTCGTCGAGTGCCTGCAGGCCGGGCACCCGCACGGCGACTCCTGCCCGGCCTCGCTGGAGGTCTACCGGAGGAAGCTGTCCGAGCTGGACGAGTGCATCGACCGGCTCCAGGAGGTCCGTGCCCGGGTGTCCGAGCAGTACGCCCGGGCCGAGCGGGAGCGCGACGCGCTCGCCGCGGGGGCCGCCACGGAGGCGCCGCAGTGCGAATGGGCCGCACCGGCGGCCCTCGACCGGGACGAGTGGGAGAAGAGGTAGGCCATGGTGCAGATCGCAGGGGTGGCGACGGTGACGGACGAGACCTTCGCCGCGGAGGTGCTGGCCGCAGAGGGGCCGGTGCTGGTGGACTTCACGGCGGACTGGTGCCCGCCGTGCCGGCAGATGGTGCCGGTGCTGGCGGAGATCGCCCGGGAGGAGGGGCACCGGCTGACCGTGGTCAGCGTGGACGTCGACCACAATCCGCAGACCCAGGCGGCCTACGGGGTGCTGTCGATGCCGACGCTGATGGTGTTCCGCGGCGGCGAGCCGGTGAAGTCGGTGGTCGGCGCCCGGGCCAAGGCCCGGCTGCTGCGCGACCTGGCGGACGTGCTCTGAGCGGACGTGCTCCGAGCGGACGGGCTCCGAGCGGACGGGCCCGGGCCGGAAACGGGCCCGGGCCCGGACGGGCTCAGGCGGGGACGGCGGCCGTCAGGCCCTCGGCCTCGGCGGCCTCCTTGCGGCGGTCCTTGGCCTCGCGCCGCGCCATCACCACGAAACCGACCGGGATCAGCGCGGTGAACAGCCACCACTGGATCGCGTACGCCATGTGCGGGCCGATGTCGGAGTGGTTGGGCTCGCGCAGCAGCTCGGGCTGGTCGGCCGGGGCCGGTTCGGTGGCGGTGAGCTCCAGGTAGCCGCCGAGCAGGGCGGCGCCGCTCTCCTTGGCCTGCTGGGCGCTGTTGATCAGGGTGAACTGCCGGTCCGGCAGGCCGGCCCGGTCCTTGACGCTCCCGGAGGCGGACTCGTCGGCCCGCAGCCGGCCGGTCAGGGTGACCTGGCCGGCCGGTGCGGCGGGGACGGCCGGGTACTCGGCGGCGGAGGTGCCGGAGGGCACCCAGCCGCGGTTGACCAGGACGCTCCCCTTGCCGTCGGCGAGCACCAGCGGGGTGACCACGAAGTAGCCGATCTTGTCCCCGCTGGAGTCGGTCCGCTTGCGGACCACGAACTCGTGCGCCGTGTCGTACTGCCCGGTGGCCGTCGCGGGGCGCCAGGTGAGGTCCTTGGGCACGGCGAACCCGGGCGTGGCCGACAGGGTGTCGTACGGCACGGGCTCGGCGGTCAGGGCCTGGGCGATCAGCTCGTTGCGGTCCACCCGTGCCTCGTGGCGGTGGAACTGCCAGAACCCCAGCCGGATGGTCGTGGGGACCAGCAGCACGGCGATCAACAGGGTGATCAGCCAGCGCCGGGAGAGCAGAAAACGGTACACATGGGCACGGTACGCCCTGTTCACAACCGGCTCATGCACCGGGGTGCGGGGCGACCTCGCGCAGCAGTTGGAGGAAGGCGTCCTCGCCGACCACCGGGGTGCCGACCTCGCGGGCCTTGCGGGCCTTGCCGCTCCAGCTGTCCGGCTCGTTGGTGACCAGCAGGCTGGTGAGCCGGCTCACGGAGGTGGCGATGTGCAGGCCGGCCTCGACGGCGCGGTCCTCCAGCAGCTCGCGGTCGGTGGCGGTGTCGCCGGTGAACGCCACCCGCATGCCCTGGACCAGCGGCTTGCCGTCCTCCCAGCGCCCGGGGTTCGGGTAGGGGCACGGCGGGCGCTTCTTGGCCTGCCGGTACGCGGCGCCGGTCCAGGAGCCGCGGGCGGGCGAGGAGGCCGCGTCCTCGCCGAGGTCGGTGACGGCCACGCAGGTCTGCAACGGCAGCGGGACGCCCCCCGAGCGGGCCAGCCGGAGGCTGGGGCGGAAGGCCTCGGCGAGCACCCGGGCGTCGTCCAGCGCGTTGTGCGCCTGGCGCTGGTGGACGCCGAAGTACGCGGCCAGCGAGGACAGCTTGCCGTTGGGCAGCGGCAGCCGCAGGTCGCGGGCCAGCACCATGGTGCACAGCCGCTGCTCGACCGGGGCGTGCAGGCCGGCCCGGGAGAACTCGCGGGAGATCATGTTCCAGTCGAAGAGCGCGTTGTGGGCGACCAGCACCCGGCCGCGCAGCCGCTCGGCGAACTCGTCGGCGATCTGCGGGAAGGTCGGGGCGCCGGCCAGCAGGTCGTCGGTCAGGCCGTGGATCCAGACCGGGCCCGGGTCGCGCTCCGGGTTGACCAGGGTGTACCAGTGGTCGACGACGTCGCCGTCCTCGTCCAGCCGGTAGACGCCCGCCGAGATCACCCGGTCCGTGCGGCCGAGGCCGGTGGTCTCGACGTCCACCACCGCGAAACCGCCGGCGGGGGCGGCGGAGCGCTGGGCCGGGACGGCCGCGGTCCGCGGCGCCGCTTCGGGGGTCTCGGGCTGGAAGGCGTACATGGTCCAACAGAATAAGGCCCTCCGGTGACCGCGGACGGCGGTTCGCCGCGACCCCGGGGTCGCCCGGAGGGTTGGGAGGGGCGCGCCGGAATAGAGTGGACGGTGCAGTCGTCGTACATCTGGTCGATTGTTTTCCGGTTGCCCGCACCACCCCGGCGGGCACCTCTGCGAAGGACGAAGCCCCATGCGCGCCACCGTCATCCACGGTCCCAACGACATCCGGATCGAGGAGGTGCCGGACCCGGCCGTCCGGCACCCGACCGACGCGGTGGTGCGGGTGGTGAACGCCTGCATCTGCGGCAGCGACCTGTGGGCGTACCGCGGTGTCTCCTCGCGGGTGGCCGGGCAGCGGATCGGGCACGAGTTCCTCGGCGTGGTGGAGGAGGCCGGCGCCGAGGTGCGCGGCTTCCGGCCCGGCGACCTGGTGGTGGCGCCGTTCGTCTGGTCGGACGGCACGTGCGACTTCTGTCGCGAGGGCCTGCAGACCTCCTGCCCGCACGGCGGCTTCTGGGGGCAGGTCGGCTCGGACGGCGGGCAGGGCGAGGCGGTGCGCGTCCCGTTCGCGGACGGCACCCTGGTGAAGCTGCCCAAGGAGGCGCAGGGCGACGAGAAGCTGCTGCCGGGGCTGCTGGCGCTCTCCGACGTGATGGCCACCGGCCACCACGCGGCGGTCTCGGCGCGGGTGCGGCCGGGCGCCACCGTCGCGGTGGTCGGCGACGGCGCGGTGGGCCTGTGCGGGGTGCTGGCCGCGCACCGGCTGGGCGCCGGGCGGATCATCGCGCTGGGCCGGCACACCGCCCGCACCGACCTGGCCCGCCGCTTCGGCGCGACGGACGTGGTGGCCGAGCGCGGCGAGGCGGCGGTCGAGGCGGTCCGGGAGCTGACCGGCGGGCAGGGCGCGCACGCCGTGCTGGAGGCGGTCGGCACCGAGGAGTCGATGCGCACCGCCGTGTCGATCGCCCGGGACGGCGGCGCCGTCGGCTACGTGGGCGTGCCGCACGGCGGCAGCGCGGGCGTGGACATCGGCCAGATGTTCGGCCGCAACGTCTCGCTCAACGGCGGCGTCGCGCCGGCCCGCGCCTACATCCCGGAGCTGCTGCCGGACGTCCTGTCCGGTGCCATCGAGCCGGGCCTGGTCTTCGACCGCACCGTCGACCTCGACGGCGTTCCGGACGGCTACCGGGCGATGGACGACCGTTCGGCCCTGAAGGTGCGGATCGCTTTCTGACGTACCGCTGTTGACGCGCCACCAGGGGTGGTCCGGTTCGCCGGGCCACCCCTTTGGTGTGCCCGGATAGGTGGTTTTCGATCGGGCGGTTACGGCGAAAGAGTGAATGTTTGACTGATCACGGTCAAACTCTTCCGAGTGAAGCGCGACCCTCCTAGCATTGCGCGGCGCCCATCCGGATTGTGACTTCGCTCACGTCCGATCGTTTCCACTGGTGCGACCGCTACGCCGAAGGAGTGAGGAGACAGAGTGGAATCGCCGCCGATCACCACCGCCCCCAGCGAAACCCAAGTCATCGAGGAGAGCGCGGAGTTCCGCACCCTGCGGCGCTCGTTCCGGAGCTTCGCCTTCCCCGTCACCATCGGTTTCGTGGTCTGGTACCTGCTCTACGTGCTGCTCTCCGGCTACGCCCCCGCCCTGATGGCCACCAAGGTCGTCGGGCACCTCAACATCGCCCTGGTCCTCGGGCTGCTGCAGTTCGTCTCCACCTTCGCCATCGCCGCCTGGTACGCGCGCTACGCCGACCGGAGGATCGACCCGAGCGCGGCCGCGATCCGCGAGGCGCGCGGTGCGGTTGTCCGTGCCCCCCGGGAGGCCGCCGAATGAACCTGCTCGCCAGCTCCGCCACCGACCACCGCGGCCTCACGATGACCCTGTTCGGGGTCTTCGTGCTCGCGACCCTCGGCATCACCGTCTGGGCCGGACGGCAGACCAAGGACGCCGCCGACTTCTACGCCGGCGGCCGCGCCTTCTCCGGCTTCCAGAACGGCCTCGCCATCTCCGGCGACTACATGTCCGCCGCCTCCTTCCTCGGCATCGCCGGCGCCATCGCGCTGTTCGGCTACGACGGCTTCCTCTACTCCATCGGCTTCCTGGTCGCCTGGCTGGTCGCACTGCTGCTGGTCGCCGAACCGCTGCGCAACTCCGGCCGCTACACCATGGCCGACGTGCTGGCCTTCCGGATGCGCCAGCGCCCGGTGCGCACCGCCGCCGGGATCTCCACCATCGTGGTGTCGATCTTCTACCTGCTCGCCCAGATGGTCGGGGCCGGCAGCCTGGTCGCCCTGCTCCTCGGGGTCAGCGGCGACGGCGCCAAGCGGTGGACGATCGTCGCGGTCGGCGCCCTGATGGTGCTCTACGTCGCCATAGGGGGCATGAAGGGCACCACCTGGGTGCAGATCGTCAAGGCGGTGCTGCTGATCGCCGGCACCGCGCTGATGACCGTGCTGGTGCTGGCCAAGTACCACTTCAACCTGTCCTCCCTGCTCGGCGCCGCCGCCGACGCCAGCGGCAAGGCCAACGCCTTCCTCGAACCGGGTCTCAAGTACGGCGCCACCGGCACCAGCAAGCTGGACTTCCTCAGCCTGGGCCTCGCCCTGGTGCTCGGCACCGCCGGCCTGCCGCACATCCTGGTCCGCTTCTACACCGTGCCCACCGCCAAGGCCGCCCGGAAGTCGGTGCTCTGGGCGATCGGCATCATCGGCGGCTTCTACCTGATGACCCTCGCGCTCGGCTTCGGCGCCGCCGCGCTGGTCGGCCCCAAGGCGATCAAGGCCGCCAACGCGGCCGGCAACACCGCCGCCCCGCAGCTCGCCGAGAAGCTCGGCGGCGGCGCGGGCACCACCGGCGGGGCGGTGCTGCTCGCGGTGATCTCCGCGGTCGCCTTCGCCACCATCCTCGCCGTCGTCGCCGGGCTCACCCTGGCCTCCTCGGCCTCCTTCGCCCACGACCTCTACGCGAACGTCATCCGGCGCGGCAAGGTCTCCGAGCGCGAGGAGGTGCACGTCGCCAAGTGGGCCGCCGCCGGGATCGGCGCGGTGGCGATCGTGCTCAGCCTGTTCGCCGACAAGCTCAACACCGCCGCGCTGGTCGCCCTGGCCTTCGCGGTGGCCGCCTCGGCGAACCTGCCCACCCTGCTGTACTCGCTGTTCTGGAAGCGGTTCAACACCGTCGGCGCGGTCAGCTCGGTCTACGCCGGACTGATCTCCTCGGTGGTGCTGGTGCTCTTCTCCCCGGTCGTCTCGGGCGCGAAGAACTCGCTCTTCCCGCACTCCGACTTCCACTGGTTCCCGCTGGAGAACCCCGGCCTGGTCTCCATCCCGGTCGGCTTCCTGGCCGGCTGGGTCGGCACCGTCCTCGCCCGCCGCGAGGCCGACCCGGCGAAGTACGCTGAACTGGAGGTCCGCTCGCTCACCGGGCTGGGCGCCCACTGACGGACAAACGATGACTAAGCTGGCCCGGCCCCGCCGTGACGGTGGCCGGGCCGGCCGCCTTCCGGCGGCGCCTCACTCGGGAAGGGACCGCCGTGCTGCTCGACACCTTCGGCCGCCGCGCCGTCGACCTGCGGGTCTCCCTCACCGACCGGTGCAACCTGCGCTGCACCTACTGCATGCCCGAGGAGGGCCTGCAGTGGCTGGCCAAGCCCGAGCTGCTCACCGACGAGGAGATCGTCCGGCTGGTGACCGTCGCCGTGCGCGACCTCGGCGTCCAGGAGGTCCGGTTCACCGGCGGCGAGCCGCTGCTGCGCCCGGGGCTGGTCGGCATCGTCGAGGCCTGCGCGGCCCTCGACCCGCGCCCGGAGCTCTCGCTCACCACCAACGGCATCGGCCTCGCCCGCACCGCGGCGGCGCTGCGCTCAGCCGGCCTGGACCGGGTCAACGTCTCGCTCGACACCCTCGACGAGGACACCTTCCACACCCTCACCCGGCGCCGCCGCCACCCGGACGTGCTGGCCGGCCTGGCCGCGGCCGAGGCCGCCGGGCTCACCCCGGTCAAGCTCAACGCGGTGCTGATGCGCGGCGTCAACGAGCACGAGGCGCCCGGGCTGCTCGCCTGGTGCCTGGAGCGCGGCTACGAACTGCGGTTCATCGAGCAGATGCCGCTGGACGCCCAGCACGGCTGGGACCGCTCCGCGATGATCACCGCCGAGGAGATCCTGGAGCGGCTGTCCGCCCGGTTCGCGCTCACCCCCGAGCCCTCCGCCACCCGCGGCGCGGCGCCGGCCGAACGCTGGCTGGTGGACGGCGGCCCGGCCCGGGTCGGCGTGATCGCCTCGGTGACCCGCCCGTTCTGCCGGGCCTGCGACCGCACCCGGCTCACCGCCGACGGCCAGGTCCGCAACTGCCTCTTCGCCACCGGCGAGACCGATCTGCGCACCGCCCTGCGCTCCGGCGCCGGCGACGCCGAGCTGGCCGAGCTGTGGCGCGCCGCGATGTGGGGCAAGAAGGCCGGCGCCGGCATCGACGACCCGGACTTCCACCAGCCCGTCCGCCCGATGTCGGCCATCGGCGGCTAGCCGGGGACGGGCTCCGGGGCTCAGTCCTCCTCGGGGGTCCACTCGGCGAAGCCGACGACCTCCTTGAGGAAGCCGCGCACGCCCAGGAACTGCGAGAGGTGCTCGCGGTGCTCGTCGCAGGCCAGCCAGGTCTTGCGGCGGTCCGGGGTGTGCAGCTTGGGGTTGTTCCAGACCAGCACCCAGACGGCGTCCGCGCGGCAGCCCTTGGCGGAGCAGATCGGGGTCTGCGGCTGGGGGGCGTCGGGCAGCAGCATCGTCGGTCGTCCTCGGCGGTCGGCGGGGCGTGGTCACCGCCAGTCTGTCACGCGCCCTGCTGAGAACCGCGAGCGAGCCCGAGCACGTGCGAGCGGCCCGGAGGCGAGCCGAACCCCGGACGGAGAGGGCTGCGGGCATGGCGACGCCGGGCAGCCACGGGGGGAGCCGCCCGGCGTCGGTCCGTCGCTCCGACGGGGGATGCGGAGCGCGTACGCAGTATGTCACGGCGTGGGGTGGGTATGGGGAGGTCTTGCATGATTAATCTGAGCTTCTTTTGAGCTTTCCAGCCGGGCAACGGGTGGATAGTGGCTCAAAACGGACGGTCAGCTCACGTCCTGTGAAGAATCCGTGGGCACACGCCCGGCCCCATCAGCACCCTGCGTCACATCCGCACCGCGGCCACCGGTGCCGCCCGGGCCCAGCATCAGCGGCGTGTCCGGCGGCACGTCGAACGTGGACGGCAGGCCCGGGGCCCGCTCCCGGCCCGCGTTGGCGAGCAGCACCGCGAAGTACGGCAGCAGCACCCCGCCCGCCAGCGCCGCGAACGCCAGCCACCGCTGGACGTCCCACAGCACCACCGCGAGCAGCACGCAGAGCATCCGCAGCAGCATCGAGGCCACGTACCGGCGCTGCCGTCCTCGGACGTCCTCGCTGAGGCTGCTGCGGGCCCCCGTGATCCGGTAGACCTCGCCGTCGGCGCTCTTGCCCATGTCCCAAACCGCCCTCGTTCACGCACCCGCGCGCCTCGCCGCGCGGCCTCCTCACGGTACGCCGGGAGGCGGCCGCCGACGAGACCGGGTCCGCGGACATGCTCCTAATGGCCCTGGGAGAGGTACTCCGGGGGCACCGTGTCCGTCAGCCAGACCCCGTTGGCGCTCACCCGGAACTCGTGCCCCGCCGCCGCCATCGCGGCCGCGTCCACCAGGAGCACCACCGGCCGGCCGTGCCGGGCGCCCACCCGGGTCGCGGTCTCGGTGTCCGCCGAGAGGTGGACGTCCTGCCGGGCCATCGGGCGCAGGCCCTCCCGGAGGATCGCCGGCAGGCTCCGGGTCGCGGTGCCGTGGAACAGCACCGGCGGGGGCTCGGTGGCGGCCAGCCCGAGGTCGACCGCCACCGTGTGCCCCTGGCTGGCCCGGATCGAGCGGCCGTCCGGCGAGTAGGCGAAGCGGCGCTTGTTGTTGGTCGCCACCACGTGGTCCAGCTCGGCCCTGGTCAGCCGGGTGCCCCGGGCCGCCAGCGCGCCGAGCAGCACGTCCACCCCGACCCAGCCGGCCGGGTCCAGGGTGACCCCGACCCGGCCGGGGTCGTGCCGCAGGATGCGCGACAGCGTCTTGCTGGTCCTGACCACGCGCTTCTCGTCCATCGGCTCGATCCTCCCCCCGGTCGGCCAGGGCCTCAGGAGGCCTGGCTGACCGAACTCATGTTGAATCCCGGGACCCGGACCGGCGGCATCGCCGTCCGGGTGAACCAGTCGCTCCACTCGCGCGGCAGGCAGCGCTCCGTGCGGCCGACCTCGGTGATCCGGCCGAGCAGCTCCACCGGCGACTCGTTGAAGCGGAAGTTGTTGACCGCCCCGACCACCTCGCCGTTCTCCACCAGGTAGACGCCGTCCCGGGTCAGGCCGGTCAGCAGCAGGGTCGCCGGGTCCACCTCGCGGATGTACCAGAGGCAGGTGAGCAGCAGACCGCGCTCGGTGCGCGCGATCATCTCGTCCAGGGTCGGCGCGGCCTCCTGGCCGGCCGTCTCCAGGACGAGGTTGTCGACCGCCGGGCGCAGCGGCAGGCCGCCCAGCGCCGCCGAGTGCCGGCTGGTGACCAGGGAGGCCAGCTCGCCGTCCCGGATCCAGTCGGTGGCGGTCAGCGGCAGGCCGTTGTCGAACACCGACGCCTCGTCCTCGCTGGCGTGCGCCAGCACGAACGGCGCGGACTCCAGGCCCGGTTCGAGCGGGTCCGAGCGCAGCGTCAGCGGCAGACCGGTCAGCTTCTCGCCGATCCTGGTGCCTCCTCCGGGCCGGGAGAAGACCGTCCGGCCCTCGAAGGCGTCCCGGCCGCCGGACGACCAGGTCAGGTACACCATGAGGTCGGCGACGGCGGACGGCGGCAGCAGCGTCTCGTAGCGGCCGGCCGGCAGGTCGATCCGGCGCGCGCCCCAGCCCAGCCGCTTGGTCGCCTCGGCGTGCAGGGCGGTGACGTCCACGTCCGAGAAGTCCCGGGTGGCGGCGCCGACCCAGGCCGAGCCGGACAGGTCGGCGGTCTTGGCGTTCAGCTCGACCATGCCGGTCGGCTGGTCGTGGCGCAGCCGCAGGCCGGTGGAGGTGCCCAGGTAGCTGGTGACGACCTCGTGCCGGGCGAAGCCGTACAGCAGCTCGCCCTGCCCGGCGGCGCGGGCGAAGGCCCGGCCGAGGGCCGGTCCGAACTCCTCGAACACCTCGATGGAGGTCTCCCCGGGCGGCCGGGTGAAGTGCGGCGAGTTCGGCTGCTCGGCGGCGGTGACCAGCGGCTGCGCGTCCTCGGCCGGACCGGCCGCGCGGGCGGCCTCCTCGGCGGACCGGACCAGCTCCGCCACGTCGTCCGGTCCGACGGCCTCGCGGGAGACCACGCCGGAGGCGGTGCCCTCGGCGCCGGCCACCGTGGCGATCACGGTGAGCCGCCGGCCCCGGGTGACGCCGTTGGTGGTCAGCGCGTTGCCGGCCCAGCGCAGGTTGGCGGTCGACTCCTCGTCGGCGATCACCACGCAGCCGTCGGCGCGGGAGAGGCCGAGCGCCAGCTCGACGAGTTCGTGGGGCTGCATCGTCGCGGTCATCAGTGACCCGCCTCCTGCTGGGTGTTGAGCACGTTGACGTCGCGGAACAGCGCCGAGGGGCAGCCGTGGCTGACCGCGGCGACCTGGCCGGGCTGTGCCTTGCCGCAGTTGAAGGCGCCGCCCAGCACGTAGGTCTGCGGGCCGCCGACGGCCGCCATCGAGCCCCAGAAGTCGGTGGTGGTCGCCTGATAGGCGAAGTCCTTGACCTGGCCCGCGAGTTCGCCGTTCCTGATGGCGTAGGCGCGCTGCCCGGTGAACTGGAAGTTGTACCTCTGCATATCGATTGACCACGAACGGTCGCCGACGATGTAGAGGCCGTTCTCGACGCCCGCGAACAGGCCCTCGGTGGACGGGCCGCCCTCGACGGGCTGGAGCGAGACGTTGGCCATCCGCTGCACCGGGACGTGCCCGGGGGAGTCGGCGAAGGCGCAGCCGTTGGAGCGCTCGAAGCCCTTGAGCTTCGCCATGGCGCGGTCGAGCTGGTAGCCGACCAGGACGCCGTCCTTGACGAGGTCCCAGGACTGCGCGGCCACCCCCTCGTCGTCGTAGCCGATGGTGGACAGGCCGTGTTCGGCGGTGCGGTCACCGGTGACGTGCATCAGCTCGGAGCCGTACTTCAGCGAGCCGAGCTTGTCGAAGGTGGCGAAGGAGGTGCCCGCGTAGGCGGCCTCGTAGCCGAGGGCGCGGTCCAGCTCGGTGGCGTGGCCGATCGACTCGTGGATGGTCAGCCACAGGTTGGACGGGTCGATCACCAGGTCGTAGCGGCCCGGCTCGACGCTCGGCGCCTTCATCTTCTCGGCCAGGTGGACGGGCAGCTCGGCGAGCTCGGCGTCCCAGTCCCAGCCGGTCCCCGTCGGGCTCTGCCCATCGGGGGACGACCCCCGTACCCCCGTCAGATACTCCCAGCCGCGCCCGGCCGGCGGGGCCAGGGTGCGCATCGAGTCGAAGGCCCCGGTGCGCCCGTCCACCGAGGTGGCCTCCAGCACCGGGTGCAGCCGGATCCGCTGCTGGGTGGTGACGGTGCCGGCGGTGTCCGCGTAGAACTTGTTCTCCTGGACGGTCAGCAGGGTCGCCTGGACGTGCGAGACGCCCTCGGCGGCCAGCAGCCGGGTGCTCCACTCGGCGAGCAGCGCCGTCTTCTCGGCGTCCGGCACCTCGAAGGGGTTCACGTCGTACGCGGAGACCCAGGTGGCGTCCCGGTGCACCGGCTCCCCGGCGAGATCGACCCGCTGCGCCGACCCCGCGGCGCGGCTGATGCCGCCGGACAGCCGGGCCACCGCGACGGCCTGAGCGGCCACCCGGGCCGCCGCGTCCGGGGTGAGGTCGACCCCGGCGGCGAAGCCCCAGGCGCCGTCCAGCAGCACCCGGACGGCGAAGCCGAGCTGGACGCTGTCCGAGGTGCCGGCCGGCCGGGCGTCGCGCAGCCGCCAGGAGGCGCTGCGGACCCGCTCCAGGCGGAAGTCGGCGTGCGCGGCGCCGAGTTCGCGGGCCCGGGTGAGGGCGGCGTCGGCGAGCGCGTGCAACGGGTAGCCGAGGAAGAGCGGGTCGACGGCGCGCGGGGCACCGCCGCGGGACGGGGGCGTGCTGGTCGGGGGCAGCGGAGGCAATCGGGCTCCCTGGTCGGGCGGACGGCGGTTCGGACGCCCCCGAACGGCGAGGGGAGGCCCGAACCGCATCATTGCCCGTCAAAGGGGTTTCGGCCAGCGCATTTCCGGTGCGGCGGCCGGACGGCTAGCAGACGCCCTCCCACCAGCCGTCGAGCTCCGGCGGATTGTCGACGTCCACCCGCTCGCCGGGGCGCGGGACGGCCAGCGGCACGCCCCGCTCCTTGGCCGCCACCAGCAGCCGCTCGACGGGCTCGGCCCACGGGTGCAGGCCCAGGTTGAAGGTGCACCAGTGCACCGGGAGCAGCAGTCCGGCGTTCAGCTCCCGGTGGGCGAGGACGGCGTCCTCGGGCGTCATGTGGATGTCCGCCCAGGCCGGGTCGTAGGCGCCGACCTGGACCAGCGCGGCGTCGAACGGGCCGTGCTCGGCGCCGATCCGCGCGTAGCCCTCGAAGTAGCCGGAGTCGCCGGTGTAGTAGACCTTGCGGTTCGGCCCGGCGACCACCCAGGAGCCCCACAGGGTGGTGTTGCGGGTCAGGCCCCGGCCGGAGAAGTGGTGGGCGGCGGTCAGGGTGAGTGCCAGGTCGCCGAGCGTGCAGGTCTCGTCCCAGTCCAGCTCGATGATCCGGTGCTCGGGCACGCCCCAGCGGCGCAGGTGGGCGCCGATGCCGAGCGGCACCGCGAACGGCGCGGACTGGCTGCGCACCAGCCGCCGGACCGTCGCCATGTCCAGGTGGTCGTAGTGGTCGTGCGAGATGAGCACCGCGTCCACCTGCGGCAGTTCCTCCAGCTCCACCGGCACCGGGTGCAGCCGGCGCGGGCCGATCTGCGCGGCGGGGGAGCAGCGCTCGCTCCAGATCGGGTCGAGCAGGACCCGGGAGCCCTCGATCTCGACCAGCGCCGAGGCGTGCCCGTACCAGGTGACCGCCACGCCCTCGGCGGCGGCGTCCGCGCCGTCGGCCGGGCGGACGGTGGGCACCGGGCGGCCCGGCGTGCGGCCGTCGCGCTGGAACAGCACCCGGCGTACCGTGTCCGGGTCGATGCCGGACGGTGCGGGCGTCCGGGCCAGCTCGGAGGGCGCGTTGTGGAAGACGCCGTCGCGGTACTGGGGGGAGTTGCGCAGGCGCTCCTCCCGCTCGCCGTCCGGCCGGCGGCCGAACGCCGCCGGGAGGTCGCGCAGCGCCCAGGCGACCGCTCCCGCACCGGCCGCCAGCGCGGCCAGCGCCACCAGTCGTCCGCGTCGATGGGTGGTCCCGGCCCGTGCCTCGCTCATTCCGCGTTCCGCCTCCGCTCGTCACCGGGGCCCTGTCCGGCTGCGGGCCGTGGTCGGCCCCGGTGCGGCGGCCCCGGCATCGTGCCGCACCAGGGGGCACAACGGGCGTGCCCCGCCGCCGGGTTCCCGAACGGGCCACTCAGTGGACACGACAATCCGGTGTGCGGCGGTGGGCGAATCGCGCGAAAACCGGCCGGACACGGATTGTCGGGTACCGACAGTTCCATCGGTGCGGCGCTGTGGGAGACCGATTCGCCGCCGCGGCGCGGCGACCGATAGCGTCGCATCGCGTACCTCGTTGCGACGTACGCGGACATCACGGAGTGGTACGCGGGCATCACGGCGTGCGCACACACAGGAGAGAGGTGGATCGTTGAGCCGCTCGGTTCTCGTCACCGGAGGCAACCGGGGCATCGGCCTCGCGATCGCCCAGGCCTTCGCCGAGGCGGGCGACAAGGTCGCCATCACCAGCCGGTCGGGTGAGGTCCCCGAGCAGCTGGCCAAGTACGACGTGCTCGCGGTGCGCTGCGACATCACCGACAGCGCCCAGGTGGACGCCGCGCTGACCGAGGTGGAGTCGGCGCACGGCGCCGTCGAGGTGCTGGTCGCCAACGCCGGCATCACCCACGACACCCTGCTGCTGCGGATGTCGGAGGAGGCGTTCACGTCCGTCCTGGACACCAACCTCACCGGCACCTTCCGCGTGGTCAAGCGCGCGTCCAAGCTGATGATGCGCGCCCGCAAGGGCCGCATCGTGCTGATCTCCTCGGTCGTCGGCCTCTCCGGTTCCCCGGGCCAGGCCAACTACGCCGCGTCCAAGGCGGGCCTGGTCGGCTTCGCCCGTTCGCTGGCCCGCGAGCTGGGGCCGCGCAACATCACCGTCAACGTGGTCGCCCCCGGCTTCGTGGACACCGACATGACCGCGGTGCTCAGCGACGAGCGCCGCGCGGAGATCGTCGCCGACGTGCCGCTGGGCCGTTACGCGGCGCCCGCCGAGGTCGCTTCCACCGTGCGGTTCCTCGGTTCGGACGAGGCCGCGTACATCACCGGAGCCGTCATTCCCGTCGACGGCGGATTGGGCATGGGTCACTGACATGAGCGGAATCCTCGAGGGCAAGCGCATCCTGATCACCGGTGTGCTGTTGGAGTCCTCCATCGCCTTCCACGCCGCCAAGCTGGCCCAGGAGCAGGGCGCCGAGGTCATCCTGACCGCCTTCCCGCGGCCGAGCCTGACCGAGCGCGTCGCCAAGAAGCTGCCGCACCCGGTCAAGGTCCTGGAGCTGGACGTCTCCAACGAGGAGCACCTGGCGAACATCGCCGACCAGGTGCGCGAGCACCTGCCGAGCCTGGACGGCATCGTCCACTCGATCGGCTTCGCCCCGCAGGACGCCCTGGGCGGCAACTTCCTGAACACGCCGTGGGAGTCCGTGGCCACCGCCATGAACGTCTCGGCGTTCTCGCTGAAGTCGCTGACCATGGCGCTGCTGCCGCTGATGCGGGACGGCGGCGCGGTCGTCGGCCTCACCTTCGACGCGCAGTTCGCCTGGCCGCAGTACGACTGGATGGGCCCGGCGAAGGCCGCCCTGGAGTCCACCAACCGCTACCTGGCGCGCTACCTGGGCGAGCGGGACATCCGCTGCAACCTGGTCTCGGCCGGCCCGCTCGGCTCGATGGCCGCCAAGTCCATCCCGGGCTTCGGCGACCTGGCCGCCACCTGGGACACCCGCTCGCCGATGAAGTGGGACCTGAACGACCCGGAGCCGGCCGGCCGCGGCATCGTCGCCCTGCTGTCGGACTGGTTCCCGAAGACCACCGGCGAGATCGTCCACGTCGACGGCGGCCTGCACGCCATCGGCGCCTGACGCCTCCCGCGAACGCCGCTGCCCGGCACCCCTCCCGAGGAGGAGGGGTTCCGGGCAGCGGCGTTTCGACCTACGTGGGCGCGACCGGCTCGCAGCCGTACTTGGCGGCCATCGCGTTGGCCCAGGTACGGAAGGCCGGGGCCTCGACGGGCGGGGGCGAACCGGTGATCGCGAACCCGAAGGCGTGCAGGGTGAGACTGCCGCTTCCGCAGGGCGCGACCACGGTGCTGCCGTCACCGGCGCCCCGCCAGCCGCCCGGCGGCGCCCCCAGCGGCTTGTCGTCGATGTGGAGGGCGAAGTCCGGGTAGCGGGTGTCGAGGGTGGCGGTGAACTCGTAGAGCAGCTCCTGCCGGGTGCCGTTGTGGATCCAGCAGCTCTGGACCGGTGCCGTGGGACTGCTGATGTCCTGACGCGTCCCGGGTGGGAGCTCCTTCGTGGCGGTGGCCCCCGGAACCCCGCAGAGCTGCCCGCCGACGACGGGTTGCCCGATCTGTTCGCCGGTGGTCAGGTGGACGTCGGGGACCTCCGCCGACCCGCAGCCGGAGCGGCGGGCGACCGCCGCCGCGAAGTCGGCGGCCAGCCGGGCCATCCCCTGCCGCGACTCGGGCGACGCGCTCGTGTCCGCGCGCACGAAACGGTAGGGGTCGGGCTCCTTGTCGCGGACCACGTCCACGGTGACCGCGTCGGCGTCCCGCTTCGGATAGTGGTGCGTGTCCAGGTCGGCCAGCCGGCAGCCCGGCGCCATCAGCAGCCAGCCGCGGGCGTTGCCGAATGCCCCGACCGGCCCCCGGTCCGGCTGGGACATCGCCGGATCGGCCCGTAGCGAGAGCTCGAACAGCTCGGCCTTCCTGGTGCGCAGGTGGATCTCGGCGACGTACTTGCCGCCGCGCTTGAGGCTGATCGCGCAGTAGGCGTCCGGGTCGTCGCGGTCGGTCGACACGTCGCTGTCGGCGACCACGATCTTGCCGTCGCCGAGGACTCGTTCGGCGTCCGCGGCGGAGACGGCGCCGTCGCAGAGCCGGTCCGGGAGGAGCAGGTTGGGGTACTGCCAGGAGACATAGCCGCCCACTCCGAGGACGAGGACGACGGCGCCGACGGCGATCGCCCAGGTACGTCGCGAGAACCTCATTGCTGGCCGTTCCGTCCGAGGGCGATCAACGCGTTCGTGAGGCCGTCGTCGTGGCCGGATCCCAGCCCCTGGGAGACCGCCTCGGTCGCGTCCACGCTCAGGTGGTTCCGCCGGCCCCATTCACCGGCCATCACCTGGCTCTGGGTCAGCGCGGCGAAGTGCTTGTCGGAGTTCTTGGTGTTGCCCGCGTCCTGCGCTTCCTTCTTGACGTCGTCCACCCAGCCGCTGATGCCGGCGTCGACGAAGGCGCCGGCGACGTCCCCGACCTCCGGGATGAACCCGGTCACGACGCCGTTCACCGATGAGGCGAACTCCCCGGTCTTCTCGGCCCACTCCATCCGGTCGTCCTTCTCGTCCAGGATGACGTCCGACCGGATCGCGTCGTAGGCCCCCAGAGCCGCTCCGATGCTGTGCGCCCGGTCGGGGCCGTACTGGTGATTGCCCGGGATGGCGGCCAGGGCCTCGGCGGCCTTGGCCCGTTCGGCGTTGTAGAGCGTGGCGTAGGCCTCCGGTTCGTCGGAGACGCCGCGCATGACCCGGATGAGGTGATCGGCGGTCCCGCCGAGGTGGCCTTCGCCGTTCTCCTCCCACACGCCGTTGTGGTCGGCGTTGGTGTGGTGCTGGCTGAGAATCTGGTGCGTGTCGTCGACGTAGTCCGACAGCGCGTTGGCGAGCGGCATCTTCAGGTCGTCGTGCACGTCCTCCGCGCCCTTGCCGTCCGCGTCCAGCGCGTCGACGACGCCCTGCATCACCCGTGCCTGCGCCGGGGTGTGCGGGCCGCCGTGGTGGCTGCCCTCGCCCGGGACGTCGCCGGTGGCGGCGGCCTCGATGGCGGCGGCGAGGCCGGCCTGGTGGGTGGTCTTGTCGACCATCGGCGGCCCGTACAGGGTGTTGACGTACGAGGTGGGCCACTCGCGGTCGCGCAGCAGGTACGCGAGGCGGTCCTCGGCCCCCGGCCCCTTGGGGTCGAGGAACTGGGTGGCGGCCTCCGGGTTCTGGCCCATCAGCTTGAGCACGCCGTCCACGGGGTCGTACACCAGGTCCGGGCGCGGGCCGTTGAACTGGTGCGAGGACCAGCGGTTCCTGTCGTCGCGCTCGGCCTTGAGGATGTCGGTGCCGAGGTCGTTCAGGAACTGCGAGCCGTACCCGGCGTTGCCGTGCTGGAGCAGGGTGGTCAGCGTCTGGTAGCCGTAGATCGGCTCGGTCCGGCCGCCGAAGTGGCGCTCGTTGATGTTCTTGACGCCGGCTTCCTGCAGGCCCTTGCGGAAGTCCTGGTAGAACTTGCTGTTGGTGTCCCGGGTGGCGCCGCCGATGGTGTTGGCGAGGTTGGTCTGCAGCTCGCCGTACTCGCCCTTGTTCTTGCCGTCCCGGTCGTTGGTCCGGACCTGCAACTCGTCGGCGAGCAGCAGGGTGCCCTCGGGGCCGAGCGCGTTGAGCAGGGTCTGGCCGTAGACGGGGCTGCCGGAGTTGGCCTTCATCAGGTTGTTGAGCTCGGCCAGTTCCTCGGGGCTGAGCTTCTTGCCGTCCTTGAGCCGGGAGGCGAGGTCGGCGGCGCGCCGGCCGTCGGCCTCGTCACCTCCGCCGACGGCCTGGCCGTTGAACTCGTTCATCAGGTCGCCGACCTTGGCGGCGCGGCGCAGCTGGAGGGTGGCCCGCTGGTCTGCGGCGGTCGCCTCCTCCACACAGATCTTGATCTTCTGTGCCCACGCGCGGGCGGCGTCGTTGCGCTCGCGCTGGTAGTCCGGCTCGTGGTGGTAGGCGCTGCGGGTGGCCGGGTCGAGTGTGCTGGCGTCGAACATCACGGCGCCGGTGCCGGTCACCTTCATGCCGTCGGCCCGGGCGTCGGCGACGGCCTGCTTCAGCTTCTTCTGCGCCTCCGTGAAGTCGTTCTTCGCATCGGTGATGATGGAGGCGACGGCCTTCGCCTCGGTCTGCGCGTCGATGCTCTGCTGCCGGGTGAAGGTCACGTGCATGTTGGCGGCGAACGCGGTGGAGCCCAGCCACAGGCCCTGGTCGCCGGTGACGGAGAGCACCTCGTTCTCCAGTCGGTGCTGGATCAGCTGGTACTTGCGGGCCATCTCCGTCCAGTCGGCGGCGGCCTTGGCCATCGCGGACGGGTCGGCCTTCAGGACGTCCTCGAATCCGAGCAGGCTCATGCGCTCACGCCTTTCCGGTGAACGAGGTGGCGATGCCGTGCTCGACGCTCAGGTAGTTGGAGTGGGTCTGCCGCATCATCCCGGCCTCCTGGTTGATCCGGCCGTTGAGCTGCGACACCTGCTCGTGCCACTCCTTGAGCGCGCCGCGCAGCGCGGTCGCGGTGTCCCAGCCGCTCAGCTTCGAGGCCGCCGCCTCGGTCGACTCGTCGGCCGTCTTCCCGGCCGCGGTGCTGTCGTTGGCGATGCCGTCGAGTGAGGTGGCGGCTTTGTCGATGGCTGCCGTCGACACCTTCGTCGGCCCCCCGGCCGGTCCTTGGCCCAGCTTCAGGTCCGGATCCGCCATCAGTTCTCCCCGTTGTGTGCACACCTGGCCGGAGCCCGGCCGTCCGCGAATTTTCACGGGACGTTAGCACGCCAAATCCCGCCCCCGGCAAGGCGTGAGGGGCGCCTTCGGAGGGCGGGACGGGGATCGCGGCGGGGACGTGGGCGGGAGCCGGCCCCGGGGGGTCAGGCCTCGGCGTCCGCGCAGGCGCCGATGGCGCGTCCGGCCTCGTGGGAGGCGCGCTGGGGGTCGCGGGCACGGATGGCGTCGACGATCTCGCCGTGGCCGAGGTAGCGCTCGGCGATGAGCTCGGGGCCGACGTCGTGGCGCAGGTGGGCCCGGGTGACCTCGCCGAGGTCGGCGTAGACGGCGGCGAGGACGTCGTTGTGCGCGGCGGCGACGACCGCCTGGTGGAAGGCGGCGTCGGCCTGGACGAAGTCCTCGGCGTCGCCGGCTCTCCAGGCGTCCTCGCGGCGGGCCAGGGCGGCGTCGATCAGGGCGAGGTCGCGGTCGGTGCGGCGGGTGGCGGCGAGCCCGGCGGCGGAGGTCTCCAGGGTGACCCGCAGCTCGGCGACCTGGGCGCGGTCGACGTCGGCGAAGCGGCGGTGCATCACCCCGGCGAGCTCGCTGGTGGCCAGGACGTAGGTGCCGGAGCCCTGGCGGATGTCCAGCAGTCCGTTGTGGGCGAGCGCGCGGACGGCCTCGCGCACCGTGTTCCTGGCCACACCGAGCTGTTCGACGAGGGCGGCCTCGGTCGGGATGCGCGAGCCGACCGGCCACTCGCCGGAGGTGATCTGGCCGCGCAGCTGGGCGATCACCTGGTCGGACAGCGGGGTGCGCCTCGGCGAGGACAGCGCCACGGGGGACTCCTTGGGTCGGGTGGGTCGGGCCATCATGCCAATTCGAGGATGCGCTAATTCATCCCATCATTCTATGATGGCCCGCATGTCGTCCGCAGCAGACACCGCAGATCCCGCCGCCGCGTCCCCCCGGGCCGGGGCCCGGCCGCAGGCCGGGCGGCCCGCCCCCACCGACCGCCGCTCCCTCGGCTGGCTGTTCGCCCTCGCGATCGCCGCCGCCGCGTTCAACCTCCGACCCGTGGTCACCAGCCTCGGGCCGCTGCTCGACCAGGTCCGCGCCGACCTCGGGATGAGCCCGACGGTGGCCGGCCTGCTCACCGCCGTCCCCTCGCTCTGCTTCGCCCTGTTCGGCTTCGCCGCGCCCGGCCTGGCCCGCCGGCTCGGCCCCGTCGCCGTGGTCACCGCCGGCATGGGCGCGATCACCGCGGGCGTGCTGGCCCGCTCCTTCGCCGGCAACACGGCCGTCTTCCTGCTGCTGACCGCGCTCGCGCTGGCCGGTGTGGCGGTCGCCAACGTGTTGATCCCGGTCGTGATCAAGCGGTACTTCCCGGAGAAGGTCGGGCCGATGATCGGCCTCTACTCGATGGCGCTGTCGGCCGGCACCGCGCTGGCCGCGGCCGTCGCCGTCCCGCTGACCACCGCGCTCGGCGGGGACTGGCGGGTCGGCCTCGGGGTGTGGGCCGCGCTCGGCGCCCTCGCCCTGCTGCTCTGGATCCCGGCGCTGCTCACCCGGCGCCAGGAGCCCGGCGGAGCGTCGGCCGGCTCGGCCGCCGGCGTGAAGCTGCCGATCACCCGCAGCCGCACCGCCTGGGCGCTGGCCTGCTTCTTCGGCTGCCAGGCCACCGGCGCGTACGTGGTGATGGGCTGGCTGCCGAAGATCTTCCAGGACGCCGGCGTCTCCGAGGGCGTCTCCGGCGTGCTGCTGGCGCTGACCATGGTGATCGGCGTGCCGGTCTCCTACGTGCTGCCGAACCTCGCCGCGCGCCGCGGCGACCAGCGGCTGTTCGTGGTGGTCCTGGCCTCCTTCGGCATCGTCGGCTACCTCGGCCTGGCGCTGGCCCCGGCCGGGGCGCCGTGGTTCTGGGCGGTCCTGGTGGGCCTGTCCAACTGCGCCTTCCCGCTGGTGCTGACCATGATCGGCCTGCGCGCCCGGACGGCCGGCGGGGTGGCCCAGCTGTCGGCCTTCGCCCAGGGCGTTGGCTACCTGATCTCGATCCCCGGCCCGATCCTGATCGGCCGCCTCTACCAGGCGACCGGCGAGTGGTACCTGCCGCTGGGCTTCCTGGCGCTGCTGCTGGTGCCGCAGATGCTGTTCGGCCTGCGGGCGGCCCGGGCCCGGCACATCGAGGACGAGGCCGTTCCGAAGCGGGTTCCGGCCGCGGCCTGACGGGGGCGGTGATGGACGGGCGTGTCCGGGGTGGGAGAATCCGGGCATGCCCGTTCTCGAACCCAATCCCACCGACGGCCACAAGAAGCTCGGCCAGATCGCCGCGGTGATCGTCGGCATCGTCGTCCTGCTGGTCATCGTCGCGACCGTCGCCCAGAACCTGGGCTGACGGCGGGCGGTGTCCCGCTGAACCCCGCATGATGGCACCGCCCGCCCCGCCGGGTGGCGGCATCGGGCGGCATCGCGCTCCCGGCCGGCTTTTCTGCCAAGCTTGCTGGGTATGAGCGCCGACACGCCCCGCAGGATCATCGTTCTCCGCCATGCCAAGGCCGACTGGCCGAACGGCGTCGACGACCACGAGCGGCCGCTGGCCGACCGGGGCCGCCACCAGGCCCCGGAGGCCGGACGCTGGCTCGCCGACTCCGGGATCAACCCCGACTACGTGCTCTGCTCCGACGCCCTGCGCACCCGGGAGACGTGGAAGCTCGCCGCGCACGAGTTGCCGAAGCGCTCGCGCAGGACCGTCTACGAGAGCCGGGTCTACGAGGCCAGCCCGGGCGAGATCATCACCGTCCTCCAGGAGACCCCGGAGGAGTACGCCGACCTGGTCCTGGTCGGCCACAACCCCGGGGTGCTCGGCCTCACCCAGGTGCTGGCCGGCGACGAGGGCGACCGGGACGCGCTGGAGCGGCTGCGGCTCGGCGGCTTCCCGACCGCCGCGATCGCGGTGCTCAGCTTCTCCGGCTCCTGGAAGAACGTCGAGCCGGGCGTGGCCGAACTGGTCTCGTACTTCACGCCGCAGGACTGAACGACGACCCGAGGGGCGGGGGGGGGGGGGGGCCCCCGCCCCCCGGGGGGGGTGGGGGCGGGGGGGGGGGGGGGCCGCGCGCCCCGGGGGGGCCCCGGGGGGGCG
>NZ_JBEPAM010000049.1:0-63215 GCF_040298605.1 Kitasatospora sp. NPDC001527 | reverse complement strand
GGCGGCGCCGGGCGGGGCGCCGCCGGCCGGCGCGCGGCTACGCGCGGGGGTCCGGCACGGTGTAGTCGCCGTGGATGTCGCAGGCCCACCACTGGGCGAGGGCGCGCATGCTCTCGCGGAGCGCGGCCGAGGCGTGCCAGTGGAGTTCGGTCTCGATCAGCCCGGTCGCCATGGTCCAGCGGTCGACCGTCGGGTCCTGGACCCACTCCCAGGGTGTGCGGCGCGAGACATCGGCGAGGAACCCGGCGAGCTCCTGCTCGTCGAAGGCCGCGGAGGCGACGTTGAGCACCGGCTGCGCGGGCGGGGCCGCCAGGACGGCGCGCAGCGCGTCGGCGAGGTCGCGGTGATCCAGCACCTGGTGACGGCCCAGCGGGTTGAGGGCGAGCGGGCGCCTGGTCCAGGCCAGGTTCACCCACCGCACCAGCGGGCTGTCCTGCGGCGCGTGCGGGCCGACCGGGTCGGCGAGCCGCAGCACCTGGACGGGGACGCCCTGCTCGGCGCCCCAGGCGAGGGCGGCCCGCTCCTCGCGCCACCAGGCCAGGGCCACCGGGTCCGCCGGGGCGTCGGCCGGGGCCTGCTCGGTGACGGTCCGTTCGCGGCTGCCCCGGTAGACGGCCGAGGAGCCGGCGTAGACCACGCGCTCGGTCCCGGCCTTGGCGGCGGCGGCGAGCACGTCGTCCAGCAGGCCGTCCTCCTCGGGGCGGCCCAGGTGCACCACGTGCCGGACGCCGTCGAGGTCCCCGGCGGACGGGCGGCCGGCCAGGTGCCCGGCCTCGTGGCCGGCGTCGGTGAGCAGCCGGGCCAGCTGCCGGGCGAAGGCCGGGTCGCCACCGGTGACGGCCACCCGGGCGAGCGGCGCCGGGCGGGGCGCGCGGGTGCCCGGGTCGGCGCCGGCGCGGCGGCCGGCGGCGAGGGCGGTGAGCGCGAGGTCACGCACCGCGGGGGCCGTGGCGAGCAGTTCGGCGGCGGTGAACTCCTCGCACAGGCCGCCCGATCCGAGGGTCTCCATGACGGCGGCGGCGACCTGCGGGTCCGGCTCCGGCGCGTCGGCGCTGACGGCGCCGAGGGCGAAGGCGGTCAGCCACACGGCCTGGCCGGCGCCGTCCGGGAGCCCGGCCGCCGCCTGCGGGCCGGCGGCCCGCAGGGCGGCCAGGCAGGCGGCCAGCAGACCGGTGCGGGCGAGCTGCCGTTCGGTCTCCAGGTACTCCCACTCGGTGCCCCGCAGGACCGCGCAGCGGGCCTCGCCGTACTGGTAGAAGGGGACCACCGGGAAGCGCGGGCACGGTCCGTCGCCGGCCGCCGGGCCCGTCGCGCCGGTGAACAGGGTCGCCTGGCGGAAGCCGTGGTAGGTGTTGCCGGCCAGACTCGGCAGGTCGTCGTGCTGCACCGTGCTGGGGGTGCAGAAGCGCACCGGCATGCCGATCGCGTTCAGGTAGCGCTGCACCACCACGTCGTACGGCCAGCCGCCGCCGTGCTCCTCCTGGTAGGCCGCGTAGCCGCGGGCCGCCTCGGCGGGCAGCATCAGCGCCTGGCAGGGCACGTGCTCCTGGAGGGTGTACGCCCAGGGCGCGCCGGTGAGCGCGGCGAGCCGGGCGACGGCGCCGTTGCGGGCCTCCCAGCCCGCGTAGAGGGCGATCGCCTCGCCGGGGGCCGCCGCGGCGGCGCGTTCGGCGTGCTCGTAGAAGCCCTCGGCGAGCACCACGTCGTCCTGCAGCACCAGGTGGTGGGTGGCGTCGGGCGCCACGCAGGACCAGGAGAGCGGTGCCACCCGCAGGGCGGTCGGCCGGCCCTCCGGCTCGGGGTCCATGATCACGCGGACGCGGCCGCCGGGGTCGGCCTCGGCGAGCCTGCGGGCCTCCTCCGCGCGCTTGGGGTGACTCATCACCGCGCCGCTCAGCCGCACCTGCGCCGGTTCGTTACTGGCATCCATCGGGCTACCTCGTTGTGGGGTGTGGGGGGGGTCGGTGAGGACGGGTCAGCCGGTGGCCCGGTCGGCCCCGGCGTTGCGGACCTTGCGCTCGTTGTCGTTCAGGCCGTGGTCGGACCCCTGCTCGCGCTCCAGCCGGATCATCGCCGCGGGGCGGTAGTTGAGGATGTACGCCCGACGCACCCGGTCGCTGGTGTTGCCGCGGGAGTAGTGCAGGGTGCTGCCGGAGTGCGCGACGCCCTGGCCTGCCGTCACCGGCACGGCGGTGGCCCCGGGCTCGTCCTCCGAGCAGTCGGTCTCGATGTTCTTGCCGTCGCCGGTGGGGCGGTGCGGGCGCAGCGGCCGGGTGTGCGAGCCCTTGACGTACCACATGCAGCCGTTGTCCAGCCCGGCGTCGTCGAGGGCGACCCAGATCGAGACGGCCCGGGTGTCCGGCAGGTCGATCCAGTACGCGGCGTCCTGGTGCCAGGGCGTCGGCACCGCGGTGTGCGGGGCCTTGTGGATCAGCATGTCGAAGTCGAGCGTCGCGTCGTCGCCGATCAGCTCGCGGGCGAGCGCCAGGCCCCGCTCGTGCAGCGGCAGTTCGAGGATCGGCGGGTGGAGCGCGGAGGGCCACATGATCTGGGTGATGTTCTCGACGCCGGCCTCGGCGCCCTCGGCCCGCGGCGCGTGCGAGCCGAGGTCGGAGCGCTTGTCGCCGCTCTCGATCTCACCGGCGAGGAAGCGGTCGTAGATCTCCCGGTACGCCTCGACTTCGTCGGCGGAGAGCAGTGTCCCGGCGAAGACGAATCCGTCCTCGCGGAACGCGCCCGCCAGGTCGAGGTGTGCGCTGACTGTCATGACTGGTTCCTTTCCCGTGTACGGTTCCGGGGCCGGTCGATATCCGCTGCGGCCGGGCCGCGCGGACATGACGGAGAACGGCGGCCGCATTCCGCCGCCGCCTTTCGCGATTCGCCGGCGGGCCGACGGTCCGCCCGCATTCGCGCCGGCCGGGCCGGCCCGATTTCCCGGCCCCGCCATCAAATAGCGGGGAATTCGCCGGGGTCAATGCCCGTCGTCCGTCGGCCCGGAAGCCGGCCCGCGCCGGCCCCGGGTCAGCCGGCCTCGGCGATCCGCATCCGGTCGCGGTCCTCGGTGCCGCGGCGCGCGGCGGCGTCCAGGACGTCCAGCACCCAGGCGGACAGGTCACAGTTGGCGCGGTCCGCGGCGTCCTCCCAGAGACCGCGGCGGGCCTGGGTGACGGCGAGCCTGAGCTCGACGGAGATGGGCCGCGCACCCGTGCCCGGTGTCGTGGCGGCGCGGATCCGGCGGCGCAGTTCGTTGCGCGACCAGCCGCCCTGCTGGGCCCGGTCGAGCCAGTTGTCCTGCACTTCGGGATCCATGGAGGCGACTTCGGCGTGGTGCTGCATGCTCAGCGCCGGGCGTCGGCGGCCGGGCGGGAATTTCCGGGCGATCCAGGCGTAGTTCCGCAGTGTCTGGTAATCCAGCGCGGTTTCGTCGATGGCTTTCCGATAACGCTCGGGATAGCGGTCCTGGCCGTAGACGAGCCAGTCACCGAGCCACCAGGTGGTGGAATCCGCGGCAGCCCCGAGGTCCTGACCGATGCGCATCCACGTGTCGATCGGAATGCGCGCCGGGAGGGTGAGCGAGGTCTGGTCCCGGGAGAGTTCGACGCCCCTGCCGGCGCGCCTTCCCAGAATCCTCACAACATCCTGCCGATCCGCACCTCGCATGCTGTCCTCCCCGTTGTCCAGAAACAGTCGATCATTCTGGGGAACGAACCGCACCGCTTCAAGGTCTAGACCAGCAATCGAGAACGGCCGGATCGCGGTCCACCGCCGGCGCACCGCACCGGCACCCCGGCCGGGGACCACCCGGCGACCGCCCGCCGTCCCGCCGGCGGGACATGGCCACGTCAGAAACCGCAGACCAGAGCGGGTGCGCCCGGCCCGCGGCGGGGACGGCCCGCCACCGCCGGTCACCCGTCCCGGGGCGAAGGATCTGGCGGCCCGCTGGTCGCTGTGGTCACAATCGCACCGCCCCGGACCCCACCGGAGCGGCCGGGGCACCGTGAGCTGCCGAAGGAGCCGACGTGACCACCCGGGAGAGCGTCTCGGAGCACGGCCTGACCGTGCGCGCCCAGCACCGGTACAACCCGTACCACCACCTCTTCGACGACGCGGGCTTCGCCGGACTGCTGCTCGACCTCGGGCTGCGGCGGGCCGCCAGCATCTGGCGCAACCACACCGCCGCCGCCGGCGCCGCGCCCCGCGACCCCTACCCCCGGGCGAGCATGGGCTTCGTCCTGCTGGACCCGACGGCCGGGCCCTGGGTGCCCGACGCCCGGTCGGTGATGGCGGTGATCACCGTCGGCGAGGACGCCCACCGCTTCCTGCCCAAGGCGGCGGCCAAGGCCGCGGGCCACCGCCGGCTCGGGCGCAACTACGGCGAGGCGGTCCTGACCGACCCCCACCTGTGCGGCGCCGGCGGGTTCCGCTACGGGCACTCCGCCGAGATCCGCGGCCAGATCGTCGGCGCCAGTTCGCAGTCGACCGACCAGGACCTCTTCGAGGCCGGGCGGCTGGCCTCCGAGCTGGTCGACGCGCTCGGCCGCGCGCAGCTGGCCTGGGAGGAACGGACCGGCGCCGGCGACTGGTTCTCCGCCGACGACGTGCCGGATCCCGCCTACCGGGAGATGGTCGCCTTCGCCCTGGAGCCGGCCGAGGGCCCCGGCGCGGGGGCCCGGTAGCCGCCGCCGAAGCGCCCGGGGGCCGCGGCGGCCCCCGGGCGCTTCGCCGTCAGCCCGCCGGCGCCTCGCATGCGACGCGGGCGCGCGGGCGCGGCGGGACCGCCTCCTCGATGAGGGTGCCCAACTCGACGTCCCCGGGTTCGTAGAGCCAGGCGATCAGCGCGCCGAGCGCGAGCGCGACGAGCCACTGCGCCGCCGCCTGCCGCTCCCCCTCCTCCGCCGGCGATCCGGCTGACGCGAGGTCACGCACGGTGCTGGAGAGGCTGTACTCGAGCCGACCGGCCATCAGGGCGTGTGCGGGGTGGGACGGCACGGTGGCCTCGCACATCAGCACCATCTCCGCGGCCGACTGCCAGCGGGGGCGGTCGAGGAGCGCCTTCAGCCGGCTGCCGGGATCGGCCTCGTCCGGCGCGGGGGCCGTGAGCTCGGCGACCACCAGGTCGAGCAGCGCGCGCTTCGTCGGGGCGATGTGCACCAGCGCCGCCTTGGTCAGGCCGGCCCCGTCGGCCACGGCCTGCATCGAGGTCCCGTAGTACCCGTGGGCCGCGTAGAGGCGGGCCGCGCTCTCGAACGCCCGGGCGCGCGGCGTCGGCTCCGGCCCCGCGGCCGCCTCCCCGGTCGCCTCTCCCCCCGGCGACGCGTCGGGTCCGCGCACCGGCGCCGGGGGCGCGGGGGGAATCCCGTTCGCCCTCAGGTCGTCCTCGAAGTCGGCCAGCCGGCCGGGGATGTCGATCCGCCCGGGGAAGTAGAGCGAGAGGATCTGCAGGCCGTCCCACACCGCGCCGAGCCGCTGGACGGCGAGCTTCACGGAACGCTCGTCGCCGCCCTGGCCGCCGAGCAGCCGGACGCCCAGCCGGCTGCCGAGCCGCCGGCGGGTCCGCATGAGCTCGTGGCCCGGGTGCTCGGGGCTGGTCGCCTCGCCGAGCAGGGCGGTGAACAGCGGAATCCACCCGGCCTCGGCCTCGTTGCGCCGGGCCGCCGCGACCACGGAGACCCGCGGCCCCCCGTCGTCCACGCCGTTCTCGAGCCAGTTCCCGTGCCGGCGGTCGATGCGCTCGACGAGCGCCGTGAGGATCTCCTCCTTGGAGCCGAAGTGGCGCAGCAGCGCCGGATGGGAGATCCCCGAGGCCGCCGCGATGTCGCGCAGCGAGGTGGCCCGGTAGCCCGCCTGGACGAACAGCTCGTGGGAGGCGTCCAGGATGCGCTCGACGCGCTCGCGCCCGGTCCGATAGCTGCCCCGTTTCATCGCCATCGCTCCAGTATCGCGCCTGTGTTACCCTTCCCAAACCTTACCACCAACGTGGTAACTTTTCGGCCCACGGGCGGACCTGCGACCGAAGGAGACCGGCATGGCCGGCTTGCGCGAGGACTTCCTCTGGGGAGCCTCCACCTCCCCGCACCAGATCGAGGGCAACAACGTGAACGCGGACTGGTGGGCGATGGAGAACGCCCCCGGCTCCCCGTTCCCCGACCGCAGCGGCGACGCGGTCGACAGCTACCACCGCTACGCCGAGGACATGAAGCTGCTGGCGGACGCCGGCCTGAACGCCTACCGCTTCGGCTTCGAGTGGGCGCGGATCGAACCGGCGGACGGGCAGTTCTCCCGGGCCGAGCGGGACCACTACCGCCGCATGGTCGACACCGCCCACGAGCTGGGCCTGGCGCCGGTCGTGACGCTCCAGCACTTCACCCTGCCGCGGTGGTTCGCCGAGTCCGGCGGCTGGCGGCGCCCCGACGCGGCCGACCGGTTCGCCCGCTACATCGAGTTCGTCTCCACCGCGCTGCGGGACGTGGAGTGGGTCTGCACGATCAACGAGCCGAACATGCTCGCCGTGTTCGCGAGCATCCAGGACGTCCTCCTGAACGCCACGGGCAGCCGGCAGGCCGGCACGGCGGACGGCGGCCAGGAGGGCGGGCAGGCCGACGGGCAGGCCGCCACCGAGCTGGCGACGGCGCTGGCCGGAGTCCGCCCCGACCAGGCACTCGGCGACACGCTCGCCCAGGTGCACCGCCGCGCCGTCGAGGTGGTGCGCGGGACGACGAACGCCAAGGCCGGCTGGACGGTCGCGCAGCAGTCCTTCACCCCCACCCCCGGCAACGAAGAGGTCTTCGGGCGCGTCCACCACGGCTGGGAGGGCTTCTACCTCGACGTCGCCCGCGAGGACGACTTCGTCGGCGTGCAGGCGTACACCAGCCAGCCGGTCGACGCGAACGGCCCGGTGCCGCACCCGGAGCACCCCGAGAACACCCTCACCGGCTGGGCGTACCGCCCCGACGCCCTCGGCACCTCGCTGCGCCGCGCCTGGGAGGAGGCCGGCGGCGTGCCCCTGCTGGTCACCGAGAACGGCATCGCCACCGACGACGACACCCGGCGGATCGCCTACACCACCGAGGCGCTCGGTCACCTGGAGGCCGCCGTCGCGGACGGCCTCGACGTGCGCGGCTACCTGCACTGGTCGGCGCTCGACAACTACGAGTGGGGCCGCTACGCGCCCACCTTCGGCCTGATCGCCGTGGACCGGGAGACCTTCGTCCGCACCCCCAAGCCGAGCCTGGCCTGGCTCGGTGCCCGCGCCCGCGCCCACCGCAACGGTCCGCAGTGACCCGGCAGACGAATCGGAGACCAGGATGTCCGTGCACACCGACCCCGGGCCCGCGTACGACCCCCCGCCGGTCACCGGCCCCGCGCCGGTAGACGTCCGGGCTGGGGAACCGAAGGGCAAGGTGCCGCCGGAGCTGCGGCGGCTGTTCCGGGCCGCCCCGTTCGTCGCCGCCGCGGCCCCGGTCGCCTACGCCGTCTCGACGTACTACGCCGCCATCCAGGTCGAGCACCTGACCCCGGACGCCAAGACCTCCAACCTCGCGCTGATCAACGCCCTCGGCGCCGTGGCCGCGATGCTGGCCCAGCCGATCGTCGGCGTGCTGTCCGACCGGACCCGCGGCCGGTACGGCGCGCGAAGACCGTGGATGCTCGGCGGCGCCCTCATCGGCTCCGTGGCGCTGCTCACCGCCGGGCTCGCGCCGAACGTGGCCGCGCTGACCGTCTGCGTCATGCTGGTGCAGTTCGGGTTCAACGCCTCCCAGGGACCGTTCTCCGCGCTGCTGCCCGACCGGATTCCGGAACGGCTGCGCGGTCGGTACTCGACCGGCGTGGGCCTCGGCGTGCTCCTCGGCTCCGTCGCCGGCCCCGCCGTCGGTTCGGCGTTCGCCGACGACCTCCCGCTCGGCTACGCGCTCATGGCCGGTGCCGTCCTGCTCGGCATCGTGCTGTTCGTCGTCCTCGTGCCCGAGCGGGACAACCGCGGTGAACCACGCAAGCCGTTCTCGCCGCGGGCCTTCCTCGCCGCCTTCTGGGTCAACCCGGTCCGCCATCCCGACTTCTTCTGGGGCTTCGCCGGACGCCTCCTGCTGTTCGGCGGCTACGCGATGCTGAACACCTACCAGCTGTACCTGGCCCAGGACTACCTCGGCCTGAGCCTGGACGAGGCGACCCGGACCGTCCCGCTGCTCGGGCTCGCCGCACTGCCCGGCGTCATCGTCGCCACGGCGGTCGCCGGTCCCCTCTCCGACCGCATCGGCCGGCGTAAGCCCGTGGTGCTCGCCGCCGGGCTGCTCATCACGTCCGGTGCCCTGATCCCGCTCCTGCTGCCGTCGGTGCCCGGACTCGCGCTGTCCGCTCTCGTGGTCGCCTCCGGCTTCGGGGCGTTCATCGCGGTCGACCAGGCGCTGATGAGCAGCGTGCTGCCGAACCCGGACGACTTCGGCAAGGACCTCGGCGTGCTCAACCTCGCCGCCACCCTGCCCAACACCGTCGCACCGGTCGTGGCCGCGGGCGTGGTCCACGCCTTCGGCAGCTACGCCGCGCTCTACCCGGTGGTCGGGGTGATCGCGCTGCTCGGCGCGCTCTCCGTCCTCCCGATCCGCAGCGTCCGCTGACCGGATCGCCCCGCCGGGACCCCCGAACCACCCGGACCACCCGAACCACCCACCCTCCCCCTGTTGTGAAAGGACGCGGCGATGTTCACCACCCCGCCCATCACTGCGCTGGTCGAGCGCCTCACCCTTGAGCAGAAGGTCCGCCTGCTGACCGGCGCGTCCATGTGGTCGCTGCACGACGAACCCGCCGTGGGCCTGCGCTCCATCGTCGTCTCCGACGGTCCGACCGGCGTGCGCGGCACCGCGATGGACGACCGCGATCCCTCGGCCAGCCTTCCCTCGGCGAGTTGCGTCTCCGCCACCTGGGACCTGGAGCAGGTCCGCCGGCTCGGCGCCCTGATCGCCGCCGAGGCCCGGGCCAAGAACGTCGACGTCGTGCTCGGCCCGACGGTCAACCTGCACCGTTCGCCCCGCGGCGGGCGCCACTTCGAGGCGTTCAGCGAGGACCCCTACCTCACCGGCGAGTTCGGCGCGGCCTACGTCGCCGCCGTGCAGGCGCACGGTGTCGCGACCACGGCGAAGCACTACGTCGCCAACGACTCCGAGACCGACCGCTTCACCGTCGACGTCCACGCGGACGAGCGGACCCTGCGCGAGGTCTACCTGGCCCCCTTCGAGCGGATGGTCGACGAGGGCGCCTGGCTGGTGATGTCCGCCTACAACACCGTCAACGGCGTGACGATGTCCGCCAACCCACTGCTGCGGGACCCGCTGAAGGACGAGTGGGGCTTCGACGGCGTCGTCGTCTCCGACTGGGGGGCGGTGCGCGACACCGAGCCGTCGGCCGCCTCGGGACAGGACCTCGTCATGCCCGGCCCGGACGGGCCCTGGGGCGCGGCGCTGGTCGGGGCCGTGAAGGCCGGACGGGTCCCGGAGAGCGCGATCGACGAGAAGGTCGCCCGGCTGCTGCTGCTCGCCTCGCGGGTCGGCGCCCTGGAGAGCGGCCCCGCGGCCGCCCCGGTCGAGCCCTGGGACCGAACCGCCGTCGCGGACCTGCTGCGCGAGACCGCCGCCGACGGCATGGTGCTCGCCCGCAACGACGGCACCCTGCCGGTCGAGCCCCGGGACGGGCTGACGGTCGGCGTGATCGGGCAGCACGCCCTGCGCGCCCGGGCCCAGGGCGGCGGATCGGCGTCGGTGTTCCCGTACCACGTCGTCACGCCGCTCGAAGGACTGCGGAACGCCTACGGCGAGCACGCCGTCACCTTCGCGCCCGGCCTGCCGCCGGCCGACGAACTGCACGCCTTCGCCCGGGGCACGGTCACCGACCCGGTCTCGGGCGCCGACGGGGTCCGCGTCCGCTACCTCGACCAGGACGGTACCGCGTTCGCCGAGGAGATCATCCCCTCCGGCCGCCTCGCCTGGCTCGGCGACCCGCGCCTGGCCACGGCCGACCGCGTCGAGCTGACCACCCGCCTCACCGCCGAGCGCGACGGCCGGCACGACCTCGGTTTCGCCGGGGTCGGCGGCTTCACCTTCGAGATCGACGGCGAGACCGTCAGCACCGACGCGCTCGCCGTCCCCGGCGGCGACCCCGTCACCGCGATCCTGAACCCCCCGGCCCGGACGCTCTCCCGCGACCTGCGCCAGGGCCGGAGCGTCGAGCTGCGCCTGACCTACCGCCCGGATCTCCCGGGCGGCTTCCCCGTCGCGATGGTCCAGCTCGGCTACAGGGACCTCTTCGGCGACCCGGCCGAGGAGTTCCGGCGGGCGGTCGAGGTGGCCGCCGCCAGCGACGTCGCCGTCGTGGTCGTCGGCACCACCGAGACCCTGGAGTCGGAGGGCTTCGACCGTCCGGGCCTCGGCCTGCCCGAGGGCCAGGACGAACTGGTGCGCCGCGTCGCCGAGGTCAACCCCCGCACGGTCGTGGTCGTCAACTCCGGCGCCCCGGTGCTGATGCCCTGGCTCGACGAGGTGGCCGCCGTCGTCCTGTCCTGGTTCCCCGGCCAGGAGTTCGGCGCCGCGCTCGCCGACGTCCTCACCGGCGCCCGCGAGCCCGGCGGGCGGCTGCCCACCACCTGGCCCGCCCGCGAGGAGGACGTGCCGGTCTGGCGGGTCGAGCCGCAGGAGGGCCGGCTCACCTACGCCGAGGGCCTCCATCTCGGCTACCGCGCCTGGCTCAAGCTCGGGCGGGCCGGTGGCCGCGGGCCGGCGCTGCCGTTCGGCTCCGGCCTCGGCTACACCACCTGGCGGATCGAGGAGCCCACCGTCAGCCTCGACGGGGACCGCGTCGTCGTGCTGGCGGACGTCACCAACACCGGCGCCCGGCCGGGCAAGCAGGTCCTCCAGGCCTACCTGTCCCGCCCGGAGTCGACCGTCGAGCGGCCGGTCGCCTGGCTCGCCGGCTTCACCGCCGTCCGCGCCCGGGCCGGCGAGCGGGTGCTCGCCCGCATCGAGATCGCCCCGCGGGCCTTCCAGCACTGGGACACCGACGCCCACGCCTGGACCACCGAGCCCGGCGCCTTCACCCTGCGGCTGGCGACCTCCGCCGCCGATCCCGGCCACACCGTCACGGTCGCCCCCGCGGCCGGCCGGGCGTAACCACCCGTGGAGCCGCCCGTGGGACCGGCGTCCGCCACCGGTCCCACGGCGGCCCACGCGGGCGCGGGGCGGAAGGGCTCAGTGGCCAGTGGTGAGGACCATGCGGAAGCGGGCCCGGCCGCCGGCCATCCTCGAGACGGCGGCGCCGGCGTCCTCCAGCGGCACCTCCTCGGTCCACGCGCGGACGCCGCTCTGCGCGGCGAAGCGCAGGGTGTCCTGGGTGTCGGTGGCCGTGCCGGAGGAGTGGGCGTAGACCCGGCGGTCGCCGGTCATCAGCTGCAGGGGGCTGATCGAGAGCGGCTCGGCCGTGACGCCGACGATGACGAGTTCGCCCCGGCGGGCGAGGCCGTCGACGGTGGCGGACATGGCGCCGGCGTGGGTGACGGTGGCCAGCACCACCTTCGCGCCGCCGAGCGAGCGCAGGGCCTCGGCCACGTCACCGGCGGTGCTGTCGACGTAGTGGTCCGCGCCGAGTTCGTGGGCCAGCGGCTCCTTCTCGGTACCGCGGGCGACGGCGACGGTCCGGAAACCCATCGCGTGGGCGAACCGGACACCCAGGTGGCCGAGGCCTCCGACGCCCAGGACGGCGACGGTGTCACCGGGGCGGGCGGCGCTGCGCCGCAGGGCGTTGAAGACGGTCACGCCCGCGCAGGCGAGCGGCGCGGCCTCGACGGCCGTCAGCCCGTCGGGGATCGCCGCCAGTGCCATGGCCGGGACGACGACGCTGTCGGCGAAGCCGCCCGGGTATGCGACGCCGGGGATCCGCAGCTCGCGGCAGTGGATGCCGTCGCCCTCGCGGCAGGCGTCGCAGTGCCCGCAGCTGCCGCCGTACCAGCCGACGGCGACCCGGTCGCCGACCCGCCGGCCCCGCACGCCGTCGCCGAGCGCGTCGATCCGCCCAGCGATCTCGTGCCCGGGGGTGACCGGGAAGGTCGTGCCGGGCAGGTGACCGCCGGCGATCAGGAGGTCGGAGTGGCAGACGCCGCACGCCTGGACGCGGACGCGGACCTCCCCGGGCCCGGGCTCGCGCAGCGGGACCTCGGCCAGTTCGGGCGCCGCGCCCGGGGCGGCGAGCCGAACGGCGCGCCCGGCGCCGCCGGCGGGGGTGGGGGTGGGGGTGGCCGTCATCGGGGAGTCCTCAGCCTTCGTGCTCGGGCAGCGGTGGCCGCACCCGGCCGGCCGTGCCGTGCCCGGCGGGGGTGCGGAGGTCGGGCCCGGTGCGCCGGTGCCGCCGCGGAGCCGGACGGCGGGGACTCCCCGGTCCCTTGCGTCAGGATAGGTCGGGGCCCATCCGCCTGCCCGGCGCGCGGTCCGCCGCCCCCGATGGTGCCGGAGCGCGAACGGTGGCACCGTATGTACACAAAGCACCACCGTCCGCACCCGACAAGGGGAAGCCCCCATGCTCGCGCCGTCCTATCTGCCCGCGATGACCCTGGAGGAGTACCTCGGGCACATCGCCTCCGCGCATCCCCACTGGCGCCCCCTCCTCGACGAGGGTCGGCTCGCCAGGGCCGGCGAGGTGGAGCGGCTCTGCGCGCTGTCCAACGAGTTCGACTCCGACCGCACCGGGCGCGGGGACTCCTACCGGCAGGCCCACCGGGATCCGCTGGTCCGCTGGACCGGTGCCCGCCGCCTCCTGCACCTGGCCGCCCCGCGTCCCGCCGCCGGCGGCGGCGAGGTGCGGCTGCTGGACGTGCTGGGCGGCGACGGGCTGCTGGCCCGCGCCGTGGCCGCCCGCCCGCGGGAGTCCCCGGACGGCCTGCGGGTGCTCACCGGCGACATCTGCGGCCCGATGGTCGGCGCCGCCCTGGCCCACGGCCTGCCGGCGGTGCGGCAGTCCGCCGACCGGCTGATGCTGGCCGACCGCACGGTGGACGCCGTCCTCCTGGCCTACGGCACCCACCACATCCCGGCGGCGGTCCGGCCCACGGCCGTGGCGGAGGCGGTACGGGTTTTGCGGCCCGGCGGCCGGGTGGTCGTGCACGACTTCGAGCCGCACAGCCCGATGGCCGACTTCTTCCGCACCGTCGTCGACCGCCACGGTGCCACCGGCCACGACTACCCGCACCTCACCCGCGCCGAACTGCTCGACCTGTTCGCGCCCCACCCGCTCACGCCGCGACTGCTCGACGTCTACGACCCGGTCACCGTCCACGCCGCCACCCCGGAGCAGGCCCGGGCCGCCCTGGTGACCTACCTCGCCGACACCTACGGGCTGACCGACCACTTCACCGGCCTCGGCACCGAGGCGGCCTGGCACCTGATCACCACCGTCTTCGACCACACCGCCCACCTCGCCGCCCTCCCCACCCCTCTCACGGCCCCCACCCGCCCCCTCGTCCGCCCCGCCACCACCGGCTTCGTCGCCGAACTCCCCCGCGTCGCCCTCGTCGCCGTCGCCGGCGCAGGGCCGGCGCAGGGACCGCCGGGCGTGCCGGCGGGCGGCGCGCCGGGGCGGCAGTGATTGAAGCCGATCGAACGTGAACGTACAGTGGCGACGCCTTCCCGCCTCGCGGGGAAGTGACGACTCACGGTGAACTCCCACCGGGTACGAACCGGCGGACGCCGATCGCATCCCTGGCGCCGCCCTCCCACCACCAAGGGGCTGCCATGGCCATGCTGCTGGTCGTCGGCGAGTACCGGATCATCGGTACCGAACCGGACGGCGACACCATTCACTTCGTCCCCACCGATCCGCTCGCCTTCGACAAGCTCAAGGACGCCCCGGTCGAGGTCAAGAACGGCGTCGCCAGGGTCAGGCTCGAAGGCGTCGACGCCCTGGAGACCCACTACGACCGGACCGGGCCGCGGATCCGCCAGCCCGCCGAGTTCGGCGACAAGGCCGCGCAGGAGCTGCTGACCTTCCTCGGGTTCAGCAACGTCCAGCGCGTCGGGCAGAAGGTCGTCTCCGCCACCCCGCCGCAGACCCCGGGGTGGATCCTCACCCAGGGCGGGGACCCGTTCAAGCGCTGCGTCGCCCTGCTGGGCACCGGCACCCCGCCCGGCGCCGACGGCACCGACCTGCAGGTGGACGTGCCGCTGCTGCAGACCACCGCCAACCACCACCTGCTCAAGACCGGCCTGGTCTACCCCGGCTTCTACGACAAGCTGCCCCGCGACCTCCGGAACGAACTCGCCACCGTCACCCGCCAGGCCCGCGAGGCCGGCCTCGGCCTGTGGCCGCTCGACGCGACCACCGCCCCCGCCGGCGCGTTCGTCAACGGCATGGCCTCCCTCACCGAGGTGGTCATCCTCCCGAAGCTGTTCCGGCGGCTGGTCGACCACTTCAACCTGGTCGAGCAGTCGCTGACCTGCTTCCCCGCCTACCTCGCGGGCAAGGAGGACAACGTCGAGGTCCTGTCGACGAGGACCAAGCAGCTGAGCCTCGTGCCCCTGGTCCAGATCATCAACGGCTCGGCCGTGCGGATGACCGCGCAACCCGAGGACACCGTCTACTCCGAGAGCTGAGCCCCGGGCACGGCGGTCCGAATTCGACGGTGGTCGAAGGGCCTTGGCCCGGCACGGCGCCCGCGGCGAACCTGTCTCCAGGTGCCGACCGCCGGCTGCCCCAGCATCGAGGAGTTCCCATGGGCCGTACCTCCACCCTCCGTCTGCGCGTCACCGCCGGGGCCCTCGCCGCCTCGGCCTGTCTCCTCGCCGGGGTGGGCTCCGCCCAGGCCGCGTCGGCCGGTGCCCGCGCGGGCGGCCCGAGCGAGGCGATCACCGCGACCGAGTCGGCGTCCTTCACCGGCAGCGGGACCGGCGGCTCGATGGACTCGGCCATCACGAGCGCCACCAACGTGGCCCTCACGCACGCCCAGATCGCCGGCTGGCAGCGGAGCCAGTGCTACCGCTGGGGCTCCGACGTGCGGCAGTCCATGGGGTGGTGGACGGCCACCTCGACGGTGATGTGCATCCGCTGAACCCCGTCACGGGGCGGGTGGTGGGGACGGTGGTTCCGGTCCGCCACCCGCCGGCCTTCACGTTCCCCCACCGCACGTTCCCGGTGCTTTCACACCTCCGCCGGACGGTCTTCACCCCGGCCGCCTTTCGGCCAACCGTGCGAGGTGTCTGTACACCGCCACGGCACCCCCCTAGAGTGTCCGCGATCCTCCACAAACGGTCTTTCCCCCACGCCAGTTCGCTGGCCCCGGAACGTTCAGCGCAGCCTGTTCCCACCATCGAGGCGGAAAGGCCGGGCCCGTGACGCAGGCGTTCCAGTCCCCCGGCTTCGCCGCGCTCGCGGCCGACCGCGCGGTCGAGACGCGGCTCGTCGAGGAGCGCTGGCAGGCCGTCGCCTGGGACCTGGGGACGGGCCGGCGCCGGGTGGTCACCGACCGGCCGGGCGGCGTCCACCTGAGCGAGATCGAGCCGGACGGCGAGGCCATCTGGTGGTTCGACACCGACAGCGCCGGGGAGGGACGCTGGCGGCGCGAGCCGTTCACCGGCGCGGCGAACGGCTCCGACGGCACGGACGGCTCGGCACTGCTCGGCGTACCGCCGGGGCGGCCGTACGGCGTCGCCTTCGACCGGACCGGCGCGCTCGCGGCGGTGGCCGTCGGCGTCGACGACACCTCGCACTGCTACGTCGGACCGCCCGCGGGCGAGGGGCGGCTGATCGGTTCCGCGCCCGGCTACCTGGGCCTGGCCGATCTGTCGCCGGACGGCCGGCTGCTCGCCCTCGGTGGCCGGCCCGACGGGGACGACGCGGTGGTCCTGTGGCCGACGGACGCGCGGGCCGACGGCCGGCTGCGGCTCGCCGGGGACCGCCGCCGGCGGCTCTGGCCGATCGAGTTCAACCCGCTCGCGATATCCGAGCCGGAACTGCTGCTGGTGGTCGAGGAGGACGAGCGGTACACCGTCGCCACCTGGCGGGCGGGCACGGGGCTGCGCGGGTACCCGGGCCTGTCCTTCGACTCTCAGATCACGGCCGGCTGGTACCGGGGGCCGCGCGGGGTGCTGATCCAGCACGAGCGGGCCGGGCGGAGCCGGCTGCTCCTCGCCGACCTCGGCCTGCCGGCCGCACCGGGCCCGACCGCACCGGGCCCGACCGCACCGGGGCCGACGGAGCCGGGACCGACCGAACCGGGCCCCACAGCACGGCGACAGGCGGAACACGCCCCGCCCGTCCGGGAGATCAGCACCCCCGGCGGCACCATCCACGACCTGTCCTGCGCCCCGGACGGCGCCCTGCACTGCGTCTGGAGCCGGGAGTCCACACCGCCCCGCCCGCTGGTCCTGCGCCCCGGTACGCAGCCGGCGGACCACCCCGGCCCGGACCGGGACGACACCTCCCGCAGCCGGCGCTGGACGCCCCGCCCGTACGGGCGGATCCACAGCTTCGTCAGCACCCCGGCCGGCCCCGGCCCCTGGCCGACCCTCTTCCTGGTGCACGGCGGCCCCGCCACCCACGACCGGGACTCCTACGACCCGCGGGTGAACGCCCTGGTCGGCCGCGGCTTCGCCGTGGTGCGCACCAACTACCGAGGCTCGACCGGCTACGGCGCCCGCTGGCAGCACGACTACGGCCACCGGGTCGGGCTGGCCCAGATCGAGGACCTGGCCGCCGTCCGCGCGGAGCTGGTCGCCGACGGTACGGCGCTCGCGCGGCGCACCGGCCTGTGCGGCTTCTCCTGGGGCGGCTACCTGACCCTGCTGGCGATGGGCGCGCAGCCGGAGCTGTGGTCGCTCGGCATGGCCGCCCAGCCGATCGCGGACTACCCCGCCGCCTACCGCGCCACCACCCCCGCGCTGCGCGCGCTCGACCGGCAGCTCTTCGGCGGGACGCCGGAGGAGGTGCCCGAGCGCTACCGCGCGGCGGACCCGAGGTCGTACGTGCACCGGGTCCGCTCGCCCGTCCTGCTGGTCGCCTCGCGGACCGACGAGCGGTGCCCGCCCGACCAGGTGGCGGGATACGCCGCGGACCTGCGCCGGCTGGCGGTGCCGCACGAGCTGCTCTGGGTGGACGGCGGCCACTACAGCCGCCGGACCGCCGACCACCGGTCGGTGCTGGCCGCGATGGTCCGCTTCGCCGAGCGGGCCTGGCCGGCACCGCTCCCCCGACCACCCCAGGGCGACCGTCCCGGGGTTCCCGCCGAACCGATGGAAGGAGGTGAACAGCCATGAAGCGACGCAGCATTCAGAACGACCCGATCAGCACCCCGGAGCGTGACCGGGGCGCTGTCATCGTCCAGAACTTCGCGCTCGACATCACCAAGGCCGCGCCGGTCGCGCCTGCCCTGAAGGGGCAGCCGAAGCCGAAGCCGGAGTCCAAGAAGTGATGCACCGTCGCTCCGGGGCACCGCAGGCGCCCCGGAGCGACACCTCGCCGACCGCCCGCGAACGACAGAAACGGCCATCATGCGTATCGTCCTGCTGCACATGCCCTGGGGCGCGATCGACGTGCCGTCGCTGGCGCTCGGGATCCTGCACACCGCGGCCGCGCGGGCCGGCCACCAGGTCGACGTGCGGTACGCCAACCTGGACTTCGCGGACTGGGCGGCCGAGACCGCGGGCTTCGGCGTGGACGACTACCAGTACTTCTCCGAGAAGTCCTACTTCCAGGGCGCGGGCGACTGGGCGTTCGCCGGCGCGCTGTACGGCGACGGCGACAGCGGTGACGACGGCAGCGGTGACGACGGCGCCGGGTTCGCGGACTACGTCGAGTACCTGGCCGCCAACGGCGCGAGCGAGCAGGAGATCGCGCTGACCCGGGCCACCCGCGCGATCGCCCCCGCGTTCATCGCCCGGCTGGTCGACGAACTCGCCGCCGACCCGCCGGACCTGGTCGGCTTCACCACCACCTTCCAGCAGAACACCGCGAGCCTGGCCGCCGCGAGGCTGCTCAAGCGGCGCTGCCCGCAGGTGCGCACGGTGTTCGGCGGCGCGAACTGCGACGGCCCGCAGGGCGCCGCGCTGCACCGCAACTTCCCCTTCCTGGACTACGTGGTGCGGGGCGAGGGCGAGGCCGCCTTCCCGGCGCTGCTGGAGGGCGGCGACCTCTCCGCCGTCCCCGGGCTGTGCTGGCGCGACGCCTCCGGGAAGTCGACGGCCAACGAGATGTCGCGACGTCCGCTGCCGCCCGCGGCGATCCTGGCGCCCCGCTTCGACGGTTTCTTCGAGCGGCTCGACGCCTCCGTCGCGGCCGGCTGGGTCGATCCCAAGCTGGTGGTGGAGGGCTCCCGGGGCTGCTGGTGGGGCGAGAAGCACCACTGCACCTTCTGCGGGCTCAACGGCTCCTCGATGGAGTTCCGTTCCAAGCCGCCGGCGGACTTCCTCGCCGAGGTGCTCGCGCTCGCCGAACGCCACCAGCTGCTGGACGTCTACGTGGTCGACAACATCCTGGACATGGGGTACTTCGACACCGTCCTGAAGTCGCTGGCCGAACTCCCGGTCGATCTGCGGCTGCACTTCGAGATCAAGGCCAACCTGCGCCGCCACCAGTTCCAGCTGCTCGGCGACTCGGGCGCGGCCCAGGTGCAGCCCGGCATCGAGAACCTCAGCACCCGGGTCCTGCGGATCATGGACAAGGGGGTCACGGGCTGCCAGAACGTACGCGCGCTGCGGGACGCGCAGAGCGCCGGGGTCTCGGTGACCTGGAACTACCTCTACGGCTTCCCCGGCGAGCAGCCGGAGGACTACGAGTCGGTGATCCGCCAGCTGCCGGTGCTGCACCACCTGGACCCGCCGACCGGGGCGGGCCGGATCGCCATCGAGCGGTTCAGCCCGTACTTCGACCGGCCCGATCTGGGCTTCGCGATCACCCGCCCGGCCTACCAGTACCGCGCGACCTACCGCCTCCCGGAGAGCGAACTGGCCGAGCTGGCCTATGTGTTCACCGCGCCGCCGCGCGGGATCGGCGGCGGGCTCGCGGAGCGGCTGAGCGCCGCGGTGGAGACCTGGCTGGAGCGGTTCCCCGACAGCCGGCTCAGCTACCGGGACGCGGACGGGCGGATCGTGCTCGTCAACACCCGGCCCGGGTACGACTGGCGGGTGGTGGAGCTGACCGATCCGGTGGAGCTCGCCGCCTTCCGGCTGCTGGCCCAGCCCCGCTCGACCGCCGCGCTGGCCGCCAGACTCCCCGGCGGCGCGGCGGCCGTCGAGCCGGTGCTGGAGCGCTTCACCGCGCTCGGTCTGCTGTTCCACGACGGGGACAGTTTCCTGCAGGTCGCCGTCGAGTCCGACAACCAGGTGCTGATGCGGATGCAGCACCGGCACGGCCCCGCCGCCGCCCGTCCCCGCACCGAGGAGGTGCCCGATGCCGTCACGGTCGGCTGAACGGACCGACGCCGCCTGGCACGCGGCCGCCCCCGAGGCCGAGCTCTGGCTCGACTACGACCCCGCCGCCCGGGAGCTGCCGGGCTTCGCGCTCGGCCGCCGTGCCCTGCCCGGCCCGGCCCGGACGGAGGTGACCGAGCTGCACCGGGCCGGGGTCCGCTGCCTGCGGCTGACCGAGCCGGTGCGGCTCTGCGCGGACGCGCCGGCGGCCTCGGCCCGGGCGCTGATGCTGCTGCGCGAGGCCACCGGACAGGGGCTGGCCGTGCTCTGGCAGGCCGTCTGCGCGGACGGCTGCGCGGCGCGGCGCCGCTTCCACCACCTCTACCCGCCCGAGGACTTGACGGGCGCCGCGCCGGAGGTCCTCGCCGACTGGCGCGCCACGTACTTCCCGAGCAAGTGCGTCTACCGGCGCGGCCCCGGCTTCGTCGAGGTGCGCGACCGCCGGTTCGGGACGCTGGAGCTGTTCACCGTCGACGAGCCGGGCCATCTGGCCCAGCTGGACGCGCTGGCCGAGGGCGTCGAGGCCGGCCTGCTGCCGGACGCCGTCCACCGGGACTTCGCGGCGGCCGGTCTGATCGCCGAACAGGCCGGCCGCGCGTGGTTCCTGCCGATGCGGGTGCGCCGCTGGCCGTTCCCGTCGCTGACGGTGTAGCCGTGCGGCCGCGTGGTCGAGAGAGTTCCGAATCCGAGGAGAGATCCATGAGCACCGCGGTCGACGACGCCGCCGCGCGGATGTCCGCGTTCATCCGCGACCCCTACCCCACGCTGGCCCGGATCCGCGAGGCCGGCGCGGTCTCCGTCATGGAGTTCGGCGAGGGCCTGCCGGTCTACCTGGTGACGCGCTACGAGGACGTCCGGGCCGCGCTGATGGACCCGCGGTTCGGCCAGGACGTCCGCCGCAGCCAGGCCATCGCGAGCGGGCGGGGCTCCGGTCTGACGCTCGGCTCGGAAGTCGTCCACATGCTCAACAGCGACCCGCCGGACCACACCCGGCTGCGCCGGCTGATCCAGGGCGTCTTCACCCGCCGGCGGGTCGACCTGATGCGGCCGATGGTCGAGCGCATCACCGGCGGCCTGCTGGAGGGGCTGGTCGGACGGGAGAGCGCCGACCTGGTGACCGACTTCGCCTTCCCGCTGCCGATCATGGTCATCTGCGAGCTGCTGGGCTTCCCCCCGGAGGACATGCGGGCCTTCCGCACCTGGTCGACGGCGATCCTCACCCAGGGCGGCGAGCTGTCGTTCCACCAGGCCACCGCCGAACTCAACGACTACCTGCGGGAGTTGATGGCCGAACGGAGGTCTTCGCCGCGCGCGGACATCCTCACCGACCTGGTGCGGGCCAGCGACGCCGGTGAACTCACCGAGCAGGAGGTCTTCTCGATGGTCTTCCTGCTGCTCATCGGCGGCCACGAGACCACCGTCAACCTGCTCGGCACCGCCACCCTGGCGCTGCTCCACCACCCCGACCAACTCGCCTGGCTGCGCGCCAACCCGGCGGCGATGCCGGTCGCGATCGACGAGTTCCTGCGCTACGAGTCCCCGGTGAGCATGGCCACGCTGCGCTTCACCAACGCCGACGTGATGGTCGACGACGTGGAGATCCCGGCGGACGAGCTGGTGCTGCTCTCGCTCGGCGCCGCCAACCGGGACCCGGCCCGCTTCACCGATCCCGACCGGCTGGTCCTGGACCGGGGCGATCCGGGCCACCTGGCCTTCGGGCAGGGCCTGCACCGGTGCCTCGGCTCCTTCCTCGGCAAGCTGGAGAGCGAGGTCGCGCTGACCGGCCTGCTGGAGCGCTTCACCCGGATCGAGCTGGCCGCCGAGGAGGAGACCCTGCCCTGGCGCAACACGGTCATGCTGCGCGGCCTCGAATCGCTGCCGGTCTCGCTCGATGGCTAGCAGCACGGGGGCCCGCGACGCGGGGACGGGCAAGGCGGAGGCAGGCGGGGCGGAGGCGGGCCCGGCGGGGACGGGCCGTGCGGCGGGGCTGTCGCGGTTCCGCCCCCGGATCGGCCTGGCGCCGCTGCGCTCGCGCGGCTACCGGCTGCTGGTGATCGGGCAGGGCACCTCGGAGTTCGGCAACGCCTTCCAGGTGGTCGCCCTGCCGCTGCTGGTCTACTCGCTCGGCGGAGGCGCCCGCCAGTTGAGCCTGGTGGTCGCCGCCTACGGCGCGGGACGGCTGGCCGCGACGCCGCTCGGCGGGGTGCTCGCCGACCGGTTCGGCGCCTGGCGGGTGATGATGGCCGCCGACCTCGGCCGGCTGCTCGCCACTGCCGGGCTGTGCGCGGTCGCGGCCGGCGGGGCGGCGGCGTACTGGCTGATCGGCGGGCTCGCGCTGCTGGTCGGCCTCGGGGCGGGGGTGTTCCTGCCAGCCGCCTGGGCGATCACGCCGACCCTGCTGCCCGCCGAGGAGCTGCACGCGGGCAACGCGCTGAACAGCACGGTCACCTTCGCCGCCGGTCTGCTCGGCCCGGCGGTGGCCGGCCCGCTGGTCGCCTGGCTCGACCCGGCCGCCGCCCTGGGCCTGGACGCGGCGACCTTCGCCGTGTCGGCGGCGACCCTGCTGCTGATCGGCCGCCGCAGCCTCGTCGCACCGCCGCGCCCGATCTCCGAACGCGCCTCCGTGCCCCGGAACTTCCGTGTCCTCCTGCGGGATTCGCCGCTGCTGCGCGCGGTGCTGACGGTGACGGTGATCGCGAACCTGACGGTGGGCGGCGCCACCCGGGTCGCCCTGCCGGCCCTGGCCACCGACGGCTTCGCCGCCGGCGCCGTCGGGCTGGGCCTGCTGCTGGCCGCGTTCACCGGCGGCGCGCTGGTCGGCGGCCTCTTCGCGGCCGGCCTCACCGGGGTCCGCTCGCGGGGCCGCACGGCGATGCGCTCCGGCCTGGTGATGGGCGCGGCGATCGGCCTGGTGCCGTTCACCGGTCTCGTCGGCGCCGTCCTGCTGCTGTGCCTGGCCGGCGGCGCCAGCACGGTGACCAACGTGCTCGTCGTCACCGGCGTGCAGAAGAGCACCCCGCCCGCGCTGCTGGCCCGGGTCATGGCGGCCGTCACCTTCTGCGGGCTGGGGGTCTTCCCGGTCTCGGTGATCGTGGCCGGCGCGGCCGTGGACGCGTTCGGCAGCCAGGGCGTGTTCGCGGCCACCGGCCTCTGCCTGCTGGGCGCCTTCGGCTACGCGCTGACCAGGCGCGAGATCCGCGAGCTGTGAGCCCGGCGGCGGTGGGCCGCGCCGCCGGGCCGGGGCACCGGGAGTCGGTCAGCTCGCACAGGTGAGGGTGACCCGCCAGTAGCCGGCCGTGACCACCTCGCGCTCCGCGCCGCACTGGTCGTCGTCTCCCATCGGTGATATCGAGTAGCCGGTCGGGGGCTACGGCAGGGCAATTCCCGCCGGGCCACCGGTGACAAGCACGGGTGACGGCCGGTGCACCGGGACGGCGCAACGCTTCAGCCCGCGCGGGGCAACCGGCGGCCCTGCCCCTCGGGCCGGTGCTCGGTGATCCAGCGGGCGGCGAGGAGGCCGGAGACGGCGGTGAGGCCGGCCGCGGCGATGACGGTGGCGTTCAGGCCGAGGGCGTCGGCGAGGACACCCGCGACCAGGGCTCCGGCGGCGTAGCCGATGTCGCGCCAGAACCGGTACGTCCCCAGGGCATTGGCCCGCCAGGCCGGGTGCGCGTGGTCGGAGACGGAGGCGATCAGCGCCGGGTAGACCATGGCCGTCCCCAGGCCGAGGAGGACGGCGGAGAGGATGCCCGCGAGCAGCGGGCGGTCGAGCAGGGCGAGGGCGAGGAGGAGGCCGGCGGCCTGGACGAGCATGCCGTGGACGATGAGCGGTTTGCGGCCGACGCGGTCGGCGAGGTGGCCGGTGGGGATCTGCCCGAGGCCCCACAGGATGGGGTAGAGGCCCTTGATGAGGCCGACGGCGGCCAGGCCGAGTCCGTGGTCGGTGAAGAGCAGCGGGAAGACTCCCCAGGTCAGGCCGTCGTTGAGGTTGTTGACCAGGCCGGCCTGGCTCGCACCGCGCAGCGAGCGGTTCCGCCAGGAGGTGCGGGTGAAGGTGGCCTTCAGACCGGTGTCCTCACCGGACGGCAGGGGCTCGGTGTGGTGGGCCAGTTCCAGCGCGACATGGGCGGCGGTGTCGCGGACGACCAGGGCCAGGGCGAGGCCGGCGACGACGAAGACGACGCCGATGAGCTCGGGGACGGGGCGCAGGCCGTAGCCGGTGGCGAGGTAGCCGGTGATCAGCGCGGTGGTGCCGACGGCGGTGTAGCCGGCGGCCTCGTTCAGGCCGGTGGCGAGCCCCCGGCGGGCGGGGCCGACGAGGTCGATCTTCATGGTGACCGTCATCGACCAGGTCAGGCCCTGGTTGAGGCCGAGCAGGACGTTGGCCGCGACGATCCAGCCCCAGGACGGCGCCCAGGCGAGCGCGAAGGGGACGGGGACGCCGATCAGCCAGCCGGTTACCAGCAGCCGCTTGCGGTGGAAGCGGGCGGTGAGCGCCCCGGCCGCGAGGTTGGTCAACGCCTTGGTCAGGCCGAAGGCGATGATGAAGGAGAAGACGGCCGGAGCGCTGGTCAGGCCGAACGTCTCGGAGCCGATCAGCGGGACGGTGGTGCGTTCCAGGCCGACCAGCCCGCCGACGCAGACGTTGACGATGACCAGCAGGGTGAACTGCAGCCGGTTCTCCCGCAGGCCGAGCCGCACGGTCCGCCCGGCGGCGTCACTCGCGGCGGCGTCGCTCGCGGTGATGGCGGGCGGGGTGGCGGCGGGCGGGGTGGTCACGGGCGCGAGGCCCACGGCGTCCTCCAGGATCCGGGAGCGGGGTGCTGGTCACCTCCACCAGACTCCCCTACGATAATCCATGGATTTATGGAGGATGCCTTGCCGGAGAACACGGGAAACGCGAAGAGCGCGACGAAGGCGCGGCTGTACGACGCGTTCGCGGCCAGCGGAAAGGCGCTGGCCAGCGGAAAGCGTCTGGAGCTGCTGGATCTGCTGGCCCAGGGCGAGCGCACCGTCGACGCGCTGGCGAAGGCGGCCGGGCTGAACCTGACCACCGCGTCCGCGCATCTGCAGACGCTCAAGCAGGCCGGCTTCGTCGCGACCCGCCGCGAGGGCGTGCGCATCCACTACCGGCTGGCCGGGGACGACGTCGCCCAGCTGTTCGCACTGCTGCGCAAGGTCGCCGAGGCCCACCAGGCCGCCGTGCCCGCCGCGCGGGACGCCTACCTCGGCGAGGACGCCGCCGCCGAGGTCAGCCGTGAGGAACTGCGGCTGCGCATCGCCGCCGGGGACGTCGTCCTGCTCGACGTGCGGCCGGCCGAGGAGTACCGGGCCGGGCACATCCCCGGCGCGCTCTCCATCCCGGTCGAGGAGCTCGCCGACCGGATCGGCGAGCTGCCCGAGGGCCCGGAGATCGTCGTCTACTGCCGCGGCGAGTACTGCGTCCTGGCCTACGACGCCGTACGGCTGCTGACCGACCTCGGCCGCCGCGCGATCCGGCTCGACGACGGCATGCTCGAGTGGCGGCTCTCGGAGCTGCCCGTCGACGCCTCCGACCAGGCGTAAGAGCCCTCCCCACCGCTCCCCCACCGCTCACCACCGCTCCGAGAGAGACCATGACCAGCACCGCGCCCACCCGCACGAGGGCCTCCGTACCCGACCCCGCCGACGCCCAGCCCCGGATCCTGCGCGTCCTGGTCGCCTCCCAGGTCCTCAGCGGCGCGGGGCTCGCGGCGGGCGTCACCGTCGGCGCCCTCCTGGCCCAGGACATGCTCGGCTCCACCGGTCTCGCCGGACTGCCCAGCGCCGTGTTCACCGGCGGATCCGCGCTCGCCGCCGTCGCGGTCGGCCGCATCTCGCAGGCCCGCGGCCGCCGCCCCGGGCTCGCCGCCGGCTACCTCACCGGCGCCGTCGGCTCGGCCGGCGTCATCGTCGCCGCCGTTCTGGACAACCCCGTCCTGCTGTTCCTCGCCCTGTTCGTCTACGGCGCGGGGACGGCCACCAACCTCCAGGCCCGCTACGCCGGAGCCGACCTCGCCGCGCCCGGCCACCGCGCCCGCGCCGTCTCCACCGTCCTGGTCGCGACCACCCTCGGCGGCGTGGCCGGACCGAACCTCGCCGCGCCCACCGGCCACCTCGCCGAGCGACTCGGCATCCCGAACCTCGCCGGCCCCTTCATCCTCGCCGGCGCCGCCTACGCGCTGGCCGCGCTCGTGCTCACCCTCCGGCTGCGCCCCGACCCACTGCTGCTGGCCCGCACCGTCGCCCGGGCCGAGCAGGCCGGCGCCGCGACCCACCCGGCCGGCTCCGGTGCCGCCGGCACCGGCGAGGGCCGCGGCGGCGTGCTCCTCGGCGCGCTGGTCATGGTCCTCACCCAGCTCGTCATGGTGGCGATCATGACCATGACGCCGGTCCACATGCACGACCACGGCCACGGCACCGCCGCCTCCGGAGCCGTCATCGCCGTCCACATCGGCGCCATGTACCTGCCCTCCCCACTGACCGGCTGGCTGGTCGACCGCTACGGCCGGATGACGGTCGCCGCCGCCTCCGGGATCACCCTGCTGGCGGCCGGCCTCCTCGCGGCCGCCGCGCCCGGCGGCTCCGTCGCGCTGCTCGCGCTCGCCCTGGCCCTGCTGGGGCTGGGCTGGAACTTCGGCCTCGTCTCCGGCACCGCGATCATCACCGACACCGTGCCGCTCGCCACCCGCGCCAGGACCCAGGGGCTGGTCGACGTCTCGATCGCGATCGCCGGCGCCACCGGCGGCATGGCCTCCGGCCTCGTGGTCGCCGCGACCAGTTACCCCGCCCTCGCCCTCACCGGCGGCGCCCTCGCCCTCGCCCTGCTGCCCGCCGTCGCGGCCACCGCCTACCGCCGGTGAATCCCCCGGACCTCGCGCGGAAGCCCGGCAGGACGGCGTCCGCGTCCTGCCGGGCGGCGAGACCGGGCGCCGGTCCTGCCTCCGTGCCGGAACGTCACTGGTTCCGGGTCTGGTTCTGCGTCTGATCCTGGGTCGGGCTCCCGGTCTGGCCCTGGTCCTGGCCGTAGGGGACGGCGAGGATCGCACCCGGATTCGTCAGGTGGGTGGTCGGGGTGCCGCCCTCGCCGCGGACCATGTGCCGGCCCTCGCTGTCGGTGGCGATGTACAGCGTCTTGCCGTCCGGGCTGAGGGTGATGTCGCGGTAGCGGTTGACCGTCCGGTAGAGCTCCCGGTAGTGCTTGCCGTCCCTGGAGAGCTTGAAGACGGTGCCGTTCTTCATCGAGGCGACGAGCACGTCGTCCCCGTACACCTTGAGCCCGCCGGGGGCGATGGTCGGCCAGCACATGTAGGCGGACGCCGCATCGGGGCAGACCGGTGTCGGACCGAAGTCGTGCCCGCTGTCGACGGTCGTCCCGAACGTGCTGAGCGGGGAGACCGTCTCCCTGGTGAAGTCGCTCTCCTTCGTCGTCGGCACCTGGGCCGGCGGCGAGCCCGGGTCGGCGTCGAAGGGGATGTTCTGGCAGCCGCCGACGGCCTGCGACCAGTTGGAGTAGACGTACGCCCGGTCGTCCTTCCACCCCGCGACGTTCGGCCAGCCGTAGTTGCCGCCCTCCTCGATGCGGTTGAACTCGTCGTCGGTGAGCGGTCCGTTCTCGGCCGTGTAGAGCGTGGTGCCGCCGAAGTCCATGCCGTCCGGGTTGCGCATGCCGTAGGCGTAGATGTGGCTGCGGACACCGTTCAGCTCGGGGTTGTCCTCGGGGACGGAGCCGTCCGGGTCGATGCGCAGGACCTTGCCCTGGTAGAGCGACCAGTCCGACGCGGCGATCTGCTCGGCGGTCGGCAGCTCCTGCGCGTGGTTCGGCCGGCAGTAGTTGGCCAGGTAGTTGTGGCCCTGGTCGCCGATCGAGTAGTAGAGCTTGCCGTCCGGCCCGTACCGGAGCCGGGCCGACTGGTGATCGTTGTGCCCCGGCAGCCCCGTCAGGACGGGCCGCTCGTCGGAGAGCACACCGTCCTTCGCCGTATAGCGGACGATCTTCGTCGCCGAGGCGCCGCCGTTCTTGTAGGTGTAGGCGAGGTAGAGGTAGTCGCTGTGCTTGCCCTTGCCGAAGTCGGGGTGCAGCGTGAATCCCAGTACGCCGTCCTGCCCGCCCTGACTGTGGAAGGCCTTCCCCGTGAGGTCGAGGGCGGTGGCCCTGGCACCGCTCCGCGGGTCGACCCGGGTGACCTTGAGCCCGGACTTCTCGCTGACCCACAGCTGTCCGTCGGGGGCGTAGGCGAGCTCGAACGGGTCGCCCAACCCCTCCGTCACCACCCTCACCCGGGTCTGCGGACTCCGCTGCGCGACGGTCCCGCCGCCGAACGCCTCTCCCCCGCCGCCGGAGCCCGACGTGACCAGCACGGCGGCGGGGATCAGGGCCAGCGCGACCGGGAGCCTTCTCATGGCACCTCCCACCCGCCGTGACGACGGGTGTCATGGTTTCCGAATGACCGGATCCGGCGGCTCGATCACCGTCCGGCGTCCCGCCATCACCGTAGGTCGCCATTCTCGCGTCCGCATCCCTCACTGAACCGGAGGCGTGGCCGACCGAGGTGCTCTCCGTCGCGCCCCGGGTCGCCGCAGCCGACCGGCCCGGCCACCTCGTGCGGATCGGGTCGGCCGACGGCGGCCCGGTGGCCGCCTCCAGCGGCGTCCGGCTCCGTCAGACGGTGACCCGCTCGGTGTGCTCCGCCGGGAGGCCGGACTGCCCGGCGGGCTGCTCGGCGTTCTGCTCGGCGTTCTGCTCGGCGGTGGCGGAGGTGTTCTCCCGGGGCGCGGGAAGCACGGCCATGATCACGGCGGAGATCACGATCGTCGCCGCCCAGGCGAGCCCGTAGCGGCCGACGGGGGTGTCGGAGAGCGGGCCGGCGAACCAGTCGCACCTGGTGAAGGCGAGCCCGGTCAGCAGCGCGAGCACCCAGGACACCATGGCCTGCCAGCAGAAGCCGCCCGCGTACCAGTAGCGGCTGCTCCGGCCGGTGTCCATCAGCGCGGCCGCGTCGTACCGCACCGCACGCGACCGGCGCCGGAACATGTCCACCGCGTAGACGCCGATCCAGGCCGAGAAGGAGACCGCGAGCAGGGTCAGGAAGGTGATGAAGGAGCCCAGGAAGCTCTTGGCGACCAGCATCAGCAGCAGGCCGCCGACCAGCGAGATCACGGCGTTGATGCTGACGGCGAGGGCGCGCGGCAGCTTCACGCCCATGGTCTGGGCGGTGAAGCCGGCCGAGTACATGGAGAGGCTGTTGATCAGCAGCATGCCCACGACGGCGGTCAGCAGGTAGGGCACGGCCAGCCAGGTCGGCAGCAGGTCGCCGAGGAAGGAGACCGGGTCGGCGGCATCGGCCAGGCCGGGCGAGGCCACCGCCATCACGGCGCCCATCAGCACCATGGGCACCACCACCAGGCCGGCGCCGGAGACCGTCACGCCGACGATCCTCCGGCCGGAGGCGGCGTGCGGCAGGTAGCGGGCGAAGTCCGGACCGGTGGGGACCCAGCTGATGCCGCCGGCCGCGATGGTCCCGATGCCGGCGATCATCATCGCGGTGGTGCCGGCGGGCTTCGCGAAGACCTCGCTCCAGTGGATGGTCGCGATCAGGTAGCCCAGCACCAGGACGCTGAAGACACCGAAGAGGTACGTCGACCAGGTGTTGCAGACGTTCAGCGCCTTGCGGCCCATCCCGGAGACCAGGAAGGTGCAGCCGACGAAGAGGAAGAGCGTGATCACGATCAGCGCGGTGTTGCTCTTGACGCCGAAGACCAGGTCGAGCACGGTCAGCACGGCGTAGGCGCCGGTGACGGCGTTGATCGTCTCCCAGCCGAACCGGGCCACCCAGAGCACCGCGCCGGGGAAGAGGTTGCCGCGCACGCCGAAGGTGGCCCGGGAGAGCGTGGCCCCCGGGGCCCCGCCCCACTTCCCGGAGACCGACACCAGGCCGACCATGCCGAAGGAGACGAGCGCGGCGCACGCGGCGACGATCAGGACCTGCCAGAAGCTCAGCCGGTTGAACACCACCAGGGCCGCACCCATGGTGAGCAGCAGGACGCTGATGTTCGCCGCGACCCAGGTCGGGAAGAGCTCACGGACTCTGCCCCGGCGCTCGTGGTCCGGGACGGGCTCGATCCCGCGGGTCTCTATCGCGCTGTCGGTGTCGGCGGTGGACGGGTTGTCCATGAGGGTGGCTCCGTGCAGGTCAAGCGGGCGATAGATCGGACAAAAAGGATCTATAGGGAACTCTTCGCGCGTAGCGCTCCGGTCGAGTCATCCTACTTGCTCACGATGTGACCGGTTTGAGCCGCTGCTGCCGGGAGCGGGCGCCGGGCGCCCCGGGAACGGGAACGGCCGGCGGGTCCCGTGGACCTGCCGGCCGTGCTCCGGTGACGCCGAGGTCAGCGGGGGGTGATCTCGCCCATCTCGCCCCAGCCGTCCATGCCGGGGATCTCGATCGAGACGATCCGCGGCTTGGCGGCCACCGCGTAGGACAGGTCGTCCATGGCCTTCACGAAGTGCGCGGACTCCACGTGCTCCTTGCCCGCGTCGCCGTCCCGGAACGCCTCGACCAGGACGAACTCGTGGGGATCCTCGACGCTGCGGGACCACTCGAAGAAGAGGTTGCCGGGCTCGTTGCGGGTGGCCTGGGTGAAGTCGTCGACGAGGGCGAGCCAGTCGTCGGCGCGCTCGGGGCGGACGGCGAACTTGACCGTGATGAAGATCATGGGACTTCCTTCCGTTCCACGTTCACACGTGGCGGTGCGGTTGGGTGGAGCAATCGTCGCAGGTCAGGAGGCCTGTCTGCGACACGGGTCGCACCACGGAGGCGTCCGGGTCACCCTGGAGCGCGCCGCCTGCCCGCCGTCAGCCGGTGAAGCCGGGGACGACGGTGACGCCCTCCCCGCCCCGGGTGCGGTCCAGGACCAGGCGGGCGACGGCGATGTCCAGCGAGCCGAGGCCGAAGGGCGAGTAGACGGCGATCCGGCCGCGGTCCGGCCGGGCCCGGCCGAGCAGGTAGTCGCCGACCGGGCGGATCTCCGCGCGTTCCACCAGGCCCGCGTCGACGGCCAGGCCCAGCGAGGTCCGCTCGCGCAGCGCGTGCGACACCTCGTCGACGACGTGCACGGCGCCCGCCATCGCCTCGGCGGTCAGGTCGCGCAGCGACATGTGGAGCACCACCGCGCCGGGGGTGAACCAGGCCGGATCGGCGAGGTGCGGCTGCACGGCCGTGGTGGCGAGCAGGACGAGGTCGGCGCCGGCCAGCGCCTCGCGGGTGCTGTCGACGGCGAGCACCTCGCCGGCCCGGTCGGCGAAGGCGGCGGCGAACGAGGCGGCCCGCTCGGGGAGCAGGTCGTGGACCGCGATCGAGTCGAACTTCCAGCCGTCGGCGAGCAGTTCCCGCACCGTGGTCTCGGCGATGTAGCCGGTGCCGACCACCGCGAGCCGCCCGGCCGTGCGCTCACCACCGGTCAGCGCGTGCGCACCGACCACCGCGGACAGCGCCGTGCGGTAGCCGCTGATCCGGGCACCCTCGATGACGGCGGTCGGGAAGCCGGTGCGCAGGTCGTTGAGCACGATCAGCGCGGAGGCCCGGGGCAGGCCGAGGTCGTGGTTGCCGGGGAAGCTGGAGATCCACTTGATGCCCATCGCCGGGTTCTCCCCCGGGACGTACGCGGGCAGCGCGATGATCCGCTCGCGGCGCGCCGGGTCCGGGTCGGGGCGCAGGAAGAGGCTGTCCGGGTTGACCAGCCGCCCCTCGGCGGCGTGGACGTACACCTGCTCGACCACGGCCCGGGACTCCCGGGCGAGGCCGGCGAGCGCGGCGTCCACCACGGCACGCGGCAGCACGCTCAGCTCGTGGGCGGGGTCCGGCTCGGCGTTCGGCGGTATGGCGTTCAACGGTGCTCCTCGGTGACGGCGGACGGACGGGGGCGGTGACGTGCGGGGACGGGCCGGCCGGTGGTCACCGGCCGGCCCGGGGGCGGATCAGCGCAGCAGCGAGAACTTCTTGGTCAGCGGGTCGATCAGCTCGCGCGGCCCGAACAGCGCGACCCCGTAGTAGTCGAGCGACTCCTCGGGGGTGGCCTTCATGCGCTCCAGCTGGTCGGCGAAGTCGCCACCGGTCATCTCGCCGGTGAAGTCGGTGTGCAGCAGCCCGGCCGCGGCGGACTCCTCGCGCAGCTTCCGCAGCCAGGCGGGCCGCCCCTCCAGGACCACCAGGGACAGTCCGGAGACCGGCGCGTGCCGGCCGCCGTCGCCGTCGGTGTAGGCGAGGAACGACATGTCGGCGAGCAGCTCCGGCCGTTCGGCGGCGGCCCGGGCGGCGAGCGCCAGGCACATGTGCGAGGCGGCGTTGGCGGCGACGCCCGGGGGCAGCTTGGCCTTGAGCGCGACCACGAACTTGTAGCGGGTGTCGACCGCGGAGGGGTCCACGAGGAGGGAGTCGAGCTGGTGCATGACGGTGCGCTTTCTCTATCGGTGGTACGGGTGGGACAGGAAGGACGGGGACGGTCGGTCAACGGGCCGCCGGGTAGCGCAGGAAGGACTCCACGGCCGCCGGGTTGATCCGGTAGCCGGGCCGGCCCTGGATGACCGTGCTGGGGTCGAAGGTGAACGTGGTGGCCTGCCGGAAGCGCTCCTGGGCGACGCCCCGGAAGCGCCGCACGCTCTGCGCCAGGGCGGCCGAGGTCCGCCCGGTGCGCGCGGACAGCTCGGCCGCGGACAGCAGCGGCACGTCGCGGCCCTCGGTCCGGCAGCGGGTGAACTCCTCGCCCAGGACGTCCAGGATGTCGGTCAGCGGATCGGGCGTCTGCTCGTAGACGGTGATCCCCTCGATCGACAGCAGCCTTCCGTAGAGCGCCACTTCGACATGGACGGGCTGGTCCGGCAGCTTCGCGAGCGGGCGCTCCAGGATCGGCGCGGGCACCGCGTAGCGCGAACGCAGACCCATGTAGTGGGCGAGCGCGCGGCGCGCCGCCTCGTCGGCCGGCGCCGGTTCGTCGCCGCCGCTCTGCAGGCAGTCCACCGCGGCCCTCAGGAGGTCGGGGACCTTGCTGCGCAACTGCTTGGTGTAGCGGCCGATCCACTCCACCGTCGCGGCCCTGCCGTGCAGCCGGGCGTGGATGATCGCGGCGTCCAGCAGCGCGATGTCGCCCTGCCGGCCGAGGCCGGAGTGCCCGAGCCGGTCGTGCAGGTCCAGCGCGGCGCCGATGAGGTGCTGCGAGGTGGGGCCGACCGGGCTGGCGCGCAGCATCCGGTGCCAGCCGGCGTACGCGGTGAGCTGGGCGTTCCAGTCGCGGGACAGGCTGCCGAGGCGGCGGGCGAGCAGCTGGAAGATGTACGGGTAGGGCGAGGCGGGGAAGGACATCCAGCCAAAGGAGAAGAGGTCCAGCGCGGCGACGAAGTCCCGCCGGGCGCGGTACTTGCAGGCGGAGAGCAGCAGTTCGCTGGTGCGCAGGTAGCGCTGGAGTATCGTGCGGTCCTGCTCGGCGAGGGCCTTCGGCCAGAGCGTGACCGACTCGACGAAGGTGCTGTAGACGCCGCTCTGGACGTCGCCGAGCTGGAACACCGGTTCGCCGTCCTCGGCCACCGGGTACCGCGCGAGCACCTCGGTGATGTACTGGCGCTGCTCCTCGACGGTCGCGGCTGCCTCGTCGTCCCGACCCAGGGTCAGCTGGACTATCACGATGTCGGTGAACAGCCAGGCGGCGTCGGCGTGGTAGCGGTAGGCGCGGTAGCGGGCGAGGGAGTCCCGGAACAGCGGCTCGGCCTGCTCGGCCCGGTCGTCGGCGGCCGTGTCGAGGGCCTCGCACCAGACGCTGAAGGAGCTCGTGGTGAACGGCTCCTCGCCGCCGGCGAAGCCGAGTTCGGCCGCCAGCCGGGCGAGGGCCGCGGGGAACACCGAAGCGGGGTAGGCGGACCACCCCTGGCTGAGGTGGTCCGCGACCTCCACGAGCGTCCGCGGATCGCGGTCGTCCACGGCGCGGTCGAGGAGCCCGATCAGCTCCTTGAACCGCGGCATGATCCGGCCGGTGTGGAGGAAGGAGTTCTCCTCGTAGGTCCGGGCCACGTTGAGCAACCCGTCGGCGACCGAGCCGTTGCCGTCGAGCCGGCCGCACAGGGCCGCCAGCAGCAGGGTGCGGGCCACCGCGTGCTCGTCCGACTGGACGAGCCCCGGGCCGGACAGGCGGCCGAGCTCGTCCAGGGCGGGGCGGGGACCGTTGCCGTCGGCGTAGGCTTCGAGCGCTCGGTAGATCTCGGGCAGTACGTGCATCTGGTCTTCCTCATCGGCTGGTTCCGGTCCTCCTGCGGGGAGGCCGACCACTGTCTATCCCATACCGGCCGTGCAGTACGGCCGGCACACGCTCAGCGGCGTGACCGATTCGCCGATGGAGTCGAGCCATGCGTCGTTGTAGATGGTGCTCTGGTACTTCTCCCCGCCGTCGGCGCAGATGCACAACGGGTCGGTGATTTCGGGGTGTTCGGCGAGGTGCCGCACGCAGGCGGCGACCACCGCGCCGGAGGAGCCGCCGAGGTGGATGCCCGCCTCGCGCAGCACGAGCCGGCAGTAGTAGGCCGCCTCGCCGATGTCGGCGTACGTCACGTGGTCGATCATGTGCGGTTCCACGAAGGACGTGTGGCGGCTGGCACCGATGCCCGACAGGTGCCGGGTGCCGGGTGTGCCGCCGAGGGCGACCGATCCCTTGATGTCGACGGCCACCAGGCTGGTCCTCGGACTGTGCTCGCGGAAGCACTCGGCGAGGCCGGCGAAGGTGCCGCCGGTGGAGACGGCGGCGAACAGCGCGTCGGGCGGGTTGGCGCCGAACTGGCCGAGGATCTCCGGGCCCGTCATGGTCCGGTGGATCTCCGGGTTGCGCCGGTTCTCGTACTGGTTGGCCCAGACGTAGCGGTCGTCGCCGGCCAGGAGCTCCTCGACCCGGGCGAGCCGGGAGAGCAGGTAGCCGCCGACCGGGTCCGGCCGGTCGACCTCGATGACGGTGGCCCCGAGTTCGGCGAGCCGGTCCCGGCACTCGGCCGTGATCATGGGATCGACCACGGCCGAGAAGCCGACGCCCAGGTAGCGCGCCATGCTCGCGAGTGCCACCCCGAGGTTCCCGGACGTCGACTCCAGGAGTTCCACCCCGGGCCGGAGCCGGCCCTCCTCGGCCAGCCCGCGCACCAGGCCGTACGCGGTACGGGCCTTGACGGAGCCGGTGAGGTTGTGGCCCTCCAGCTTGAGGTGGATCCTCCGGGGCCGGCCGTCGACCTCGATGGTCACCGTCTTGACCGGGGTGAGTCCGAGTAACGTCTGGAAGCGGTCGAGGTGTTGTCGGAAGAGCATCGCAGGGGTACTCCCGGTGCGTTCCATCACGGTCTCACGGGGACGCCGTCACGCAGACTTGTCGACGGTGGCGTACACGACCCAGTTGTCGTGGGTGTGCGGGTAGGGACGGAAGTCGCCGTGCGGCGGGTCGTCCCAGGAGACGCGGTCCAGTTCGAGGATCGTCCAGTCCGTGAACAGGGCCCGGATGTCGTCCTCCTCGTAGTAGCGGAAGAGGGTGTCCTTGTAGGCGAAGGTGTGCTTGCCGATCTCCTCGCCCTCGCCGTAAGTGCCGTCGGTGGTGGTGAAGGCGTTGGTGACGAAGAGCCCGCCCGGAGTGACGATCCGCCGGGCCTCGGCGACGAGGTCGGTCGGGTCCTGGATCTGCCCGAAGACGTCGAAGCAGGTGACCGCGTCGACCGAGGAGTCGATCAGCGGGAGGGTGGTGGCGTCGGCGCGCAGCAGGAACGAGCGGCGCTCGATGATCCGGCGGGCGTGGGCGAGACCGGTCGGCGCGATGTCCACGCCGAGGGCGTTGAAGCCGGCCGCGGCGAGCGCCGCGAGGTTGCGTCCGTCGCCGCAGCCGAGGTCGACCACGGTGCCGATCTCCCGCTTGCGCAGCGCCTCGACGGCGGCGGGGATGACGGGGATCGGGTCCTCCTGCCAGAGCGGGCCCTCGCTCTGCTCCTGGTAGGCCTTCTCCCAGCCGTACTGGAGGTCCTTGTAGGTCTCTGAGCTTGTCATCTTGACTCCCTTAGTTGACTTACGACTAGCATCTTAGGCGTTCCAATTGACATGGCAAGGGCATCTCGCCATGTGGTCCCCGCACCTGCTCCGGGAAGGGTGGAATCCAGCCATGGCCACTGACAGTCCGTCACCACGAGCAACCGCAGAGGAGGACAGGCCGGCCGTGCTCCGGGCCGCCGGCGGCATAGCGCTGGCCGTCGGCGCCTACGGCCTGTCCTACGGCGCCCTCGCCACCGCGGCGGGGCTCTCCGTCTGGCAGGCCCAGGCGCTGTCCCTGCTGATGTACGGCGGGTCCTCCCAGCTCGCGCTGGTCGGGGTGCTCGCCTCCGGCGGTACCGGCGCGGCCGCCGGGACCACCGCCGCGCTGCTCGGCGTCCGCAATCTCTTCTACGGCGTCAGCATGGCCAGGATGCTGCGCCCCCGGCGCCGGGCGCTGCTGCCGATGGCCCACCTGATGAGCGACGAGAGCGCGGCCATGGCGACCGGCCGCCGCACACCGGAGACGGCCCGCTACGCCTACTGGGCGACCGGGGTGGCGGTGTTCCTCTGCTGGAACGCCGCGACCCTGATCGGGGCCCTGGTCGGCTCCGTGCTGGACGATCCGGCCGCGCTCGGCCTGGACGCGGCCTCGTCCGCGGCGTTCCTCGCCCTGGTCGCCCCGCGGCTGCGCGAGCGCGGCAACCAGGCGGTGTTCCTGGCGGCCGGTCTGGTCGCCGTGGGCTGCTCGGTGGTGGCCGGCTCCGGACTGCCGGTCGTCCTGGCCGGGCTGACCGCGCTCGGGGTGCTGTTCCTGCCCACCGGGCGCGGCCGGGCCGCCCCACCCGGTCCGGACCACCAGGACGACACGGCCGGGGGCCGACCCGAGCGGACCGGGCAGCGGTCCGTCCGTAGCGAGAAGCAAGGAGAGCACCAGTGAGCTGGACCTGGATCTTCCTCGCGGCCGCGGCCTGCTTCGTGCTGAAGCTGGCCGGTCTGCTCATTCCCGCCCGGGTGCTGGCCGCCCCGGCGGTCGCCCGGGTGTCGGACGCCATCCCGGTGGCGCTGCTGGCGGCGCTGATCGCCACCCAGACCTTCGTCAGCGACCACCGGGTGGTCGTCGACGCCCGGTTGGCCGGACTGCTGGCGGCGGCCGTCCTGCTGCGGGTGCGGGCGCCGTTCCTGGTCGTGGTGCTCGGCGCGGCGGCGGTCGCGGCCCTGCTGCGCTGGCTCAACCTGGCCTCCTGACCGGCGCGAGCCGCTCGTTGAGGTCCTCCAGCGTCGAGCCGTTGGAACGCGGGCCGAGCACCCCGATGTCCACGGCGATGGCCACCAGCGTCGCCGCCACCACGGCGAACAGCGCGTTGGGGCCGTACCGGGAGAGCAGCGGGACCAGGACGAAGGGCATGGCGGCGGTGGCGATCCGGGACAGCGAGTACGTCCAGCTCACCGCCGCCACCCGGTGCGTGGTCGGGAAGATCTCGACCTGGTACACGTGGTAGGCGTTGGAGAAGACGTTGCTGACGGCCGTGTAGGCGACGCCGGCCAGCACGATCGCGGTGTTGTCGGAGGCGTAGCCGAAGAGCAGCCCGAAGGAGGCCATCGCCAGCGAGGAGCCGACGATCAGGTACTTGCGTTCCACTCGTTCGATGAGCGGCACGGAGAACAGCGAGCCGAGCGGATAGCCGGCGAACGAGACCGCGCTGAAGAGCAGCGAGTTGACCACCGAGTAGCCCTTGGCCGAGAGCACCAGCGGTGCCATCGTGCCGAAGCCGTAGCCGCCGAAGGCCTGCAGCAGGTGGAAGATCGTCATCATCGTGACGCGTCTTCGGTGCACCGCCCCCAGGGACGGTCTGGCGCGGCCGGCCTCCGGGTCGCCGTGACCGGTGCCGCCGTGACCGGCCTCGACGTGCCCGCCGCCGCCCGGCTCCGGCGCCCCGGCGGGCTCCGGGATCCGTGCGGAGGCCGCCGGGGCGGCCGTCGGGGCGGCCTGGCCGGCCTCCCGCTCCAGCCGGGCGAGGATCGCGTCCGCCTCGGCCGTCCGCCCCGCCGACTCCAGCCAGCGCGGCGACTCGATGAACAGGCGGCGGGCCATCAGGACCCCGCAGCCGCCCACCGCGCCGGTCAGGAACAGCCAGCGCCAGCCGTCCACCCCGAGCGGACTGAGCGGCACCAGCCAGCGCGCCGTCAGACCGACCGCGGGCACCCCGAGGAAGGCGATGGTGTACGCCACCGCCGTCCAGCGGCCCCGCAGCCGGGCGGGCAGCAGGTCGCTGAGGTAGGCGTCGGCCAGCGGCAGCACCGGGCCGATGCCCAGCCCCGCCAGCAGCCGGGTCGCCACCAGCATGGCCATCCCCTGGCTCAGCCCGCCCAGCGCGGAGAACACCGTGTACACGGCGACGGACACCATCAGGGCCCGGCGGCGGCCCAGCCGGTCGGCGAGCCGGCCCATCGCCAGCACGCCGATGAACATGCCGACGAACACCGAGGCGATGACCGCCGACACCTCGGTGCGGCTGAGGTGGTACTCCTCCCGCATGACGGTGCCGAGCACCCCCGACATGAAGATCTCGAACATGTCGAAGAACAGCGCGACACCCACGACCAGGACCACGCGGCGGTGCGTGCGGGTCAGCGGGAGGCGGTTCATGCGCTCGGCGATCTCGCTCTGCGCGTCCTGGATCGAGCCGGTCAGGGTCACGGGTTGACTCCTCGGGGATCCGGTCCGCGGCGCGGGCCGGGGCTTGTCCGGGACAAGCCCTACTCGGTACCGGGCGCCCACTTGATCGAGCAGCCGATGCTGGCGCGGTGCGGCTCGGGGACGGGCCGGCCGGCCAGCACCTCGGCCACCGCGGCGCGCAGCAGCGCGCCGTCCACCGGCTCCTCGTTGCCCGGCCGGGAGGCGTCCAGGGCCCCCCGGTAGGCGAGCCGGCGCTGCGCGTCGTAGAGGAAGAAGTCCGGGGTGCAGGCCGCCCGGTAGGCCCGGGCCACCGACTGGTCGGCGTCCACCAGGTACGGGAACGTCCAGCCGGTGCGGTCGAGCTGGCCGCGCAGGCCGTCGAGGCCGTCGTCCGGGGCGACGCCGGTGTCGTTGCTGCAGACGGCGACCACGGCCAGCCGCGGGAGGTCCCGGGCGAGCTCCCCGATGCCGGCCTCGATGTGCCGGACGAACGGGCAGTGGTTGGACAGGAAGGCCACCAGCAGCGCGGGCGCGGCGGCGAAGTCGCCGGTGCGCACGGTCTTGCCGTCCACCGACGGCAGCGCGAACTCGGGGGCGGGGGTGCCGATCGGCACCATGTGGGAGGAGACGGGCATCGGTACGGGCCTTCCTAGCCGGCTTCGTTGAGGATCAGCGGGTTGTCCGCGTCGGCGCCCCGGGCGTCGTTGACGAACTCGACGTACATGCCGTCGGGGTCGCGGACGAAGAAGTAGTCGACCAGGGTGCGCCCGCGGGCGATCTCGGTCACCTCGCCGATGCCGGCCGCGACGATCTCGGCGCGGGCCGCCGCGAGGTCGTCCACGGTGAAGGCGATGTGCTTGACGCCCGTGACGGGCAGGTTGTTGCCGGGGGTGAAGGTCGGCGGCTCCTGGCTGCCGTCGCCGGCGTAGTGGAACAGCTCCAGCACCCAGCCCTCGTCGAGCTGCAGGTGCGCGATGGTCAGCGACTTGTCGGCCTTCGTCCACTCGGCGATCAGCCGGAAGCCGAACCAGCCGTAGAAGGACTTCGACGCGTCGAGGTCCCCGACGGTCAGCGCGGTGTGGTGCGGAACGAACCTGATGGTCATCGGTCATCTCCCGGGAGGGTGGTGGGCTGGGCGGGGCCGCCGGCCGCCCCGGGGGCGGAGAGGCCGGCGGCGGAGTGGAGGACGTCCAGGAACTCGATGCGCGGCGGGCCCTGGGCGTACCGGCCGTAGCGGGCGCCGAACTCCGCGGTCTGGGCGGTCGCCCGGTGCTCCAGGAACGCCGCCCGGTCGCGGTAGATCTCGTAGAAGACCCGGGCCAGCGGCTCGTCGTCCACGCGGTGCACCGCGTAGCCGACCAGGCCAGGCTCGTGCGCGGCCTCCGAGATCCGCCAGGCGGCGAGGGCGTCGAACCCCTCCACGCCCTCCGGCGTCAGGTCGAAGCGGGCCACGACTGCGTACACGGTCGTCCTCCTCGGTCGCGGGGCGGGTTACGCGGCGGTGGGGCCGGTCGCGAGCTGGGGGAACCCGCCCGCGTAGGAGACGCCCCGGGCCAGCTCGTCCTCGTTCGCCCGGACGGCCTCCTCCAGGGCGAGAGTCCAGTCCTCCTTGACGCCCTTCTCCCGGGCGGTGGCGAGGATCTGGCGCAGCGGGTTGATGTGCGCCTCGGACAGGCCGCGCAGGCTGCGGATCTGCTCGTCGGTCACGTCCTGGCCGAACGCCCTGGGCAGCGGCCGGCCGGCCACCCGGAAGTTGAGGATCGTCCGGATGCACTTCTCGCAGCGCCCGCAGTTGCGGTCCTTGTGCTCGCCCTGCCAGCAGACCCGCAGGTTGTCGGCGCCCTCCGGCCAGGCCACGGACAGCCCGGCGACCTTGTCGCTGCGGTCCACGCCGGCCGCGTCGTGGTGCACCCGCAGCCGCCCGCCGGAGAGCATCCAGTCGGACATCGGGTTGGAGCCCCAGGGCAGCAGCAGCGAGCCGTACGGCTCCGAGCTGGCGATCAGGCCGTGCCGGTACCAGCCGCTGAACAGGGTGAGCACCGAGACCATGCCGGTGCCGAAGGCGTCCTCCCAGTCGGCGAGGTCGCTGTGCCACAGCTCGCGGAAGTTGGTGGCCACCGGGATCAGGTCGACGCCGACCGTGGCCAGCAGCGGGGTGCTGCGGCGCTGCAGCGAGTCGTACGCCTCGGTGTCGGCGAGCGGGATGTCGAAGCCGTGCACCATGACCGCGCCGGTCAGGTTCAGGGCGGAGCGGCCGGCCGTGCGGCGGGCGTGGCGCACGGTGGTGAAGGCGCTGTCGACACCGCCGGAGAAGGTCTGGATCGCCGAGCGGTCGTCGGGGCCCTCGCGGTCGGGCACCTCCTCGTCGGCGGTGACCCGGATCGGGGCGTAGCGGCCCGGCCGCCACTGGGCCCAGGCCGCCTGGAACTCCTCCAGGTTGTCCAGCAGGGTGGCGGAGACCGGCCCGGCGGCGTGCAGGTCCTCGCCGCGGCGGATCGAGGCGAACAGGGCGGCGATGACGAACGGGTCGAGGACGTCGGTCACCCGGTCGGTGAACCGCTGCGGGAAGCGGTACCAGAGGCGGTCGGCCGACGCGCCGTCCTCGCTCGTCACGGTGACGGACAGCTCCACCGAGCCGTCGGTGGTGACGCGCTCGACGTTTCCGAGCCTCATGCGTGAACTCCTTCTGCGTGCGGTGGCGGTGGTGTGCGGGAGGTGCCCGGCCCCGGCGGCTCGATGAGCTCGATGATGTTGCCGTCCGGGTCGCGGAAGTACAGGAAGCCGGTGCCGGCGGCCTCGACGGGCAGGTCGACCACGACCGGGCCCTCACCCTCGATCGGCAGGCCCAGCCGGCGCAGTTCCTCGGCGGCGGCGGCCAGGTCGGGCACCCGGAAGGCGATGTGGCGCCATCCCTCGGCGTTGGCCGGCGCCTTCGGCGTGCCGTCCTCGCCCCGGCGGTACTCGGTCAGCTCGACGACCGTGTCCGCGCCGGGGACGCGCAGGTGGACGGTGACGGCCTCGGCGCCCGGGACGCCCACGCCGGCCGCGAACCGGGGCGAGCGCAGTTCCAGCCGCTTGAGCAGCTGGGCGCCGAGGACCTCCTGGTAGAAGGCGGACAGGCGTTCGACGTCCCGGGTGACGACGGCGACGTGCAGCAGGGCTTCGGTGCGGATCGCCATCAGACCGCCACCGCCTCTCCGGTGGCTCCGGCCCGGGCGAGCGCGTCGAAGGCCGGGTCGAGCGCGGGCAGCAGCCGGGTCATCCGGTCGCGCCGGCGCTGTTCGAGGAAGGCCAGGAAGGCCCGGCCGGCGCCGGTGGCGAGGCCCTGGCGGAACGCGTCGACCACCCACTCCTGGAGGATGTCGCTGCGCACCGTGCCGGGACGGGCCGCCGGCGGGGCGGTGCCGGCGCGTCCGGCGATCGCCGCGTGGATCAGCTCCGAGGGCCGGAGCACCTCGTCCAGGTCGACCCGCGACTGCGGCCCCGGGGTGTCCGAGGTGAGCGCGGCGTGCGCCGCCGAGATCATCGCCAGCATGTTGTCGTCCACCGTGAACAGGCTCTTGGCGAGGACGGTCTCGCCCCGGCAGAGGAACACCCCGGCCTTGATGTCGGTGAGTTCCTCGCAGATCGGGGCGTAGGTGGCGTGCACGGAGAGCCGCTCGCGGCAGAGCAGGTCGAGGGTGCGCACCGTCGTCGGGTGCTGGAGGTCGGAGTAGTGGACGAAGGCGGCGCCGCCCGCCGCCCGGCCCACGACCACGCCCTCGCCGAGGCGCATCGGGTGCTCGCCGCTCCCCATCGGGTCGAGGTCCTCGGCGTGCTCGACGGAGACCGGCTCGCCGAGCAGGTCGGCGCCGATGTACAGCTGGTGCGGCAGCTCGACCTCGAACACGGTCGGCGAGGTGGTCCCGGAGGCGCCCCGGCCGCGCAGGCTGTCCGCCCGGCGGTCCTTGGAGAAGTTGGTGACGCACAGCGAGGGGTCCAGCTCGTACTGCTCGACGAGTTGGCGCACGGTGCGGTGCACCTTGGAGTGCAGGTAGTTGCGCACCAGGACGACCCGGGAGCCGGCGAGCACCCGGCCGACCTCCTCGCGCAGCTCGGGGGCGACCAGGAAGGGCTTCTCCACGACGAACCGGCGGTAGCCGGCCTGCCACCACTCGATCAGCTCGGGGGCCAGGCTGCGGCTCGGCAGGCACAGGTCGACGATGGTGTCCGCGGGCGCGGTCGGGACGGCGAGGGCCCGTTCGCGGGCGATCGGCGCGGTCAGCCCGTCCGCCCGCAGCAGCCGGTCGAGTTCGGCGCCGGGCAGGCCGGTGCGGTCGACGAACTGGATGCGTGCCAGGTCGAGCCGGCCGGCGCGGGCGAGCCGGGAGTAGGCCCGGTAGTGCAGCGAGCCCGCCTTGCCGGCGCCGACGACGACGATGTCCATCGGCGCTACCCGGCCTTCACGTGCTCGACCGGGCGGTCGTTGTCGGCGGCGCCGACGTGGAACGCGAGGTAGCGCAGCCGCTCGGTGCCGACCGACTCGATGCGGTGCTTCGAGCCGCGCGGGATGCGGACGCAGTGCTCGGGTTCGAGCCCGTACTCCTGGCCGTCGAGGTGCAGGCGGGCCCGGCCGGCGATGATGAAGTAGTACTCGTCGGTCTCCGGGTGGTGGTGCAGCTGGCCGCCGCGGCCGGGTTCGGCGCTGGCCATCGCGACCCGGACGACGCGCTGGTCGGGGTGGTCGGCCGCGGCGAAGAGCAGCGACCTGACGACGTCACCGCCGTAGACCGGCTGGGTGACCGCCGCGACGTCGATCATGGGATCCATCGGACTCTCCTCGGTTCCGGTCGTCAGATCAGCTCGCAGGTCTTCATGATCTGTTCGAGTTCGCCGACCTTGTCCTCGGCCAGCGGGGTGAGCGGCAGGCGCGGGTCGCCGACGTCGAAGTGGGCGATCGAGAACGCCTTCTTGAGGGCGATCGGGTTGGTCGCGAAGTAGATCGCGCGGTAGAACTCGGCGAACTTCAGGTAGAGGTCGCGGGCGGTGGTGAAGTCGCCGGCGAGGGCGGCGTCCACGATGGACCGGCTCTGGCGGGGCATCACGTTGGCGGCCACCGAGATGTGGCCGTGGCCGCCGAGCAGCAGGGTGGGCAGCGCGGTGAAGTCGTTGCCGCAGAGCACCACGAAGTCGGAGTCCCGGACGAGGTGGAGCATCCGGCGCATCCGGACGATGTCCTGGTTGCCCTCCTTGATGCCCGCGATGTTGGGGTGCTGGGCGAGTTCGGCGACCTGGGCGGGGCTGATGTCGACGGTGGTGCGGCCGGGGAGGTTGTGCATCAGCAGCGGCACCGAGATCGCGTCGGCCAGGGTGCGGTAGTAGGCGACCAGGCCCCGGTCGGTCGGCGGGTCGAGGTAGGGGGTGAAGGCGAGCACCGCGTCGGCCCCCAGCCGCTCGGCCTCCTTGGCGAGTTCGAGCGTGCGGGTGAGGTTCTCGGTGCCCATGTCGGGCAGCACCAGGGCGCGGCCGGCGGCCTGCTCGACGACGATCTCGGTGATCCGCACCTTCTCCCGGTCGGTGAGCGCGGCGGCCTCTCCGGTCACGCCGTTGGGGCACAGCCGGGTGACGCCGTTGTCGATCTGGAAGTCGACCAGGCGGCGCAGCGCGGCCTCGTCGAGCTCGCCGGACGGCCCGAAGGGCGTCAGCAGGGTGGTGTACGCGCCGGTGAAGCGGAGCGTGTCGGTACTCAGCATGGGCACTCTCTCCCAAGGGGGTCGTGGTGCGGCGGAGTTGTGGGGGGCTGTGCCGGTCCGGAGGGGTGGCGGCGCCTCAGCGCGCGCTGCCGACCGGCTGGCGGGCGCCGGCCTCCGGGGCCGTCAGGTGCCAGAGGCTCTGCGCCATCGCCTGGGCGGCCCGGCCCGGTTCGTCGACCAGGCCGCGCTCCAGGAGGAGGATCTCCAGGGCGGTCAGGACCGGCAGCAGGTCCAGCGGGCCGACCGCGCCGATGTGGCCGATCCGCAGGATGCGGCCCTTCAGGTCGCCCTGCCCGGCGGCGATCCGCAGCCGGAAGCGCTCGGGCAGTTCCTCCAGCAGGCCGCGGGCGCGCGGGTCGTCGGGCAGCCGGGCGACCGACAGCGCGGCGGCCGGGTCGGCGCGCGGGTAGAGCGGCAGGCCCATCGCGACGAGCCCGGCGCGGCAGACCGCGGACGCCTGGGCGTGCCGCTGCCACACCCGCTCCAGGCCCTCCGCCTCGATCAGGTCGAGCCCGGCGGCGACCCCCAGCAGCGCCGCCACCGGCGGGGTGTTGGGCACCGTGCGGTCCAGGCCGCTCTCCCGCAGGTGGCGCAGGTTCCAGTAGGAGTAGCCGAGGTCGGTGCGCACCCGGCTCCAGGCCTCCGGGCGGACGGCGACGAACGCCGCTCCGGGCGGGCTCATCAGGCCCTTGTGGGAGGCGGTGACCGCGAGGTCGACCCCCCAGGCGTCCTGCTCGAAGGGCTGCACGCCGATGGTCGTCATGGTGTCGGCGACGACGGTGGCGCCGGCCGCCCGGCCGAGGGCCGCCAGCCGTTCGACGTCGTGGCCGACGCCGGTCGAGGTCTCGCAGTGCGTCAGGAACAGGTGCCGCGGGCGGTACCGGGCGAGGTCGCGCTCGACCAGCGCGGGGTCGAAGGTGTGGCCGTCCGGGGCCTCGTGGAGGTGCACCTTCGCGCCGTAGGTGCGGCACAGCTCGGCCCAGCGGCGGCCGTACTTGCCGGCGGCCAGGACCAGGACGTCGTCCCCCGGGACGACCGTGTTCAGTACGGTGGCCTCCATCGCGCCGCTGCCGGAGGCCGGCAGGAGCAGGATCTCGCCGGCCGTGCGGAACAGCCGCTGCATGCCGCCCTGAATGCGGGCGTACAACTCGCGGAATTCCGCGGACCGGTGGTGCACGAGCGCGGACACGGAGGCCAGCCGCACGCCGACGGGTATCTGTGCGGGCCCCGGGGTGAACATGTCGATTTCCCGCATGAGGAACTCCGGTGGATTCTGCAGGGGCAGGGTCGTGAGCCGCAATCAGAATGTACGCCGGTCGGCCGGAAATCAAGGGTGCATTCCCCCGGGAATCCGGACCGAATTCGGGCACGCCGAGCACCGGAATGGCGCCGGTGGCGCCGGGACAATGAAATGACACGCGGTGTTTCGGAAAAGGGAATCAGCGGTCCCGGTACACCGCCGCGGCGGCGGTCACGGCGAGCCTGCGCCGCCATTCGGGGCTCAGCGGGGCGTCCGCCAGGCACTGCCGGGCGCGCGCCAGCAGGGCGGCGATCCTGGCCTCGACCGCGGCGTGCGCGGTCGCGCCGGCCCGGCCCCGGTCCGGGGGCGCGGTGCGCGCGGCGCTCACCCAGCCCGGGCTCCGGGGCTCGCGGCGCACCGCGAGGGCCGTCAGCAGGGTTGTCCGGCCGGCCCGGGCGTCCGCGCCGGTGGGCTTCCCGGCGGCCTCGGGGTCGCCGAACGCGTCGATGAGGTCGTCCCGCAGCTGGAAGGCCTCGCCGAGCGCGTCGCCGTAGCCGGCGAAGCCGGAGGCGAGGTCGGCCCGGCCGGCCAGCAGGGCGCCGAGCACCAGCGGCCGGTGGACGGTGTAGCGCCCGGACTTCAGGACGGCGATGCGCCGGGCGAGTTCCGCGTCGGCGAGGGCGGCGGCCGAGGCCGCGACGTCCATCGCCTGGCCGGCGATCAGCTCGGTCTTCAGCTCGAACCACTCCCGGCTCACCTCGGGCGAGAGGTCCGCGATCAGGTGGTCGGCGTACGCCCAGGCCAGGTCGCCCGCGAGGACGGCCATCGACTCGCCGTACCGGCGGGGCTCGCCGCGCCAGCCCCGGGCACGGTGCAGGTCGGCGTGCCAGGTGTGGGCGGTGCGCACCGAGCGGCGCAGCGCGGCGTCGTCCATGACGTCGTCGTGCAGCAGGGCGGCGGTGTGGAGCAGTTCGAGGGCCATCGCGGCCCGGACCGGGCGTTCTCCCGGGGTGCCGCCGGCGGCGAGGTAGCCGCTGAGCAGGAAGCGGGGTCTGATCCGCTTGCCGCCGGAGCGGACGAGTTCGGCGACGGCGCGGGCCGGGTCGGCCTCGTGCGGGGTGACGGCCTCCTGGCGGCCCCGTTCGCGGGCGAGGAAGGCGGTGAGCCCCTCCTCGACCCGCTCCAGCAGGGAGCGGAGGTCGGATCCGTCGTCCAGCTCGGACGGCAGGGGGGCAGGTGGCGCGGCCATGATGCAGTCCTCCTGTGGGGGGATGGATTCAGCCGGTGCGGGCCTCTGTCCGCAGGACGGACCTGCCGGGCCTCAGCGTCGATCCCGCCACCGCCCGGGGCGGTCGGGCGGCGGTCGACCGCAGCCGCCAGCGCGCGGCCAGGGTGGCGAGGGCGATGCCGATCTCGGTCCAGGCGAACGACTCGCCGATGCACTTGCGCACGCCGGCACCGAACGGCAGGTAGGCGTGGCGGGGCACGGCGGCGGCCCGCTCGGGCAGCCAGCGGTCCGGGTCGAAGCGGTGGGGGTCGGCGAAGACCGCCGGATCGCGGTGCAGGGCGTAGGGGCTGAAGAAGACGTCGGCGCCGGCGGGGATCAGGTGGCCGCCGAGGTCGACCTCGGCGGCGGCGCGGCGGGTGAGCAGCCAGCCGGTCGGGAACATCCGCAGGATCTCCTGGACGAACCGGCCGAGGTACTCCAGCTTCGGCAGGTCCGGGTACGCCACCGGCCGGCCGCCGAGCACCTCGTCGAGTTCCCGGTGCAGGCGGCGCTCGACGTCGGGCCGGGCGGCGAGGACCTGGAAGGACCAGTGCAGGGCGGTGGCCGAGGTCTCCGTGCCGGCCACCATCATGGAGCGGATCTCGTCGTGGATCTGCCGGTCGGCCAGCGGCTCGCCGGTGGTCTCGTCACGGGCGGCGAGCAGCAGCGCGAGCATGTCCTCCTGCTCCGGCGGCCGCGCCCGGTAGTCGGTGATCAGGCCGTCGACGACCTGGTAGAGGCGGTCCAGGCGCTCGGCCTCGCGCCGGTTGACCGGCAGGGGCAGCCGGTGGACGAAGTCGACCGGGACGAAGGCCCGCCGGGCGACGCCGGCCACCAGGGCGGGGATGCAGCGGCGGATCTCGGCGGCGGTCTCGGGGGTGACGGCCGAGAAGACGGTGCGGGTGAGGACGTCCATGGTCATGTCGTGCAGGTCGTGCCCGACGTCGGCGACGGCGCCGGGCCGCCAGCGGGCCGACAGCGCCTCGGCGGAGGCGGACGCGGCCTCGGCGTAGCGGGCCATCCGGCCGTGGTGGAAGGCGGGCTGCAGCAGTCGGCGCTGGCGCAGGTGCAGCTCGCCGTTGGCGGCGGCCAGGCCGTTGCCGAGCAGTTTGACGGCCTGGTCGAAGAGCGGTCCGCCCTTCTCGAAGGCGGTCTGCCGGGTGATCAGCAGGTCCTTCAGCAGTTCGCCGGTGCCCACCATGTAGGCGGGGCGGGTGCCGAGCCGGAACTCGGTGACGGGGCCGTGGTCGCGCAGCCGTTCGACGAAACCGAGCGGGTCGCGGGCCAGGTGGAGGGCGTGGCCGAGCAGCGGCAGCGCGCCGGGATAGGGGCGGACCGCTGGGGTGAGGGGCATGGCGGGCTCCTGCTCAGGTCCGGGCCGGCAGTGGGTCGGCGGGGCTCAGGTAGACGGGCCGCAGGTCCCGGTCCCGGCCCGCGGTGTAGCGCACGGTCGCCAGGGACCAGTCGTAGGTGACGCGCAGTTGGCGGACCATGGCGGCGACGTAGCGGCGCAGGTCGGCGCGTTCGGCCGCGGTGCAGCCGAGCCGGGCGCCGTGGGCGTCGAGGCCGGCGGCGCCGGCCAGGAACTCCTCGGAGAGCAGCCGGACCCGCTGCTGGATCTCCCGGATCACCTCGGCCCGGGGGCTGCCGCGGCGGTGCTCCAGGACCAGCACGAGGTTGTGGGTGTCGCCGCGGGCCTCCTCGTGCTCGACCGAGTGGACGTCGTTGCAGTGCGCCAGGATGTCGATCTGGAGCTCGGCCATCCGGCGCAGGTAGCGGTCGGCGAGGAGGCGTGCGGGCAGTTCGAAGCGGTCGGCCCGTTCGACGGCGTCGAGGTAGACGTACATCGCCATCGTCTCGCGGCGCAGCGCCAGGTAGTCGGCGAGGCCGGGGATCCGGCCCTGCCCGCGGGCCTCGGCCTCGGCGAGGAAGGAGCGCAGGAAGCGGCGCCAGCCGTGGCCGGCCCGGGCCCGCCAGGGCTCCGACATCGGGGCGGCCGAGCGGCTCCACAGGTCGGCGGTGGCGGCCCGCAGTGGCCGGAGGGCGGCGGGGAGGGCCGCCGGAGCGGTGGCGGGCCGGCCGCCGCGGGTGACCTCGGCGAGGGCGGCGACGGCGCGGCCGGCGAGGTCCGGGTCGTCCCCGGCCGCGCCGTCGAAGAAGTCGTCGCAGACGGCGGTCCAGGTGATGAGGTCCGTCATGACGTCGAGGTCGGCGCCGCGGGCGTCCGGGGCGAACCCGGTGGCGACGTCCGCGAGCCTCAGGCCGAGAAAGTACCGGAGGGCTTTCTCGGACGGTTCCAGGAGGCCGAATTCCCGCGCCCAGGACACGCCTCGGCGGGCCGCCCGTTCATACCGGCCGGGATCGGTGCGGGGGGCCGGAAAGGGTAAGTGGAAATCGATGTCGGTCGGCATTCCGTCACGTCCGGTCCGCTGCCGGCAATGCGCCGGCGGGCGGCTGCGGGGGTGGCGTTCCGGGGTGTACCAATGCGCGGGCGGACACGGGTGCTTGCCTCCGTCACGGGCCAATCGATCCGGGGAGTTGCGCGGGTGCAGACACGGGTGGGTGAACGAGCCGGGCGCACGCCGGCGCCCGCCTCGGGGTGCGGCGGCGCAGCTGCGGACCACAGGTTGTCACCTTCATGTCATCTTGCACACCCCAGATGACATCAGCTACCCATTCGGCTTTTTGTCTCAGAGTCCGGACAAGTATTCGCCGGCGGTGCCCCCCGCCGGACGCGCCGGACGCGGCAGCGGCCGGCCCCCACGAGGGGAGCCGGCCGCGGAACGGGCGGGGTGCGCCGGGATCAGTCCCGGAAGCCCCGGTTGACGGCCGAGACCACGGCCTTCAGCGACGCCGACACGATGCTGGAGTCGATGCCCACGCCCCAGAAGACCCGGTCGTTCACCGCGCACTCCACGTACGCGGCCGCCCGCGCGTCGCCGCCCTGGGCGAGCGCGTGCTCGGCGTAGTCGCGGACCTGGACGTCGATCCCCAGGCCGGCCAGCGCCGCCACGAAGGCGTCGATCGGACCGCTGCCGACCGCCTCCAGCCGCCGCTCGGAACCGTCCAGCCGGACGTCCACGACCAGCGTGTCCTTCTCGTCCACCACGGTGGAGGTCCGGTGCGAGACCAGGTTCAGCCGGCCCCAGGCGGGCACGTCGCGGCCGGCCTCCCCCGCCTCCGGCGCCCCGGCCGGCAGGTACTCCTCGGCGAACATCGCCCACAGCTCGGCCGGCGTGACCTCGCCGCCGTCCGCGTCGGTGCGGGCCTGGACCACCCGGGAGAACTCGATCTGCAGCCCGCGCGGCAGGTCCAGCTGGTGCTCGGTGCGCAGCAGGTGCGCCACCCCGCCCTTGCCGGACTGCGAGTTGACCCGGATGACCGCCTCGTAGGTGCGCCCGACGTCCTTCGGGTCGATCGGCAGGTAGGGCACGCCCCAGGTGAACGCGTCGACCGGGACGCCGGCCGCCCGGGCGTCGCGCTGCAGCCAGTCGAAGCCCTTCTTGATCGCGTCCTGGTGCGACCCGGAGAACGCGGTGTAGACCAGGCTGCCGCCGTAGGGGTGGCGGGGGTGCACCGGGAGCTGGTTGCAGTACTCGACCGAGCTGCGGATGCGGTCGATGTCCGAGAAGTCGATCATCGGGTCGATGCCCTGGCTGAACAGGTTCAGGCCCAGGGTCACCAGGCAGACGTTGCCGGTGCGCTCGCCGTTGCCGAACAGACAGCCCTCGATCCGGTCGGCGCCCGCCAGGTAGCCGAGTTCGGCCGCCGCGACCGCCGTACCCCGGTCGTTGTGCGGGTGCACCGACAGCACCACCGAGTCGCGCCGGTCCAGGTGCCGGCTCATCCATTCGATGGAGTCGGCGTAGACGTTCGGCATGGCCATCTCGACGGTGGCCGGCAGGTTCACGATGGCGCGGCGGTCCGGGGTGGGCTGCCAGACCGCGGTGACGGCGTTGCAGATGTCGGCGGCGAACTCCAGCTCGGTGCCGCTGTACGACTCCGGGGAGTACTGCAGGCTGATGCCGGTGTCCGGCATCCGCTCGGCCAGGTCCGCGCAGATCCGCGCGCCGTTGACGGCCAGCGCGGTGATCTCGGACCGGTCCATCCCGAACACCACCCGGCGCTGCAGGGTGGACGTGGAGTTGTACAGGTGGACGATCGCCCGGCCGGCCCCGCGCACCGCCTCGAAGGTCCGCTCGATCAGCGGGCCGCGGGCCGGGGTGAGCACCTGGATCGCCACGTCGTCGGGGATCCGGTCCTCCTCGATGATCTGCCGGCAGAAGTCGAAGTCGGTCTGGCTGGCGGACGGGAAGCCGACCTCGATCTCCTTGTAGCCCATGGCCACCAGCAGCTCGAACATCCGCAGCTTGCGGCCGGGGCCCATCGGGTCGATCAGCGCCTGGTTGCCGTCCCGCAGGTCCACCGCGCACCACTGCGGGGCCCGGGTGACGGACTTGGCGGGCCAGCTGCGGTCCGGCAGGTCGATCGGCCGGAACGGCGTGTACCGCTGGAACGGCATCCCCGAGGGGAGCTGGACCGGGAAGTCGGGCCGCGCCGGGACGTCGTGGTTCTGAGGGGTCATCGGGTGCATCGAAGGGTGTCCTCCAGGACTTGTTTCGGTCGTCTGAGGCCGGTTCGGGCCTGCACGCCGCGACGAGGAGACCGGCCGTCAGAGGCTCTCGTCGCGGCGGCTAAGGAGGAGGACCCGCGTGGAGGAATCGCGCATAGCGCCTCACCATACAGACTTGTCCGCCACCGCATCCCAGGTGTCCACCAGGAGGGACGGAAATCGATCAAGCGTTCAATCCATGCTGTTCAGAGCATTACTGACGTACTGTCACCCCGACGGCTCGTCAGCCCGACGGCGACCGTCACGGCCACCGCGACCACCACGACGGCGTCGCAGACGATCCCGAAGCGCACCCCGTCCGTCAGGGCCGCCGCGAAGCCGTCGCCGGCCTCGTCCCGGTCGGCCAGCCCGCCGGTCGCCACCGCGCTGAGGATCGGGATGCCCACCGTGATGCCGATCTGCTGGGCGCTGGTGATCAGACCGCCCGCCAGGCCCTGCTGCTCGTCCGGCAGGCCGGCGCTCGCGTTGACCCCGTACGAGACCACCGCGGACATGTGGCCGACCGAGGCGAACAGCAGGATCGCCAGCGTCAGCCAGACCGGCGTCCGCACCCCGAGCGCGATCAGCCCGAGGGTGCCCGCCGCCTGCACCGACAGCCCCGCGACCAGCGTCGTGCGGGCGCCCAGCCGGCCGATCAGCCGGGACGCGGACATGCCGGTCGCCGCCAGCACCAGGCCCTGGGCACCGAAGAACAGCCCGGTCTCGAAGGTCGACAGGCCCACCGCCTGCTGGAGGTAGAGGGTCAGCAGGAAGATCAGCGAGCTCATCATCGCGAAGGTCGTCAGCCCGCCGAGGTTGCCGCAGGCCACCGTGCGCAGCCGCAGCATGGTCAGCGACACCAGCGGCTCCGCGGTCCGCCGCTCGATCAGCACGAACGCCGTCAGCAGGACGGCCGCCAGCACCAGCGCCACCGCCACCTCGACGGCCGGGGTGGCCGGGTCGGCGGACACCGAGGCGCCGTAGATCAGCGCGAGCAGGCCGCCGGTCACCGTCACCGCGCCCGGCACGTCCAGCCGCGGGCGCCGCTCCGGGCGGACGTCCGCCCCCAGCAGGGCCATCGCGGCCACCGCCGCCAGCGCGCCCGCCGCGGCGAGCATCCCCATCGTGGAGCGCCAGCCGAGCAGGTCGGTCATCGTACCGCCGAGCACCATGCCGACGGTGTAACCGAGGGACAGCAGGGCCCCGTTGACCGCGAGCGCCCGGTTCCGCTGCGGGCCCTCCGGGAAGATCGTGGTCAGCAGCGACATGCCGACCGGGACGACCACCGCCGCCCCGAGCCCCTGCAGGGCCCGCGCGGCCAGGAAGGACTGCTGGTTCCAGCCGAACGCCGCGAGCAGCGAGGAGGCCGTGAACACGGCCAGCCCGGACAGGAACAGCCAGCGCCGGCCGTACACGTCGGCGGCGCGGCCGAAGAACAGCAGGAAGCCGCCGGAGGGCAGGGCGAAGGCCGTCACGGCCCACTGCAGGTCGCTCTGCCCCATGTCCAGGTCGCGGCCGAGCACCGGCAGGGCCACGTTCAGGATGGAGAAGTCGAGGGCGATGATGAACTGGGCGCCGCAGAGCACGATCAGGACCAGCTTGGCTCGGGCGGTCAGGACCGCCCCCGCCGCGTCGGGAGGGCTCGCCGCGCCCTTGGTGCCGGGTGTCGCCGGGAAGTCGGGCGTGGTCGTCATGGCGTCAGTCTGGTTGCACCGGCGCGGGGTTGGGGAGCCAGTGCCTATCCTGGTGGCCGCACCACCAGCTACGGGACCACCGGGAAGGACTCGACACTGTGGACACCCTCGGACGGGCCCGCCGCAAGGAACTCCAGGCGTTCCTGACCAGTCGGCGGCAGCGGATAAGCCCCGCCCTGGTCGGCCTGCCGGCGGGCACCGACCGGCGGCGCACCCCCGGCCTGCGCCGGGAGGAGGTGGCCGTCCTCGCCGGGGTCAGCCCCTCCTGGTACCAGTGGCTCGAACAGGGCCGGGACATCACGGTCTCGGCGAAGGTGCTCGACGCCGTCTCGGACGTCCTGCGGCTGGACGGCGCCGAGCAGCGCCACCTGTACACCCTGGCCGGGCTCAACCCGCCGCCCGGACCGGCCGCCGCCGCGCCGCGGACGTACTGCGACGAACTGCAGCGCCTGATCGAGTCCTGGGGGCCCAACCCCGCGACCCTGCTGGACGAGAGCTGGAACTACGTCGCGGGCAACGAGGCCGCCCGGCTCGCCCTGCGGGCGGGGACGGCCGAGCGGAACTGCCTGGTGGCGTTCTTCCGCGACCCGGCCTACCGCAGCCGCGAGGCCGCCTGGGAGCGGATCGCCCCCACCGTGGTGGCGGGCTTCCGGGCCGCCGCCTGGCGGTACCCGGAGAACCCGGGCTTCCGCGAGGTGATCGACGAGCTCTCCGGTGGCAGCGAGGAGTTCCGCGCGCTCTGGGCGCGGCGGGACGTCGCCACCGCGGGCGTGCTGGTGAAGGAGGCCGAGCACCCGGTCGCCGGCACCCTCGCCTTCGAGAGCAGCCAGCTCGTACTGCCCGCCCGCCCCGACCTCACCGTCGTCCTCTACAACCCGCTCCCCGGCACCGACACCGCCGAGAAGCTCCGCCACCTCACCGGCCGCCGCTGAGCGGCCGCAACCTCCGCTCCTTGTTGCACATACAATGCACCTGCATATAGCCAGCGAGAAGGAGCTGTGACCGATGGCGGGATCGCCGGTGGTGCTGGGCATCGAGTCGTCCTGCGACGAGACCGGCGCGGGCCTGGTGCGCGAGGGCGTGCTGCTCGGGCACGCGGTGGCCTCGTCGATGGACGAGCACGCCCGCTACGGCGGCGTGGTGCCGGAGATCGCCGCCCGGGCCCACGTGCACGCGATGGCCCCGGTGGTGCGCGAGGCACTCGGCCACGCCGGGCTCACCCTCGCCGACGTCGGCGCCGTCGCGGTGACCGCCGGCCCCGGGCTCTCCGGCGCGCTGCAGGTCGGCGTGGCGGCGGCGAAGTCCTACGCCTTCTCGCTCGGGGTCCCGCTCTACGGCGTGCACCACCTGGCCGGGCACGTGGCCGCCGCGACGCTCGACGGCGGACCGCTGCCGAACCCCTGCGTCGTCCTCATCGTCTCCGGCGGGCACACCTCACTGCTCCTGGTCCGCGACCTCGCCCGCGACCCGATCGTCCACCTCGGCGACACCCTCGACGACGCGGCCGGCGAGTGCTTCGACAAGGTCGCCCGCATCCTGCGCCTGCCCTACCCCGGCGGGCCCGCCATCGACCGCGCCGCCCGCGACGGCGACCCGCGCGCCGTCCGCCTCCCCCGCCCGCTGAGCGGCCCCGGCGACCCCCGGTACGCCTTCTCCTTCTCCGGCCTCAAGACCGCCGCCGCCCGCTGGGTCGAGGCCCAGCGGGCGGCCGGCACCGAACCGCACGTCCCCGACGCCGCCGCCTCCCTCCAGGAGGCGATCGCCGACACCCTCACCCGCAAGGCCGTCCGCGCCTGCACCGACCACGGCATCGACACCCTCGTGGTGGTCGGCGGCGTCGCCGCGAACTCCCGCATCCGCGCCCTCACCGAGCAGCGCTGCGCCGCCGCCGGCATCACCCTGCGGGTCCCCGCGCTGCGGCTGTGCACCGACAACGGCGCCATGATCGCCGCCATCGGCGACCTGCTCGTGCGCTCCGGCGCCGAGCCCTCCCCGATGGACCTCTCGATCGACCCCTCCGCCCCCCTGGAGTACGCGGCCCTGTCCCCGCGCGCCGCCGCCCGCACCGCCTGATCGCCGCCGAGGTGGGGCAGGCGGCCGCAGGCCGGGCCGTGGGCCCCGGCGGGTGACCGCGTCCGCGGCGAACCGACCGCAGGCCCGAACCCCGGGCGGCGGTGGCCGGGTCCTCCGTCCGACTCATCCGCACGAGGATCCGCCCCGTGCACAGGGGCACGGCGAGGGTCCTCGCTCCGGAGCCTCGTTCGGCCGTCGCCGTCGCCGTACCGGCGCTCCGAGCCGGGGCCGGCGTCGCCGACTCCGCCGAGGCGACCGGCACGGCACCCGGCGGAACCACCGTCACCTCCGGCCGAGGGCCAAGGGCGGGGGGAGGCCGCCCCCGGGCCGCCCTGTTGCGCCGTGCTAGCGTGCCCGGCCGAGGGGGATGATTCGCATGAGGAGATCCCGACGGTGGGCGGGGGCGGCGGTGGCCACCGCGCTGGCCGCCGCCCTGGCGGTCGTGGGGGTGGCCGGGTACCGGTGGCTCACCGACGGCTACGGGCACCCGTTCGGCGACGAGCGCGCCTGCGCGGGGACCGACGTACCGCTGGAGCGGGCCCTGCAGGCCCGGGGCATCACCCTGCCCCCGGGCGCGACGGACGTGCACTACACCGCCCGCGCCCATCCGCCGGACGGGGAGCCGAAGCTGATCGTGGCGTTCCGCAGCACCCGGCAGGCGATGAGCGCCCAGCTGACCGCGAACGGCCTGGACGCCGGTCTGCTCCCCCGGCTCGACCAGGGCACGTTCATGGTCGGCGACGTGTTCGACGCACCGGGCACCTGCGGAACCACGGGCCGGGCACCGGCGGTCGCGGTCCCGCAGGGGCCGACCTCGACCGGTGCGGTCTACAGCATCGCCGTCGAGTTGGACGGCCACACGATCCGCGACAGCACGGCGGTCCTCCTGACCACCCCGGCCCGCTGACCCCTCGTCCGGGCCCGGGGCTGCGGCTGCTTCCGTTGCAGCCGCAGCCCCGTGAGGGACACGGCGACGGTGAGCGCCGACGCCGGCAGCGCGTCGGTGCACGAGTCCTCCCGGACGATCATCACCGCGTACAGCCCGAGGAGCCGGTCCCGGCGGCCGGGCACCGGGTGCGCGGCCGCGAGGCCGATCCAGGTCATGGAGACGGTGTCGCCGGTGATGCGCGCGGTGGACGCGCCGGGCATGCCGCGGTGGTCGAGGGTGGCGGCGAACGGGTTCCCGCCGCCGGCGGCGGGGAACGGCCGGAGGGCCTCGCGACCGCGCGTGCCCCGGCGGGGTGTCGGGGCACGGGCGGCGGGCGGGTCAGGGCCGCGGGGAGGTCGCGGCGGTGCGGAAGGAGGCGAGGGAGTCGGTGAGGGCCCTGGTCACCGGGCCCTGTTGGGTGTTGAGGTAGAAGTGGCCGCCGGGGAAGGCGTGGAGGCGGAAGCCGCCGGAGGTGACCTCCGCCCAGCGCTCGGCCTCCTGCCGGGTCACCTGGGGATCGGCGTCGCCGGTCAGTACGGTGATCGGGGAGCGCAGCGGCGGGCCGGCGCGGTGGACGTACGTCTCGACGGCCGTGTAGTCGGCGCGCAGGCACGGCAGGATCATCCGCCGGATGTCCTCGTCCTCCAGGAGGGCGCTGTCGGTGCCGTTCAGCCGCTGGACCTCGGCGAGGACGCCGGCGTCGTCGCGCAGGTGCACGGTCTCGTGCCGCGTGGTGGTCGGCGAGCGGCGGCCCGAGACGATCAGGCCGAGCAGGTCGACGGAGCCCTCGGCCTCCAGCCGGCGGGCCGTCTCGTAACCGAGGACGGCGCCCATGCTGTGCCCGAAGAACACCAGGGGGCGTTCGGTGCGGGGGCGCAGCACCGTGCAGATGGCGTCGGCGAACGCCTCGACGGTGTCCAGGCAGGGTTCGTGGCGGCGGTCCTGGCGGCCCGGGTACTGCAGGCAGAGCACCTCCGTCTGCGGTCCGAGCGCGGCGGACAGCGGCTGGAAGTAGCTGGCGGAGCCGCCGGCGTGCGGGAAGGCGACCAGGGTGACGGCGGCGTCGGGGGCCGGGCGGTACTGCCGGAGCCAGCGCCCGCTCAGCTCCTGGAGGACGGGGTCGGACATCAGGGGAATCCGTTTCTCGTGGTGGGCCGGTACGGCCGGTCAGCGGGCGAAGCGTAGCGGCAGTTCGGCGAGCCCGCGCAGGAAATCCGAGGGACGCCAGGTCAAGCGACCGGGCGGGACGGCGAGTTCCAGCACGGGGAAGCGGGCCAGGGTCTCGGTCAGCGCGACCCTGATCTCCTGCCTGGCCAGCTGGTGGCCGAGGCAGAAGTGCGGGCCGTGGCCGAAGGCGAGGTGCCCGGTGGTCGGGCGCAGCAGGTCGAAGGCGTGCGGGTCGGCGCGGACGGCCGGGTCCCGGTTGGCGGCCGACGGCAGGAAGCGGACCAGCTCGCCCTTGCGGACGACCACGCCCTCGATCTCGATGTCGTCGAGCGCGACCCGGTTGGTGGTCGACAGCAGGGAGCCCCGGTAGCGCAGCGCCTCCTCGCCGGCGCTCGCCACCAGCTCCGGGTCGGCCCGGAGCGCGGCCAACTGGTCCGGGTGGTTGAGGAGTTCGAGCAGCGCGCTGGCGATGACGTAGGCGGTGGTGACGTGTCCGGCGAACAGCAGGACGGAGCAGAAACCGACGAGTTCCTCCCGGGTGAGGGCCTGTCCGTCGTCCAGCCGGGCGCCGACGAGCTCGCTCAGCAGGTCCTCGGTCGGCTGCCGGCGCTTCGCCTCGACCAGATTGGTGCAGTAGGCGGCGAAGGCGTCCGTCGCGGCCTGGCGGACCGGTGCCGAGGGCGAGTCCATGTTCGTGACCCGGGTGTGGAACACCTCGCGGTCCTCCCGCGGCACGCCGAGCAGCTCGCAGATCACCTCCAGCGGGAAGGGGTTGGCGAAGGCGGTCACGAAGTCGGCCTCCCCCTCGGCGGGAAGGCCGTCCAGCAGGCCGCGGGCGATCTCGGTGAGGCGGGGTTCCAGCGAGCGCACCGCGCGGGAGGCGAAGGCGGCGCTGACCAGCCGGCGGTAGCGCGCGTGCTCCGGATTGTCCTGCTCGAAGAGGACGATCGGGCTGTCCGGGATCTGCGCGGCCTGCGGCGCGTGCCGGTGGAGGTCGCTGGAGAGCCGGGCGTCGCCGAGCAGCCGCCGGGAGGGTTCGGAGCCGAGGACGGTCCACGCCTCGGTGCCGTCGGCCTGCCGGGTGCGGATCACCGGGTGACGGCGGGCCAGCTGCCCGAGCTCGCGTTCCGCGTCGGGCAGGGAGGAGATCTGGACGAGGTCCAGGACGGGGATCACGCCTGTCCCTCCGGTCCGTCCGGGGTGGCGGTGATCCGGGGGAGGTCCCGGAGCCACAGGTGGCGGCTCGCGATGCGCCAGCGGTCCCCGTCCTTCTCCAGCAGGTCGACGTACGAGCCGCTGCGGCCGATCTCGTGGCTGCCGTCGTCGAGGGCGAAGGTGACGGAGAGCAGCGAGCGTGCCTCGGCGGTGTTCCCGTCCAGGCGGACGACGACCGTGTTGCCGGTGAGGTGGCGCTGGTGGGCGCCGCGCGTCTCGGTGTGGTGGCGGTACAGCGCGGCCATCGCGAAGACGATCCGCTCGCGGGTGGTCACCGAGGGCGGGAAGCCCTCGGGAGCCGGGGTGAAGGTGAAGCTCGCGTCCTCGGTGAAGAGGTCGCCGAGCGCGTCGAAGTCGCCGGAGTCGTAGTACAGGCTGTAGGCGGCGATGACGTCCTGGATGGCGGCCCGGTCGGCGAGGAACGCCGCGTCGAGGTGGCCGGTCGAGCCGGGGGCCGGAAGCAGCGGGGCGGGCGTCGCGGGGGTGGTCGGGGGCATGGGTGATGGTCCCTTCGTCGGTCGTGTCGTCGTGTCGTCGTGCGGTCGTGCGGTCGTCGGCCGGCCCGGGGCCGGAGGTCCGGGCGGGGTCACGGGGCGGGCCGGACCAGCCCCTCGATCCAGGTGCGCACCGCGGCGCCGGTCCGGTCCGCGTGTTCGCCGATCATGGTGCAGTGGTCGCCCTCGACCTCCACGGCGGTGTGCTCGTGGGGCCAGGAGGAGCGCCAGTCCTCACCGGTCATCGGCTCCTCGGGCGAGCCCGGGACGCAGCGCGACGGCCGGACGAACAGCGTCGGCACCGTGGCCGGCTCGGGCTCCCAGCCGCGGAACATCCGCCGGTAGCTGCCGATCGCGGTGAGTCCGGTGTAGCCGAGCGCGGTGAACGCCTGCCGGCGCACGATCACCTCGTAGTTCATCGCCTTGCGCATGCGGCGTGACATGGTGGCCGGCAGGTAGGTGTCCAGCAGCACCTGGCCGGCCGGCGCGGTGCCGGCCGCCTGGAGCCGGCTGGTGACGCCGTGGGCGAGCCAGCCGCTGGAGGAGTAGCCGAGCAGCACGAACGGCTCGCCCTCGGCGCAGCGCAGGGTCGCGTCGGTGAGCAGGTCCAGCAGGACGTCGCGGGAGGCCGCGAGCGGCTCGCCGGGGCGGAAGCCGGGGACGGTCAGCACGGCGGTGCCGCAGAATCCGTCGAAGGCGGTGGCCAGCCGGCCGAACTGGATGGTGCCGTCGACCGGGGCGAACGGCGGGAAGCAGATCAGCCTCGGGTGCTCGCCGCCCTGCGACATCCGCACGTGGCCGGCCAGGCCGGCCAGCTGCGCGAGGTCCGCGCTGACCTCGCGCAGGCCGGACGCGCCGACCAGCAGCGCCTCCGCGTCGTCCATCTGCCCGCGCAGGGCCAGCTGACGGTAGACGGAGCCGAGCAGTTCGTTGGACTCCTCCGCGCCCGGCCGCGGCACGTGGCGCGCGGCGCTCCCGTCCTCCAGGGCGCGGGCCAGGTGCGCGGCGAGCGCCGCCGGGCTGGTGTGGTCGTAGACCAGGGTGCTGGGGAGGTCGAGGCCGGTGGCCTCGCCGAGCCGCCGGGCGAGCCCGACGGTGGCCAGCGAGTCGAAGCCCATCCCGCGGAAGGGCTGGTCCGGATCGACGGCGCCGGCGTCGGCGTGGCCGAGCTGGGCGGCCGTCTCGGTGCGGACCAGGTCGAGCAGTTCGGCGGCGAGCCGGGCCGGGGAACGCTCGGCGGAGCGGTCCCGGAGCGGGTGCGGCTCGGTTTCGTGCGGCTCGGTTTCGGGCGCCGGGCTCGCCGGGCGTTCCGGGCCGGCCGCCACGAGGTCGGCGATCAGCGGCCGGGGGCGGGCGGCGGCGTAGCTGTGCGCGAGCCGGGTCCAGTCCACGTCGGCGACCGTCACGCAGGTCAGGTCCTCGTCCAGCGCCTGGCCGAGGGCCGTCAGGGCGGTGGCCGGGTCCATCGGCCGCACCCCGAGCCGGCCGAGGTGACGTCCGGCCTCGCCGTCGGCCATGCCGCCGGCGGCCCAGGGGCCCCAGGCGACGGCGGTGGCGGTGACCCCGCGCTGCCGGCGGCGCAGGGCGAGGGCGTCCAGGTGGGCGTTGGCGGCCGCGTAGGCGCCCTGCGCGGCGCCGCCCCAGACCCCGGCGCCGGAGGAGAAGAGCACGAAGGCGTCCAGCTCGGCCGTGGCGAACAGCTCGTCCAGCGCCAGCGCCCCGGCGGCCTTGCCGGTGACGGTGTCGGCGATCCCGGCCGGGTCGGTGTCGAGCAGCCGGGCCGGGCCGGCGACACCGGCGGCGTGCACCACCGTGCGGATGCGCGGGAGTTCCTCGCCCAGGGCCTCGCGGAGCCGGTCGGCGGCGTCCGGGGCGGTGAGGTCGCAGGCGATCGGCACCAGGTCGGCGCCGCCGGCCTTGAGGTCGGCCCGCAGCTCGTCGAGGCCGGGGGTGTCGGGGCCCCGGCGGCCCAGCACCAGCACCCGCTCGGCCCCGCGGGCGGCGAGCCAGCGGGCCGCGTGCCCGCCCAGGGCTCCGGTGCCGCCGGTGATCAGCGCGGTGCCGCCGGTCCGCCAGCGGCGGGCGGGGCGGGCGGGGCCGTCCACGCCGGCGGGGCGGGACAGCCGGCGGCCGAAGGTGCCGAGCGGGCGGATCGCGAACTGGTCCTCTCCCCCCGCGTCGGCCAGGACGGCGAGCAGGGTGGCCAGGGACCGCTCGTCGGGAGTGGCTGGCAGGTCGGCCAACCCGCCCCAGCTGAGCGGGCGTTCGAGGCCGACCACGCCACCCAGACCCCAGATCCCGGCGCCCGTCGCGCAGACCACGTCCTCGCCCAGTACCGAGACGGCGCCGGCCGTCAGGCACCAGAGCGGGGCGGCGATGTCCGCGTCCGCCAGCGCCTGGACCAGGGTGACGGTGGCCGTCACGGCGCGGACCAGGCGCGCTGCGCCGTCGCCCGCGTCCTCCTCCACCGCCCCGAGCAGCGAGACGACCCCGGCGAGGTCCGGCTCCGCGGCCGACTCGCGGAGCCAGGAGGCGAGTTCGGCGCGGTCGGCGGCCTTGGCGTCGAGCTCGCGGTACAGGACCCGGGCACCGCCCGCGGTGAGCGCCGCCCCCACCGCGGCGGCGATGTCGCCTTCGGCGGCGGAGTGGACGAGGAGCCAGCGCCCGGTGGGCGCGGCGTCGGACGCGGCGGGCGTCCACGGCTCCCAGCGCAGCTCGTGGCGCCAGGACCGGGCGGTCCGCGCGGCGCGGTCCTCGGTGCGCCAGGCGGAGAGCGCGGGCAGCAGATCGCCCAGCGGCGCGTCCGCGGGGACGTCCAGCAGCGCGGTGAGCCGGTCGAGGTCGGCCTGCTCGACGGCCTCCCAGAACCCGCCGTCCGCGGGGTCGGCGGCGGGCTGCGGGGCCGGTTCCGCGGCGGGCGACTCGTGGGCGAGCCAGTAGGGGCGGCCCTGGAAGGGGTAGGTCGGCAGGTCCACCCGGCGGGCGCCGGTCACGGCCGCGGCCCAGTCGACCGGGGTGCCGCGGACGAAGGCGGTGGCGAGTCCCGCCGCCAGGGTCTCCCTCGGGTCGCGTCCCCGGCGCTGGGCGGGGACGGTGGCGGTGTCCGTGCCGGCCGTGCACTCCGCCACCATCGGCGTCAGCGCCGCCTCCGGACCCAGCTCGACGAACACCGAGGCACCCACACCCCGGGCCGAGGCCACCGCGTCCGCGAAACGCACCGGCTCACACACCTGCCGCACCCAGTACTCCGGGTCACACACCTCCGCCGCCGTCGCGATACGACCCGTCACATCCGACGCCAGCGGGATCAACGGCTCCCTCAGCTCAATACCCGCCACCACCTCCCGCAGCCGCCCCAGAACCGGCTCCATCAGCACCGAATGGAACGCGTGCGACACCGCCAGCCGCGAGGACCGCCACCCCCGCTCCCCGCACAACACCCGAACCGCCTCCACCGCCCCGGCCTCACCCGAGACCACCACCGACGCCGGACCGTTCACCGCCGCGATCCCCACCACACCCACACGACCCTCAGCCAGCAGCGCCACCACCTGCGCCTCACTCGCCCCCACCGCCAACATCGCCCCACCCAACGGCAGCTCACCCATCAACCGGGCCCGCGCCGCCACCAGAGCAACCGCACCCTCCAACGAGAACACCCCCGCCACATACGCCGCCACGATCCCACCCAGCGAATGCCCCAGCACCACCTCCGGCACCGCAACCCACGAACGCCACAACCGGTACAACGCCACCTCGAACGCGAACAGCACCGGCTGCACCACAGCCGTACCGTCCCCAACCACCTCCCCCGGCTCCCCCAGCAACACCCCCCGCACCGAGAACGGCACCACCCCCTCGAACGCCCCACACACCTCATCCACCGCCGCCGCGAACACCGGGAACGAGTCGTACAACTCCCGCCCCACACCCGCACACCGCACACCCTGACCCGTGAAGACCACGGCATGCTTGCCGACCGCCCCCGCACCGCGCGGCACCACCCCGGTCACCACGGCCGGGGTCCCGGCCGGCCGGGGCACGCCGTCGGCGAGCGCCGTCAGTCCGGCCGTCAACTCGGTGAGGTCGCGGCCGAGCAGCACGGCGCGCTGCTCCAGCAGGGCCCGGCCGGTGACGGCGGACCAGGCGACATCGGCGGGCCGGGCCTCCGGGTGCTCGCCGACCCAGTCGCGCAGCCGGGCCGCCTGGGCCCGCAGCGCCTCGGGGGTCCGGGCCGACAGCACCCACGGAACGAGTCCGCCCACCCCGGCCCCGGAGGGCGGCTCCGGCAACGGCTCCGCCGGTTCCGGGGCCTGTTCGAGGATCACGTGCGCGTTGGTGCCGCTGATCCCGAACGAGGACACGCCGACGCGGCGCGGCCGGCCCGTCTCCGGCCACTCCACCGCCTCGGTCAGCAGCTCGACCGCGCCCGCCGACCAGTCCACGTGCGGCGACGGCGCGTCCACGTGCAACGACTTCGGCAGCACCCCGTGCCGCATCGCCATCACCATCTTGATCACACCCGCCACACCCGCCGCCGCCTGGGTGTGACCGATGTTCGACTTCACCGAGCCCAGCCGCAGCGGCTCACCGGCCCGCTCACGCCCGTACGTCGCCAGCAGCGCCTGCGC
>NZ_JBEPAM010000048.1:0-63663 GCF_040298605.1 Kitasatospora sp. NPDC001527 | reverse complement strand
GGGGGGGGGGGGGGGGGTGGGGCCGCCCCGCCCGCCCCCCCCCCCCCCCGGGTCCGCGAGCAGCGAGCGGACCACGCCGACCGCGGCCCCCAGCAGCGGGCCGCGGCGGCCCAGCCGGGAGACCGTCAGCCGCTCGCCCGACCAGGGGCGGACGGTCACCCGGGCGGCCAGCTCGGCCCGCATCGCGGGCAGCAGCCAGGGCGCCAGCTGGGCGTAGCCGCCGCCCAGCAGCACCTCGGCCGGGTCCAGCAGGTTGACCGCGCCGGCCGCGGCGATGCCCAGCGCGGTACCGGCGCCGTCCAGCGCCCTCAGCACCTCCCGGTCCCCCGCCTCGGCCCGTTCGGCGAGCAGCGCCACCCAGTCGCCGCGCACGCCCTCCAGCCCGGCGGCGCGCAGCACCGCCGCCTCCCCCGCGTACTGCTCCAGGCAGCCGTGCGCCCCGCACGCGCAGCGCGGCCCCTCCGGGTGCACCGGGACGTGGCCCAGCTCGCCCGCGTAGCCGTGCGCGCCGCGCAGCAGCCGGCCGTCGACGACGATCGCCGAGCCGATCCCGGCCTCGGCCGAGACGTGCAGGAAGTGCTCCGGCCCGTCGCCGAGCCACAGCTCGGCGAGCCCGCCGAGGTTGGCCTCGTTGTCGGCCCGCACCGGCAGCGCGGCCAGGTCCGAGGCGTGGGCCGCGCGCAGCGCGAGCCGCATCTCGGCGGCGGCCCCGACGTCCCGCCAGCCCAGGTTGGCGGCCCGCTGGAGCAGCGCGCCGTCGGCCGCGACCAGTCCGGGCACGGCCAGCGCCAGCCCGGCCGGGCGCAGTCCGGCGTCGGCGGCGGCCCGGCGGAGCAGTTCGGCGAGGTCGGCCATGACGGCGGCGGGCTCCCGGCCCCGGTTGCGGATCTCCTGGCGGCGCCAGGAGCGGACCTCGCCGCGCAGGTCGACCACGCAGGCGCCCAGGTGCTCCACCCCGATCTCGGCGCCGAGGCCGGCCGGGCCGTCCCGGTTGAGCCCGAGCGCCGTGCCGGGCCGGCCGACCTTGCCGCTGGGGGCGGCCGGGCCCTCCTCGACCACCAGTCCGGCCGCGATCAGCTCCTCGGCGAGCGAGGAGACGGCGGCCCTGGTCAGCCCGGTCTCGGCGGCCACCTCGGCGCGCGAGCGCGGGGTGCGGGCGATGACCCGCAGCACCAGCGCCAGGTTGGCCCGGCGCATCCCCTGCTGGCTCGCCGGCCCGCCCACCAGGGGGCCCTCCGCCTCACGCATCGCCCTCACCCGCCCCGGCTTCCGCCGCCCGCAGCCGCGTGCCCTCCCCCACCCCGGCCACGGACTGCTCCACCCGGGTGAACACCCAGCGCTGCATGGCCCAGAAGCGGAACAGCATCGCCACGAAGGTGCCCAGCACCATCCCGCTCAGGAAGTCGGCGACCTCCTGGGCGAGCGGGCCGACCCTCGGCTCGCGCAGGTCGAGCAGGTAGCGCGAGACGATCAGCGGCAGGTCGTTGACGGCCACGGCGACGGCGCTCACCAGCAGGAACAGCAGCGGTTCGCGCCGCCGCCAGGAGGAGCGGAAGCTCCACCGCCGGTTGAGCAGGTAGGAGACGGCGGTGCCGACCACCGTCGCCACGGTGAGCGCCACCACCGGTTTGCGCTCCAGCACGGTGAGCCGCAGCGCGTAGTTGATCAGCAGCGTCAGGGCGAAGCAGCCGCTGCCGACCAGCAGGAACTTCACCAGCCTGCGGTGCCGGACCAGGAGGGGGCGCACCCGCTCCGGCACCCGGGCCAGCACGCGCTGGGTCAAGGACGGCACCCTCGCAGTCTGGCACGCGCACCGCAGCCCGTCCCGTCCGGCGGACCACCGGACGGGACGGGCGCGGCGGGCGGCGGGCCGGGGCCGTCAGGCCGCCGCCACCAGCACGGCGGCCGGCTCCAGGGCCAGCTCCAGCACCTCCCGGACGTCCGCGACCGGGTGGACGGTCAGCCGCTCCAGCACCTCGGCGGGCACGTCGTCCAGGTCGGCCTCGTTCCGCTTGGGCACGATCACCGTGGTGATCCCGGCGCGGTCGGCGGCGAGCAGCTTCTGCTTCACCCCTCCGATCGGCAGCACCCGCCCGGTCAGCGACACCTCACCGGTCATCGCCACGTCCGGGCGCACCTTGCGCCCGGAGAGCAGCGAGGCCAGCGCCGTGGTCATGGTGATGCCGGCGCTCGGGCCGTCCTTGGGGATGGCTCCGGCCGGGATGTGCAGGTGCACGCCGCGGTCGCGCAGCGAGGTGACCGGCAGCTCCAGCTCGGCGCCGCGCGAGCGCAGGTAGGAGAGCGCGATGTGCGCGGACTCCTTCATGACGTCGCCCAGCTGGCCGGTCAGGGTCAGCCCGGTGCCGCCGGTCTCGGCGTCGGCGAGCGAGGCCTCGATGTAGAGGACGTCGCCGCCCGCCCCGGTGACCGCCAGGCCGGTGGCCACGCCGGGCACCGCCGTGCGCCGCTCGGCGGGCTCCTGGGCCGCCTCGGGGACGTGGTGCGGCCTGCCGATCAGGGCGCGCAGGTCGTCGGCGCCGATCGCGGCGGGCAGCTCGCGCTCGCCCAGCTCGTTCTGCGCGGCGACCTTGCGCAGCACCCGGGCGATGGCCCGTTCCAGGTTCCGCACGCCGGCCTCGCGGGTGTACTCGCCGGCGAGCCTGCGCAGCGCCGGCTCGTCGACCGCGACCTCCTCGTCCTTGAGTCCGGCCCGCTCCAGCTGGCGCGGGAGCAGGTGGTCGCGGGCGATGACGACCTTCTCGTCCTCGGTGTAGCCGTCCAGGCGGACCAGCTCCATCCGGTCGAGCAGCGGCTCGGGGATGGCCTCCAGCACGTTGGCGGTGGCGAGGAAGACCACGTCGGAGAGGTCCAGCTCGACCTCCAGGTAGTGGTCGCGGAAGGTGTGGTTCTGCGCCGGGTCGAGCACCTCCAGCAGGGCGGCGGCCGGGTCGCCCCGGTAGTCGGAGCCGACCTTGTCGATCTCGTCGAGCAGGACGACCGGGTTCATCGAGCCGGCCTCCTTGATCGCCCGGACCAGGCGGCCGGGCAGCGCGCCGACGTAGGTGCGCCGGTGGCCGCGGATCTCCGCCTCGTCCCGGACGCCGCCGAGCGCGACCCGGACGAACGTGCGGCCCATGGCGCGGGCCACCGACTCGCCGAGCGAGGTCTTGCCGACGCCGGGCGGGCCGACCAGGGCCAGCACCGCGCCTCCGCGGCGGCCGCCGACCAGCCCGAGCCCCTGGTCGGAGCGGCGCTTGCGGACGGCCAGGTACTCGACGATGCGCTCCTTCACGTCGGCCAGGCCGGCGTGGTCGGCGTCCAGCACCGCGCGGGCGCCGGCGATGTCGTAGGAGTCCTCGGTGCGCTCGTTCCAGGGCAGCTCCAGGACGGTGTCCAGCCAGGTGCGGATCCACGAGCCCTCGGGCGACTGCTCGCTGGAGCGCTCCAGCTTGTCGACCTCCTTGAGCGCGGCCTCGCGGACCTTCTCGGGCAGGTCGGCGGCCTCCACCCGGGCGCGGTAGTCCTCCTCCTCGTCGGCCGGCTCGCCGTTCAGCTCGGCCAGCTCCTTGCGGACGGCCTCCAGCTGGCGGCGGAGCAGGAACTCCTTCTGCTGCTTGGCGACGCCCTCCTCGACGTCCTTGCGGATGGTGTCGTTGACCTCCTCCTCGGCGAGGTGGTCGCGGAGCAGGCCGAGCGCGTACTCCAGTCGCGCGACCTGGTCGGCCTCCAGCAGGACCTTGAGCTTCTGCTCGGGGGTGATGAAGGGCGCGTAGCCGATGTTGTCGGCGAGCTCGCCGACGCCCTCGATGGCGGCCACCCGGTCGACGACCTGCCAGGCGCCGCGCTTGCGCAGCCACTGGGTGGACAGGCTCTTGTACTCCTTGACCAGCTCGGCGGCGCGCCCGGCCACCGGGGTGCCGGCCGAGGACTCCCGGAACGGCGTGGTCTCCACCCAGAGCGCGGCGCCCGGTCCGGTGGTGCCGACGCCGATCCGCACCCGGCGCACCGCGCGGACCAGCGCGGCCGGCTGCCCGATCGCGTTGGGGCCGTCGGCCAGCCGGCCGACCTGCTCGACGGTGGCGAGGGTGCCGACCGCCGCGTACGAGCCGTCCACCCGCGGGACCAGCAGGACCTGCGGCTTCCCGGTGCTGCCGGTGGCGGCGGCGCGCGCGGCCTCGACGGCGGCGCGGACCTCGGTGTCCTTCAGGTCCAGCGGAACGACCATGCCCGGCAGGACGACCTCGTCGTCGAGCGGCAGCACGGGCAGGGTGAGCGGTGTGGACGTCGATGCCATGATCTCTCCCCAGTCAGCGAACTTGAGTCGACCTGACTAAGGCCTGGCGCCCGCCGGTTGTTCCCCGCACTTCGTTCGCCATGAGCGAACGCGAAACCGGCCCTGGTGGCACCGTCAAAAACGTCGGCCCGGGACGGCTCGGAAGCGGTCCAGCACCGCGGCCCGGCCCGGCGAGGGCGCGGGCGCGGAGGCGGGCGCGGAAGCCGGGCGGGGGCGCTCGCCGGCCGTCCCGAGCCGGGTGCGGTGCGGCCGGTACCCGTCCCAGCGGCGCAGCCACCGCCACAGCACCACTCCGGCCAGCAGTGCCACCGGGTGGCCGACCCCGGTCACCAGGTCCCGGTCGGCGGCGATCTGCTCGGCGATCAGCGCGACGGCCAGCCCCAGCGCGACCGTCCGCCCCGCCGGGCGCAGCAGCCCGGCCAGCGCGCCGAGGCTGGCCAGCACGCCGTAGCTGACGCCGATGTCCAGGTAGTCCATCGCGGCCGGCTCCAGGTGCCCGCTCTCCACCGCGACGATCACCACGCCCTGGGAGAGCAGGGTGGCGCCGATGTGCCCGGCGGCGAAGACGGCGGCCGCCCGGCCCGGGCCGACCCGGCGCTCCAGCGGCGCGACGGTGAGCGCGAAGGCCCACAGGTAGGGCACCCAGTCCGCGCCGGCCACCCAGAAGCCGCTCAGCAGCAGGGCGCGCAGCGGGTGCCGCAAGAGGTTGTGCCCGTCCGAGCTGGACGCCTCCTGGAGCCGGAGCACCAGGTCCGGGTCGGCGAGCTGGGCGAAGGTGGCGGTGGCCCCGACCACGGCGAGGTAGCCGAGCGCGAAGGGGTTGCGCCGCGGGGTCGGCACCCGGGCCAGCAGCCAGTCGACCGCCCCGGCCCGCAGGCCGTGCCGGAGCATCCCGTACGGCGGCACGCCACGCCCGGCGCGCACCTGTCGCTCCGTCACGTCGCCTCCGCTCCACCGTCCGCAGCCGTCGCCCCCGCGCGTGTCCAACGTACCGGCGCGTACCGGAAATCCCACCCCCCGCGATTTGTCGTGGTCACGGTACGGCCGGCGCCTGGGAGCGGGCTGGGAGAACGCTGAACGGGGCCGGTCCGCCGGACGGCCGCATTGGTCCAGACCATCTTCCCCCACCCGGGGGCCCGTCCCCGCTGACCGGCGGCTTGGCGTCAACTGATGTGCATACGTACCGTTACGGAGTGAAAAAACGCCGGGTAAGGTATCGGCCCGTGCCCACTTCCGAGTGGGCCCGACAGTCGGCCCGGCAAACCGGCCCGCGGGCCGGAAATGCCCGGTCCACCTGCCGGGAAACACCCGCTGTCCGTACGCTGCGAGGTGTGCGGGAGAAGTGAGCGGCGCGTGCGCCCTCGCCGATCCCTCGCACGCGACGGGACGGCGGACCCGGCACAGTCCACGACGGAACAAGACTACGAGCGGAGCCTTCGCCATCCCCACAGATGGCCGGCCCGCAGCCCTGGGGGCGGTGGCGTGACCGTGACAGAAATTCAGCAGGACAACCAGAACGCCGGCGGCACGGTGAGCAGTCAGCGCAGAGTGCTGGTGGTCGAGGACGAGCCCACGATCGCCGAGTCCATCGCGGCCCGGCTGGGCGCGGAGGGCTTCAAGGTCGCCGTGGCCCACGACGGCCCGGGCGCCGTCGACGGCTTCCACACCTGGCAGCCCGACCTCGTCGTCCTCGACATCATGCTGCCCGGCTTCGACGGCCTGGAGGTGTGCCGCCGGATCCAGGCCCAGCGCCCGGTGCCGGTCCTGATGCTCACCGCGCGGGACGACGAGACGGACCTGCTGGTCGGCCTCGGCGTCGGCGCCGACGACTACATGACCAAGCCCTTCTCGATGCGCGAACTGGCCGCCCGGGTCAACGTGCTGCTGCGCCGCGTCGAGCGCGCCCAGCAGGCCGCCCGCACGCCCGCGCTCGGCAGCCTGCGCTTCGGCGAGCTGGAGATCGACCACGTCCAGCGCCGGGTCCGGCTGGCCTCGGGCGACGTCCACCTGACGCCGACCGAGTTCGACCTGCTCGCCTGCCTGGCCGCCCAGCCGCGCGCCGTGCTCACCCGCGAGCAGCTGCTGGCCGAGGTCTGGGACTGGACGGACGCGTCCGGCACCCGCACCGTCGACAGCCACGTCAAGGCGCTGCGCCGGAAGATCGGCGCCAGCTGGATCCGCACCGTGCACGGCGTCGGATACGCACTGGAGGCCCCGCTCTCGTAGCGCTCGCCTCCGGACACCGGGCCGCCGGGGGGCCCGTGTCCCGGACCGCCGTGCGCACCCACGCGGGGGATCACAGGGGACCAATGACCTTTCCACAGCAACGCAACGGGGACCTCGACGGCAGCCGGCCGCCCACCCTGGCCGCCCGCGCCGCGAAACGGGTCTGGGCCGACATCCGGCCGCTCGACCCGGTCCGCTCGATCAAGGGCAAGCTCGCCCTCCTGGTGATCGTGTCGGTCTTCCTGGCCACCGGCATGGTGGTCGTGGCGATCCGGTCCGAGACCCAGATCCGGATCATCATGATCTTCTCGATGATCGCCTCGCTGCTCTTCATGCAGTTCCTCGCGCACGGGCTGACCGCCCCGCTGCGCGACATGACCGCCGCCGCCCGCGCGATGGCCTCCGGCGACTACAGCCGCCGGGTGGAGGTGAACTCGCGCGACGAGATCGGCGAGCTGGCCGCCACCTTCAACCAGATGGCGGCCGACCTGGAGGCCGCCGACCGGCACCGCCGCGAACTGGTCGCCAACGTCTCGCACGAGCTGCGCACGCCGATCGCCGCGCTGCGCGCCGTGCTGGAGAACGTGGTCGACGGCGTCGTCCAGCCGAACCCGGCGACCCTGGGTGCCGCGCTGGAGCAGACCGAGCGGCTCGGCCGGCTGGTCACCCACCTGCTCGACCTCTCCAAGATCGACGACGGCGTGGTCGCCCTGGACGCCCGCCCCTTCGAGGTGCGCGAGTTCCTGGACGGCGTGCTGCGCGGGGTCACCGTGGACGGCGCGACGGCGGGCGGCGCGTTCTCCCGGCGCGGCGACGTCCGGCTCGCGCTGGAGGTGAGCCCGGTGGGCCTGACCGGCGTCGCCGACTCGGAACGGCTCCACCAGGTGGTCGCCAACCTGGTCGACAACGCCTGCAAGCACTCCCCGCCCGGCGGCACCGTGACGGTGCGCGCCCGGCCCGGCGAGGGGCCGGGCGCGCTGCTGCTGGAGGTCGAGGACGAGGGTCCCGGCATCCCCGCGGCGGACCGGACCAGGGTCTTCGAACGGTTCGGCCGCAGCGGCACCGCGACCGCCGCCGGACCGGGCGCGGACGGCGGGACCGGCCTGGGCCTGGCCATCGCCCGCTGGGCGGTGGACCTGCACGGCGGGCGGATCGAGGTCGCCGAGGCCGCCCGCGGCTGCCGGATCGAGGTCCGGCTGCCCGGCCCGCGCTGACCGGGCCCCGGGCGAAGCGGACGAATGTCACAGATCCGACACAGAGCCGCTCCCGGGGCCCAAACCCCCCTTTGTCCTATTTTGTCTGTATTTGGGGGGCGATCAGAACCGGTCGGTTCCCCTCCGGCACGGCTTTCTAACGCACATTTTCAGCCAAACCGCAGGTCAGGACTGTGATCTGGGCGACGCCTGCCCCCCGGGGACTGCGCGATCACTGGTCGGAGGCGTAGCCTTAATCCCCGCTGTCCAAACATCCCAAAAGGAAGCGGAAGAGGGCGGTTGCCGCCGTGTCGCCACAGTCCCCTGAACACCCCAACAGCTCGGCAAGTTCCACTGGCTTCGGCCCCAATGAGTGGCTCGTCGACGAGATCTACCAGCAGTACCTCCAGGACCCGAACTCGGTCGACCGAGCCTGGTGGGACTTTTTCGCCGACTACAAGCCCGGTACCGAGGTGACCCCAGTGACCCAGGCCGCGACCCAGGCCGGCGCTACGCCGACCCCCGCCGCCGCCCCCGCGCCCGCCGCCGCGCCGGCCGTTCAGGCCCCCGCCGCTCCGGCCGCTCCCGCGCCGGTGCAGCCGGCCGCGGCCGCCGCCCCGGCTCCCGCGCCGCTCGCCGCCGCCCCCGCCGCTCCGCCGGCCCCCAAGGCCGCCGCCCCGGCGCCGACGCCCGCCCCCGCGGCCGCCGGCCCCGAGCTGGTCCAGCTGCGCGGCCCGGCCAAGGCCGTCGCGACCAACATGGACGCCTCGCTGGAGGTGCCGACCGCGACCTCGGTGCGCGCCGTCCCGGCCAAGCTGTTGATCGACAACCGCATCGTCATCAACAACCACCTGCAGCGCGCCCGCGGCGGCAAGGTCTCCTTCACCCACCTGATCGGCTACGCCCTGGTCCAGGCCGTCAAGGCCTCCCCGGGCATGAACCACAGCTACAAGGTGGAGGACGGCAAGTCCTACCTGGTCAAGCCCGAGCACGTGAACCTCGGCCTGGCCATCGACCTGGTCAAGCCGAACGGCGACCGCCAGCTCGTCGTCGCGGCCATCAAGAAGGCCGAGACCCTCGACTTCTTCGGCTTCTGGCAGGCCTACGAGGACATCGTCCGCCGGGCCCGCGCCAACAAGCTGACCATGGACGACTTCACCGGCGTCACGGTCTCGCTGACCAACCCCGGCGGCATCGGCACCGTGCACTCCGTGCCGCGCCTCATGCAGAACCAGGGCACCATCGTCGGCGTCGGCGCCATGGAGTACCCGGCCGAGTTCCAGGGCTCCGCCCCGGAGACCCTGGCCCGCCTCGGTGTCTCCAAGATCATGACGCTGACCTCGACCTACGACCACCGCGTCATCCAGGGCGCGGCGTCCGGCGAGTTCCTGCGCACGATCCACCAGCTGCTGCTCGGCCAGAACGGCTTCTACGACGAGATCTTCGAGTCGCTGCGGATCCCGTACGAGCCGGTCCGCTGGGCCACCGACGTGGCCACCACCCACGACGACGAGGTCAACAAGACCGCCCGCGTCATGGAGCTGATCCACTCCTACCGGGTCCGCGGCCACCTCATGGCCGACACCGACCCGCTGGAGTACAAGCAGCGCAAGCACCCCGACCTGGACGTCACCACCCACGGCCTCACCCTGTGGGACCTGGAGCGCGAGTTCGCGGTCGGCGGCTTCGGCGGCCAGCGGATGATGAAGCTGCGCGACATCCTCGGCCTGCTGCGCAACACCTACTGCCGCACCGTCGGCATCGAGTACATGCACATCCAGGACCCGAAGCAGCGCAAGTGGCTGCAGGACCGCCTGGAGAAGCCGTACACCAAGCCGGAGCGCGAGGAGCAGCTGCGCATCCTGCGCCGGCTGAACTCGGCCGAGGCCTTCGAGACCTTCCTGCAGACCAAGTACGTCGGCCAGAAGCGCTTCTCGCTGGAGGGCGGCGAGTCGCTCATCCCGCTGCTCGACGCCACCATCGACGCCGCCGCCGAGCACCGCCTCGACGAGGCCGTCATCGGCATGGCCCACCGCGGGCGCCTCAACGTGCTGGCCAACATCGTCGGCAAGCCGTACGGCAAGATCTTCGGCGAGTTCGAGGGCAACCTCGACCCGAAGTCGATGCACGGCTCCGGCGACGTGAAGTATCACCTGGGCTCCGAGGGCACCTTCACCGGCCTGGACGGCGAGACCATCAAGGTCTCGCTGGCCGCCAACCCCTCCCACCTGGAGGCCGTGGACCCGGTCGTCGAGGGCATCGCCCGCGCCAAGCAGGACATCCTGGACCAGGGCGGCACCACCTTCCCGGTGCTGCCGATCCAGATCCACGGCGACGCGGCCTTCGCCGGCCAGGGCGTCGTCGCGGAGACCCTGAACATGTCGCAGCTGCGCGGCTACCGCACCGGCGGCACCGTGCACGTCGTGGTGAACAACCAGGTCGGCTTCACCGCCGCCCCGGCCTCCAGCCGCTCCTCGATGTACTGCACCGACGTGGCCCGCATGATCGAGGCCCCGATCTTCCACGTGAACGGCGACGACCCGGAGGCCGTGGTCCGCGTCGCGCGGCTCGCCTTCGAGTTCCGCCAGGAGTTCCACAAGGACGTGGTGATCGACCTCATCTGCTACCGCCGCCGCGGTCACAACGAGGCCGACAACCCGTCGTTCACCCAGCCGCTGATGTACGACCTGATCGACAAGAAGCGCTCGGTGCGCAAGCTGTACACCGAGGGCCTGATCGGTCGCGGCGACATCACCATGGAAGAGGCGGAGCAGGCGCTCCAGGACTTCCAGGGCCAGCTGGAGAAGGTCTTCGCCGAGGTCCGCGACGCCGCCCAGGCGCCGGCCGCCGCGACCGGCGGCAAGCCGGTCGCCGACTTCCCGGTCACCATCCGGACCGGCATCTCCCAGGAGATGGTCAAGCGGATCGCCGCCTCCCAGGTCAACCTGCCGGACTGGCTGACCGTCCACCCGCGCCTGCTGCCGCAGCTGCAGCGCCGCGCCTCCTCGGTCGAGGACAACACCATCGACTGGGCGATGGGCGAGACCCTCGCCATCGGCTCGCTGCTCATGGAGGGCCACCCGGTCCGCCTGGCCGGCCAGGACAGCCGCCGCGGCACCTTCGGCCAGCGGCACGCCGTCCTGATCGACCGGGCCACCGGCGAGGACTACACCCCGCTGCAGTACCTCACCGAGGACCAGGCCCGCTACACCGTGTACGACAGCCTGCTGTCCGAGTACGCGGCGATGGGCTTCGAGTACGGCTACTCGCTGACCCGCCCGAACGCGCTGGTCATGTGGGAGGCGCAGTTCGGCGACTTCGTCAACGGCGCGCAGACCATGGTGGACGAGTACATCGCCTCCGCCGAGCAGAAGTGGGGCCAGCACTCGGGCGTCACCCTGCTGCTGCCGCACGGCTACGAGGGCCAGGGCCCGGACCACTCGTCCGCCCGCCCGGAGCGCTTCCTCCAGCTGTGCGCGCAGAACAACATGACGGTCGCCATGCCGACCCTGCCGTCGAACTACTTCCACCTGCTCCGCTGGCAGGCGCACAACCCGCACCACAAGCCGCTGGTCGTCTTCACCCCGAAGTCGATGCTGCGCCTGAAGGCCGCGGCGAGCGCCACCGAGGAGTTCCTGTCCGGCTCGTTCCGCCCGGTCATCGGCGACTCCACCGTCGACCCGGCGCAGGTCCGCAAGGTGGTCATCACCGCCGGCAAGTTCTACTACGACGTCGAGGCGGCCCGCACCGAGCGCGGGATCACCGACACGGCGATCGTCCGGGTCGAGCGGCTCTACCCGCTGCCGGTGGCCGAGCTCCAGGAGGAGCTGGCCCGCTACGGCGACGACGTCCAGTTCGTCTGGGCGCAGGAGGAGCCGGCCAACCAGGGTGCCTGGCCGTTCATCGCCATGAACCTGGTCGACCACCTGCAGGTCGTCATCGGCCGCAGCGCGGGCGGCTCGCGCCTGCGCCGCGTCGCCCGCACGGCCTCCTCGGCCCCCGCGGTCGGCTCGGCCAAGCGGCACGGCGCCGAGCAGCAGCAGCTGCTGGAGGAGATCTTCACGCTCTGACCCCCGGTCGGTCGCGCGGATCCCGGCACCTCGGCCCCCCGTCCCCCTGCACTCCAGGGGAACGGGGGGCCGCCGCCGTTCCCGGGGCCGGGGCGGTCTCCGGCACCGGGCACGCCGGTGCGCGGGCCGTGTGCGAAGGTCCCAGCTCTGCAACCAAACCGGCACCGACCTGCGCGGCGTTCTGACGGGTCGGTAGGTTATGCCTCGCCAGACCGCCGTCCGGGCGCCCGTCGCGCGCCCGCCGCCGCCGGTCCGGTGGACCTCACCGCTCTCCCAGGGGGATCAACCGCATGACCGCCGACACGCCACGGGACGCCACCGCAGCACCGCTCCCGCCGGTCTTCCAGCCGCTGCTTCCGGACGACCCCCGGGAGGTCGGCGGCTACCGGCTGTTCGCCCGGCTCGGGGCCGGCGGCATGGGCCGGGTCTACCTCTCGTACACCCCCGGCGGCCGGCCGGTGGCACTCAAGGTGGTCCGCCCGGAGTTCGCCGAGGACGGCGAGTTCCGCCGCCGGTTCGCCCAGGAGGTGTCCAACGCCCAGCGGATCCACGGCCTCTACACCGCCCAGGTGATCGACTCCGGCGGCCTGGACTCCGACGCCCCGTGGCTGGTCACCGCGTACGTGCCCGGCCCGTCCCTGCAACAGGTGGTGCGCGAGAACGGCGCGCTGCCGGTGCGCACCGTGCTGCTGCTGATGGGCGGCATCGCCGAGGCCCTGCAGGCGATCCACAGCGTCGAGGTGGTCCACCGCGACCTCAAGCCGGCCAACGTCCTGGTGGCCGGCGACGGCCCGCGGGTGATCGACTTCGGCATCGCCCGGGCCGCCGACGCCACCGCGCTCACCGGCACCGGCTACCGGATCGGCTCGCCCGCCTTCATGTCGCCCGAGCAGGCCCAGGGCCGCCCGGTCACCCCGGCCACCGACGTGTTCGCGCTCGGCGCGCTGGCCGCGTACGTGGCCGGCGGCGCGGCGCCGTTCGGCGACGGCCCGGACACCGCCGTGCTCTACCGGGTGGTGCACGAGCAGCCGGACCTGGACGCCGTCCCGGCCGGGCTGCGCGAGCTGATCCTGCGCTGCCTCGCGAAGTCCCCCGAGGACCGGCCGAAGCCGGCCGAGATCATCGACATCGCCCGCAACCACCCGAGTGTCGGCGGGCAGCTGCGGTTCTCCGACGACTGGCTGCCCAAGCAGGTCAACACCGAGATCACCCGCCGCTCGGACCTGCCGAAGACGCCGCCCACCCCGCTGCCGGCCGCGCCCGCCGCACCGCCCGCTCCCCCGGCCGGCCCGCCGAGCGGCGCGTCCTTCGCCGCGGCCCCGCCGGCCGCGCCCCCGACCCACCAGGCCACCGCGCCGTCCTTCGGCCCGCCGCCACCCGGGTTCGGCCCCGCCGCGGCGGACACCCCGCCGCCCGGCTTCGTCCCGCCGCCGCTCGGCGCGTACGGCGCCGCCCAGCCGCCCGCCGAGGCCCCCACCGGCCCGCTGCTCGGCACCCCGCCGACCGTCCAGCTGCGCCCGGAGCCGCCGTCCTACGACACCCCGCCGCCCGGCCCGGTGGTGACCGACACCCCGGCGCCCGCGCCGGAGCCGGCCCGCAAGGGCGGCGTCTCGTGGAAGGTGCTGCTGACGGTCGCCCTGGTGATGGCGCTCGGCGGCACGGCCGGCGGCGTGGTGCTGATGTCCAAGATCGACAAGGGCGACGACAAGCAGAGCAGCGCCCAGGACAAGCCGGCGGGCGACCAGCCCGCCGCCCCGCCGGCCGCCACCACCCCGGCCGCGACCACGCCCTCCGCGACCGCCACCCCGAGCCCCACCTCGGCGGCGGTCAGCGCCGCGCCGAGCACCTCGCCCTCGGCCGGCGGGGTCACCGCGCCGGCCCGGCCGGCCGGCTACCAGCCGGTGATCGAGAAGAAGCCGCTCTCCATCCCGGCCGCCGAGTACTCCAGCGAGGCCTACCGGATCGATCTCACGGCCGGCACCGTGGTGCCGCGCGGCTCCGACCTGAAGTGGGGCCTCGGCCTCAGCCGGGAGTCCACCTCCAGCGGCAGCCGGGCCGACTCCTTCGAGAGCGTCGGCGACAACAAGTCCGACTTCGCGGTGATCACCGAGACCGCCATCACCCCCGAGCAGTGCGCCATCGCGATCGACTCCCGGCCGGACACCGACCTGACGTTCAACCGGGTCACCCCGGGCCGGCTGCTGTGCATCCGCGACCGGGTCACCCGCAACATCGCCATCGCCGCCGTGGACGTCGCGGACCCCACCACGGGCGCCGCCAAGGTCACCCTGAACACCTACCGCGCGAGCTGACCCGGTCTATCCTGACCAGGTCTTATCCCCATCGGACCGGAGCGACCCGTGTACTTCACCGACCGCGGCATCGAGGAACTGGAGAGCCGGCGCGGCGACGAGGAGGTCACCTTCGAGTGGCTGGCCGAGCGCCTGCGCGAGTTCGTCGACCTCAACCCGGACTTCGAGGTCCCGGTCGAGCGGCTGGCCACCTGGCTGGCGCGGCTCGACGACGAGGACGACGAGTGACCGGCTGACCCGGTGAACGGCCGCCGAAAGGGCCCGGAGGCAACCGCCTCCGGGCCCTTTCGCATGCCCCCGTAGGGGCTGACCTCCGGGTCCGCTCCGGGTCCGCTCCGGGTCGGCCTCCGGGTCGGGCTCCCTTGACTTCGCCGTCACGCGATATATCGTCTTTACGAGAGAACGCGATACATCGCGAGTCCGAGAGGGAGGCGGCGGAGATGAGCCAGTGGACGGTCGAAGGACCCGAGAAGATCACCATCGAGGAGGCGGTCCGGACCCTGCAGGTACGCACGGTCGACGGCACGGTCAACGTGGTCGCCGCCGAGGGCCCCGCCCGCCTGGAGGTCACCGAGCTCACGGGCGAGCCGCTGCACGTCACCCTGGTCGACGGCGTGCTCACCGTCACGTACAAGGACCTCAGCAGCTGGAACGAGTTCGGCGACGTCCTCAAGTCGGTCGAGTCGGTGAAGGGCTTCTTCTCCTCCTTCAAGCGCAAGCGGACCGCCGCGGTCAGCCTGACCGTGCCGGCCGGCACCGAGGTCAAGGTCGGCACCGTCTCCGCCACGACGACGGTCTCCGGCTTCACCGGGCACGTCTCGACGCAGACCGCCAACGCCGACATCACCCTGGTCGGCCTGGCCGGCCGCACCGACGCCAAGACCGTCACCGGCGACGTCGACGCCCAGGCGGTGGCCGGACAGCTCCGGCTCAACACCGTCTCCGGCCGGCTCACCGTGGTCGCCGGCACCGCCGAGAAGGTGACCGCCAACGCCGTCACCGGCGCGGTCACCCTGGACCTCGCCGCCGCCACCCCGACCGAGATCAAGGTCAACACGGTCAGCGGCGCGGTCGGCGTCCGGCTCCCCTCGCTGGCCGACACCAGGGTCGAGGCCGGCACCACCAGCGGCGACCTCTCCTCCAGCTTCGAGCAGCTCAAGGTCGGCGGCAGCTGGGGCACCAAGCGCCTCTCCGGACAGCTCGGCGACGGCAAGGGCAGCCTCTCGGTCACCACCGTCTCCGGCGCGGTCACCGTGCTGCACCGGCCGGACGCCGAGGACGACGCCCAGGCCGTCGTCCGGGAGCTGCCCGCCGCGGACGGCCCGTCCACCGGCCCCGACCTCACCAAGGAGTCCTGACATGACCCCCGTCTTCGGCCACGGCCGGCTCCGGCTCTACCTGCTGAAGCTGCTCGACGAGGCCCCGCGCCACGGCTACGAGGTCATCCGCCTGCTGGAGGAGCGCTTCCAGGGCCTGTACGCGCCGTCCGCCGGCACCGTCTACCCCCGGCTGGCCAAGCTGGAGCAGGAGGGTCTGGTCGCGCACAGCACCGAGGGCGGCCGCAAGGTCTACCGGCTCACCGACGCGGGCCGCGCCGAACTCGCCGCCCGGCAGGGCGAGCTCGACGAGCTGGAGCTGGAGATCCACGACTCGGTGGCCCAGCTGGCCGGGGCGATCCGCGAGGACGTCCGGGACAGCGCCCAGGACCTGCGCGAGCAGCTCTGGGGCGCGGCCGAGCAGGCCCGGAGGAACGCCCCGCGACCGGAGGCGGCGGACGGGGACGACGACGGGAACGGGGCCGGGGACGGCGGCGGCAACCCGTGGGCCGGGCCCTGGGGCGACCAGGCCGCCTGGCAGCGCGCCAAGGAGGAGTTCGCCCAGTTCAAGCGGCAGGCCAGGGAGCAGGCCAAGCGGGCCAAGGAGCAGGAGAAGGCCGCCAAGGCCAAGGCCAAGGCGGCCGAGGAGGAGGCCCGCCGGCTGCGCGAGCAGTCCAGGGCGGCCCGGACGGCGGCCCAGCAGGAGGCGCTGCGGATCAAGCGCCGGGTCGAGCAGCAGGTGCGCGACCACGCGGCCCGCGGCGACTGGTCGACCGGACTGGCCGAGGGGCTCTCCGAGCTGACCAAGGGGCTGGCCGGGCTGGCCGACGCCGCCCGCTGGGGCCACCCGGCGGACGAGCGGACCGCGCCCTCCGCCGGCGCGCCCACCGCGGAGCGGGTCACCGTCACCCGGATCGACCTGGACAAGGACGAGCCGACCGGCGGGAGCCCGGCCGACCTGCCGCCGTGGACCGCCACCGACCCGGCCGGCGACCCGGCCCGGGAGCTGGAGCGGCTGCTCGACCGGTTCCGCGACCAGGTCCGCGACGCGGCCCGGGACGGCGGGGTGACGCCCGAGCGCCTCGCCGAGGCCCGCGGCGTGCTCGGCGCGGCCGGCGAACGGCTGAAGCGCCTGCTCGGCTGAGCCGGCCCCCGGACGCCCGGTACCCCGCTGCGGGGTACCGGGCGCCGGCGCGTCGAAGGTCCGTCAGGGGCCGCCGGGGCCGCCGGGGCCGTCAGCGGGCCGTCAGGGGGTGAGGACCAGCTTGCCGAAGACGTCGCCCCCGGCCAGCCGGGCGAGCGCGTCCGCCGCCCCGGCCAGCGGAAGCACCGAGTCGATCACCGGCCGGACACCGGTGGTGGCGCAGAACGAGAGCAGCCCGGCCAGCTCCTCCTTGGTGCCCATGGTCGAGCCGACCACCTTCAGCTCCAGGAAGAAGATCCGGTTCAGCTCGGCGGCCGGCGGGTTGGGGCCCGAGGTGGCACCGGAGATGACGATCGTGCCGCCCGGGCGCAGCGACTTCACCGAGTGCGACCAGGTGGCCGCGCCGACCGTCTCCATCACCGCGTCCACCCGCTCGGGCAGCCGCGCCCCGCTCGGGAAGGCCGCGTCGGCGCCCAGTTCCACCGCCCGGGCGCGCTTGGCCTCGTCCCGGCCGGTGACCCAGACCCGCAGGCCGGCCGCCTTGCCGAGGACCACCAGCGCGGTGGACACCCCGCCGCCGGCGCCCTGCACCAGCACGGTGTCACCGGGCTTCACCCCGGCGTTGGTGAACAGCATCCGATAGGCCGTCAGCCAGGCGGTGGGCAGGCAGGCGGCCTCCTCGAAGGAGAGGCCGGCGGGCTTGGGCAGCAGGTTCCAGGTGGGGACGGCCACCTGCTGGGCGAAGGTGCCCTGGTAGCGCTCGGTCAGGATCGAGCGCGGCTCGTCCGGCCCGACCCCGTGCCCGCTCTGGCCGATCACGGAGTGCAGGACCACCTCGTTGCCGTGCTCGTCCACGCCGGCGGCGTCGCAGCCGAGGATCATCGGCAGCTTCTCGGCGGGCAGGCCGACCCCGCGCAGCGACCAGAGGTCGTGGTGGTTCAGGCTGGCGGCCCTGACCGTGACCACGCTCCAGCCCGGGCGGGCCCGCGGTTCGGGGCGTTCGCCCAACTCCAGCCCGCTCAGCGGGTCGTCGGCGTCGATTCGTGCGGCGTAGGCGGCAAACATGCCCCGGACACTAGCCAGAACGGCCCCGGCCCCGGAACAACGCGGAGCTGTGACGCGTGTCCCGGGGCCGGGAGGGAGACCGTGCGAGGACCGTTACCGGCGCGCGACACCCTCGGCGCGGGCGGCCTCGGCGACGGCCTTGCTGACGGCCGGCGCGACCCGCTCGTCGAACGGCGAGGGGATGACCTTCTGCGGCGTCAGCTCGTCGGCCACGACGCCGGCCAGCGCCTTGGCGGCGGCCAGCTTCATGCCCTCGGTGATCCGGGTGGCCCGGACCTGCAGCGCGCCGGCGAAGATGCCCGGGAAGGCCAGCACGTTGTTGATCTGGTTCGGGAAGTCGCTGCGCCCGGTGGCCACCACGGCCGCGTACTTGTGCGCGACCTCGGGGTGGATCTCCGGGTTCGGGTTGGCCATGGCGAAGACGAACGCGCCCTCGGCCATGGTCGCGACGACCTCCTCCGGCACGGTGCCGCCGGAGACGCCGATGAAGACGTCGGCGCCGGCCATCGCGTCGGCCAGACTGCCCTTGAGGCCGGTGCGGTTGGTCAGCCCGGCGATCTCCGCCTTGACGTCGGTGAGGTCCCCGCGGCCCTCGTGCACCACGCCCTTGCGGTCGCAGACGGCCACGTCGCCGATGCCGGCGGCGAGCAGCATCTTGGCGATGGCGATGCCGGCCGCGCCGGCGCCGGAGATGACCGCGCGCAGCGCGCCGATCTCCCGGCCGGTCACCTTGGCCGCGTTCCAGAGCGCGGCGGTGGTGACGATGGCGGTGCCGTGCTGGTCGTCGTGGAAGACCGGGATGTCCAGGGCCTCCTGGAGCCGGCGCTCGATCTCGAAGCAGCGCGGGGCGGAGATGTCCTCCAGGTTGACGCCGCCGAAGGAGGGGGCCAGCCGGACCACGGTCTCGACGATCTCGTCGACGCCGGTGCAGGCCAGCGCGATCGGGACCGCGTCCACGCCGCCGAACTGCTTGAACAGGATCGCCTTGCCCTCCATGACGGGCAGCGAGGCCTCCGGGCCGATGTCGCCGAGGCCCAGCACGGCGGTGCCGTCGGTGACCACGGCCACCGTGTTGGACTTCCAGGTGTAGTCGTTCACCAGCTCGGGCTGCTCGGCGATGGCCGTGCAGACGCGGGCCACGCCGGGGGTGTAGGCGAGGGACAGGTCGTCCGCGTCGCGCACCGGGACGGTCGCCCTGACCTCCATCTTGCCGCCGCGGTGGAGCGCGAACACGGCGTCGACCGGATCGTCGGTGTCCTGGGTAGTGCTGTGGATGATCTCCGCTGCCACGATGACCTCTTCGTCATTGATCGAGCGAGGACACCCGGCCGACGGAGCGGACGACCCGGCCGGTTCCGGCATCCGGCGACCGGTGGCCGGTAACCGGAACCCGGGAACGCCGAAGCGTCCCCGGGAACGACTGGGTCGGGGCGCCGCCGTCGGACGGACGCCCTCGGATGAGGGTGTATGGATTTGTCTGCGTCTGGTCCGCGCTGTGCTTCCGGGCCGAGCGTAGGTCGGACGAGGGCATCGCACCCATGCCTTTTCGTCCAAGTCACATGGTTGTCGTACGCCTCACAGCCACCTGGGGCGCCAGCCGCCGTGAGAACCGGGCCCCGGCTGCGGCGATGGCACACGCGCACGCGCACCCGCAGGAGTGAACGCAGACGCGGAGGGGAGGCCGGTGCCTCGGATACGGAGTCGTCGTCCTGGACTTCCGTTCCTGCGCACCCCGGGCCTGTTGCGGCCCGGCGGTCTGGTTCGAGCGTCGGGGGTCACCCGGTACCGAATTCTGACACACCCGGCCACGGGCCGGGCAGACCGGGATGGGAGGATCCGTTCTTCCGCCATCTCGCGTACACCTCCGCGACGCCGCGGCGCCGTCCCCTCCCTCCCACAGGAGCAGAACCGATGCAGCACCACCGTGCCCCCTCCCGCCGGCCGACCGTCGCCGCGCTGGCCCTCGCCACCACCGGAGCGCTGCTGCTGAGCGGCTGCGGCGGGGACGACACGGCGGCCAAGGACCCGGTCCAGCAGATCCGGGCCAAGCTGCCGAAGGCCCAGCAGTCGGCCAAGGTGCTGCGGATCGGCATGGACGTGAACTACCCGCCGGTCGAGTTCCGGGGCGCCGACGGCAAGCCGGACGGTCTGGATCCGGACATCGCCGCGGCGCTCGGCCGGATCCTGGACCTGCGCGTCGAGTACGTCGACACCCCCTTCGACAAGCTCCTGCCCGGCCTCCAGAACAAGCAGTACGACGTGGTGATGTCCGCGCTCAGCGACATCCGCCAGCGCCGGGAGGGCGTGGACGAGAACGGCAAGTCGACCGGCCCGGCGGTGGACTTCGTCGACTACTTCATCGCCGGCACCTCGATCGTGGTCGCCAAGGGCAACCCGAAGGGCGTCCGCACCCTGGACGACCTCTGCGGCAAGACCGTCGCGGTGCAGTCCGGCACCACCCAGGACGAGATCGCCGCCCGCCAGGTCACCGCCTGCACCCGGGCCGGCAAGCCGCTCACCGTGCACGAGTTCGACACCGACGCCAAGGCGCTGGCCGAGGTCGCCGCCGGCACCGCGCACGCCGTTCTGAACGACTTCCCGGTGGCGGCCTGGGCGGCGAAGAACACCGACGGCGGCAACCGCTTCGAGGTGACCGGCGCGCAGTCCCGCTCCAACCCTTACGGGATCGCGCTGCGCAAGGAGGACACCGAGCTGCGCGACGGGCTGGCGAAGGCGGTCGACCAGCTGATCCGCAGCGGCGAGTACGACAGGATCCTCGCCAAGTGGAACGTCGCCGCGGGCGCGGCCCAGAACGCGGTGGTCAACGGGGGAATCTGAGTCCGTCCGGGCGGGGCCCGGGCGGGGCTCCGGTCAGGTGGCAGGGTGATCCGCATACTTATGCACAGGGTGACAGGGACACGGTATTCGTCCGAATAGCGGACGGCGCGGCCCCTCGTTATCCGATTTTGATCTGAATGAGGGCCACCCGACCGTCATCAGATGGCAGGATTCCCCCCATCTCGGATCGAGCCGACCACTGGTCGAGGCGGTTCGGTCAACGCCCACCTCGGCGGACGGTGGCGGAGACGCGGTACCCGGAACCACCCCTGCGCAGTTCTCCACGCCCCACCCGTACAGCGCCGTACGGCATCTGCTGCCCCGGTACGCCGCTCCCCCGCGGCGTACCCGCCCGACCTCTCCCTCAGGAGGAGATCCCCCATGATCGCCCGCACCCAGCGCACCCGCCTCCTCGCCACCGCGGCGGTGCTCGCGTCCGCGTCGCTCGTGCTGACCGCCTGCGGCAGCAGCAAGTCCTCCGACAACGGCGGGGGCGCCGGCGCCAACCCGAGCGCCAGTGTCGCCGCCGTCACCGCGGACCCGGCGCTCGCCCCGCTGGTCCCCGCCGACGTGAAGAGCGCGGGCAAGCTCGTCGTCGCCGCCGACGCCTCCTACGCGCCCAACGAGTTCAAGGACGACAAGGGCAACCTCGTCGGCCTCGACGTCGACCTCGCCGGCGCGATCGCCAAGAAGCTCGGCCTGACCGCCGACGTGCAGAACGCCGACTTCACCTCGATCATCCCGGGCATCACGGCGAAGAAGTACCAGCTCGGCATGAGCTCCTTCACCGACACCAAGGAGCGCGAGCAGACCGTCGACATGGTCACCTACTTCACCGCCGGCAGCGCCGTCGCGGTGAAGAAGGGCAACCCGGACAAGATCGACCCGAAGGACCTCTGCGGCAAGAAGGTCGCCGTCCAGACCGGCACCACCCAGGCCCAGGAGATCACCGACGTCCGCAACCCGGAGTGCGCCAAGGCGGGCAAGCCGGCCATCCCGAACGACGGCGACAAGTTCACCCTGCAGACCGACGTGACCACCGCGCTGGTCTCCGGCCGCGACCAGGTGATGATGGCCGACTCCCCGGTCGTCGACTACGCGATCAAGCAGACCAACGGCCAGCTGGAGAAGCTCGGCGAGACCTACGACAGCGCGCCCTACGGCGTCGTCGTCGACAAGGGCTCGCCGCTCGCCCAGGCCGTCCAGGGCGCCGTCCAGTCGCTGATCGCCGACGGCACCTACAAGCAGATCCTGGCGAAGTGGGGCGTCGAGGCCGGCGCGATCGAAAAGTCCGAGATCAACGCCGCCAAGAGCTGATTCCTCGCACCACCACACCCCCTGAGGCCCCAAGGTGAAATCTTCCGAACAGGGGGCGGTGAAATCGGGACGGCCTGAGACCATCAAGGCCGTCCCGGTGCGCCACCCCGGACGCTGGGCCGGAGCCGCCGTCATCGTCGTTCTCGCGGCGATGCTGCTCCACGCCCTGATCTTCAACCCCGCGTTCCAGTGGGACGTCGTCAAGGACACGCTGCAGAACGAGCAGATCCTGCGCGGCATCGTCGTGACGCTGGAGCTGACCGTACTGTCCATGCTGATGGGCGTGGCCGGCGGCGTGCTCCTCGCGATCATGCGGCTCTCGCCGAACCCGCTGCTGTCGGGGACCGCCTGGTTCTACATCTGGATCTTCCGCGGCACGCCCGTCCTGGTGCAGCTGGTGTTCTGGAACTTCCTGGGCGCCCTCTGGCCGAAGCTGTCGATCGGCATCCCCTTCGGACCCGAGCTCTGGTCCGAGTCGACCAACACCCTGATCCCCACCTTCACCGCCGCCCTGCTGGGCCTCGGCCTCAACGAGGCGGCGTACATGGCGGAGATCGTCCGCGGCGGCATCCAGTCCGTCGACGAGGGGCAGAGCGAGGCCGCCCACGCCCTCGGCATGAGCCGGGCGGCCACCCTGCGCCGGATCGTGCTCCCCCAGGCGATGCGGGTGATCATCCCGCCGACGGGCAACGAGACCATCTCGATGCTGAAGACCACCTCGCTGGTCCAGGTCATCTCGCTGTCCGAGCTGTTCACCGCCGGCCACGACATCTACTCGCGGACCTTCCAGACCATCCCGGTCCTCGTCGCGGTCAGCATCTACTACCTGATCATGACCTCGATCCTCACGGTGGGGCAGTACTACATCGAGCGGCACTACGCTCGAGGTGCGAACCGGACGCTGCCGCCCACCCCGCTCCAGCGGCTGCGGCTGCTGTTCGGCGGCAGGCCCACCCCGAAGGCCAAGAACGACGTGGTCCCCGGACTCGAGGGAGGCGGCCACGTATGACCGACCTGACCAAGACCCCTACCGGCGCCGCCCCGGGCGCCGGCCCCATGGTGAAGGCCGAGGCCGTCCACAAGTCCTACGGCCTGGTCGAGGTGCTCAAGGGCATCGACCTGGAGGTCAAGCAGAGCGAGGTCTTCTGCCTCGTCGGCCCGTCCGGCTCCGGCAAGTCGACCTTCCTGCGCTGCATCAACCACCTGGAGAAGATCAACGGCGGCCGCCTCTGGGTGGACGGCGACCTGGTCGGCTACCAGCAGCGGGGCGACAAGCTCTACGAGCTCAAGGACCGCGAGGTGGCGCTCAAGCGGCGTGACATCGGCATGGTCTTCCAGCGTTTCAACCTCTTCCCGCACATGACCGCGGTGGAGAACGTCATGGAGGCGCCGGTCCAGGTCAAGCGGGAGTCCAAGGCGGCGGCGAAGGAGCACGCCATGGCCCTGCTGGAGCGGGTCGGCCTGGCCGACAAGGCCGGGAACTACCCCTCCCAGCTCTCCGGCGGCCAGCAGCAGCGGGTGGCCATCGCCCGGGCGCTCGCCATGAAGCCCAAGCTGATGCTGTTCGACGAGCCGACCTCGGCGCTCGACCCCGAGCTGGTCGGCGAGGTGCTCGACGTCATGCGCGGGCTGGCCGACGAGGGGATGACCATGATCGTGGTCACCCACGAGATGGGCTTCGCCCGCGAGGTGGGCGACGCGCTGGTCTTCATGGACGGCGGCGTGGTCGTCGAGTCCGGCAATCCCCGCGACGTCCTCACCAACCCCCAGCACGAGCGCACCCGCGCGTTCCTCTCCAAGGTGCTCTGAGGGTGCCCTGAGAGTGCTCCGGGCCCGGTGCTCCGAACCGCACCGCCCCACGGCGCCCGGCAGGCCGGTCCTGCCGGGCGCCGGCGCTTTCCCGCTTTCGCCCCCCGGGTAATAGGCTGGAGGCGATCAGCCCGTTACCGATCTCTGGAAGGACCACCGTGGAGCTCGCCTCGTACGCCGATCTGGCCGTCCGGCTGGTGAACACCGAGGAACCCGGGCGCGGCACCGACTCGCTGACCTCGGTGGAGGCGGTGCGCGGCCTGTTCTCGGACGCCGCCCGGGCCCGCGACCTGGCCGACGAGTCCGACCTGCCCCGGCTGCGGGCCGTCCGCACCCGGCTGCGCGGGGTCTTCGAGGCCGCCGCCGAGGGCGAGGAGGTCCGCAGCGTCGACCTGCTGAACAGCCTGCTGATGGAGTTCCCGGTCAGCCCGCTGGTCTCCGGGCACGACTACCTCGACGAGGCCGGCCGGCCCCGCTGGCACCTGCACCTCGCCGACAACTCCCCCACCGCCACCGCGCACTTCAGCGCCGTGGCCTGCATGGGCCTGGCCGTGCACCTGACCGAGCTGGGCGCCGACCGGCTCGGCATCTGCCAGGCCGCGCCCTGCCGCAACGCCTACCTGGACACCTCCACCAACCGGTCGCGCCGGTACTGCTCGGACCGCTGCGCGACCCGCGCCAACGTCGCCGCCTACCGCGCCCGCAAGCGCCTGGAGGCCGCGGCCGCGGCCGGCGGCGCGGAAGGTTAGGGCGCGCCCCGCAGTTCCTCCGGGCGGACCCAGACGCCGAGGCGGCGGGCCAGCCCGGGGACCCTGGCGAGCGGCCCGGAGAGCAGCAGCCGCTCCAGCCGGCGGCCGGGCGCCAGCCAGACCGGGCGCGGGCGCAGCCGCAGCAGCACCCGGCCGAGCACCAGCTCGTCCGGCACCGCGCCGTAGCTGCGGCTGTCGCTGTCCACCGGCCGGTTGTCGGAGAGCAGCCACCAGCCCTTGGGGCGCCGCCCGTCGGCGCGCTTGACCACCAGCAGGTTCTGCTGGAACGGGTGGCGGAAGACCACCACCGCGCCGGGCCGGATCCGCGCGCCGTACCGCACCAGGAGCTGGTCACCGTCACGCAGGGTCGGCACCATCGAGTCCCCCGCCACGTCGATCAGCCCGAACGGCGCGCCGCCCGCCGGGGGCCCCTCCTCCGCTTCCGCGCTCCGTGCCACGACTCCTCCTCCCGGACCGCGTCCCACCGCGTCCCGCTGTCGCACACCAGTCTGCCGCACCGGACACCGCCCGCCGATGTCCGGAATCACCCGGTTCCGGCTCCGCCTTTTGCCCTAGGCCCGCCGCCCGACCGAGAAACCGCAGGGCCCGAAGGGTAATCTCGGGCGCGGGAAGACGATCTAAGGAAGGACTCCCATGTTCTCTCGTCTGTTTGCACCGCGCGCCACCGCCCACGCCCACTGCGACCTGCCCTGCGGTGTGTACGACCCGGCCCAGGCCCGCCTTGAGGCCGAGTCCGTGAAGGCCACCCAGGAGAAGTACCAGGCCAACGAGGACGCGCACTTCCGCGCCCGCGCCATCATCATCAAGGAGCAGCGCGCCGAGGCCGTCAAGCACCACATCTCGGTGCTGTGGAGCGACTACTTCAAGGCCCCGCACTTCGAGAAGTACCCGCAGCTGCACCAGCTGATCAACGACACCCTGAAGGCCGCCTCGGCCGCCAAGGCGTCCACCGACCCGGCCACCGGCCAGGCGCTGCTCGACCTCATCGCCGAGGTCGACAAGATCTTCTGGGAGACCAAGCAGGGCTGATCCCCGCTCACTCCATCTTTCGAGCGCCCCCCGTCCGCACGCCGGACGGGGGGCGCTCGTGTGGTCCCGGCCGCAGTGCTCTCACCCGCTCGCCTCCGGGGCGCTCGGGGCGGGGCGGTAAGGGATGCCTGCCCTTGGCGCTTGTTATGCTGCCAGGGCGTCCCGAGGGGGAAGCCGGTGAGAATCCGGCGCTGACCCGCAACGGTAAACGGTGCCCCGCGCCCGTGAGCCCGATCGCCCGAGGACGCCGACCTCCCGACAACTCGCCGTGGACTGCGAGGGGATGGCGCCCCGGCACACCCGCGCCCGGGCGTGCCGCCCCGTGCCGTGCGCGGCCCGAGGCAAGGCGCGCCCACCAGTGAGCAGCACCGCGACCGCACCGGCCACCGCCGCGGCCCCACCGGGCCCGCGCCGAACACCCGCGGTCCCGCTGGCCGCCGCCCTCGCCCTGGCGCTGCTGGTCTCCCTGGTCTGCGCCGTCGCGGTCGGCTCCTCCGGACTCGGCTGGAGCCAGGTCCTGCGGCTGCTGCGCGCCGGACTGACGGGCGGCCGGCTGGAGGCCGACGAGGCCGCCGCCTACGCGATCGTCTGGGAGATCCGGCTGCCGCGCGCCGTCCTGGCCGCGGTGGTCGGCGCCGGACTCGCCGCCACCGGGGTCGCCGTCCAGGCGATGGTCCGCAACGCGCTCGCCGACCCCTTCGTGCTGGGCATCTCCTCCGGTGCCTCGGTCGGCGCCAACGCCGTGCTGATGCTGGGCGCCTTCGCCTCGCTCGGCGTCTGGGCGCTGTCCGCCTCCGCCTTCGCCGCCGCCCTGCTCGCCATGGTGCTGGTCTACCTGACGGCCCGTACCGCCCACGGGCTCACCCCGCTGCGACTGGTGCTCACCGGCACCGCGATGTCCTACGGCTTCTCCGCGCTGACGGCGCTGATGGTCTTCGCCGCCGCCCGCGGCGAGGCCGCCCGCTCCGCGATGATGTGGCTGCTCGGCAGCCTCGGCGGGGCGACCTGGGGCTCGGTGCCGATCGCCGCCGTCACCGTGCTGGCCGGTCTGGCGTACCTGGCCTGCGCCGCCGGGCGGCTGGACGCGCTGGCGATGGGCGACGAGACGGCCGCCTCGCTCGGCGTGGACCCGGACCGGCTGCGCCGCGAGCTGTTCGTGGTCACCGCGGCCGTCACCGGCACCGTGGTCGCGGTCAGCGGGGCGATCGGCTTCGTCGGACTGATGGTCCCGCACCTGGTGCGGATGCTGGTCGGCGCCGGCCACCGCCGGGTGCTGCTGGTCGCGCCGCTCGCCGGAGCGCTGCTGCTGGTCTGGGTGGACATCGTCTCCCGCACCCTGCTGGCGCCCGCCGAGCTGCCGGTCGGCGTGGTCACCGCGGCCCTCGGGGTGCCCTGCTTCCTGCTGCTGATGCGCCGTCGCGGCTACTCCTTCGGAGGTGGCCGGTGACCGCCCTCCCCACCACCGCCCTCCCCACCGCCGCCCTGGACCTCGCCGTCGACGGGGTCTCGGTCGACCTGGCCGGCGTCCGGCTGGTGCACGACGTCACGCTGACCGCCGCCGCCGGCCAGGTGGTCGGCCTGATCGGCCCGAACGGCAGCGGCAAGTCCACCCTGCTGCGCTGCGTCTACCGGGCGCTGCGGCCCGCCGCCGGCGCCGTCCTGCTGGGCGGCGACGAGCTGCACGCGCTCGCCCCGCGCGAGGCCGCCCGCCGGGTGGCGGCGCTGCCGCAGGAGCACTCCGCCGAGTTCGACTTCACGGTGGCCGAGGTGGTCGGCATGGGCCGGCTGCCGCACCGGCGCGGTGCCCTGGCCGGGCCGTCCGCCGGGGACGCGGACCGCTGCGCCGAGGCGCTGCGCCGGGTCGGCGCCGCGCACCTGGCCGCCCGGGGCTTCCTGAGCCTGTCCGGCGGCGAGAAGCAGCGGGTGCTGATCGCCCGCGCACTCGTCCAGGAGCCCCGGGTGCTGGTCCTCGACGAGCCCACCAACCACCTGGACATCGCCCACCAGCTGGAGGTGCTGGCACTCGTCCGGGAGGCCGGGCCGACGGTGCTCACCGCGCTGCACGACCTCAACCTGGCCGCCGGGCACTGCGATCTGCTCTACGTGGTCGCGGACGGCCGGATCGTCGCCTCCGGGCCGCCCGCCGAGGTGCTCGAACCCGGGCTGCTGGCCGAGGTGTTCAGGGTCCGCGCGACGCCCGTGCGGCACCCGGTCACCGGCGCCCTCCAGTTGCTCCTCGACCGCCTGCCGTAGCCCCCCCGTCCCCGTCCTTCCGCTCGCCCCTTCCCCGAGGACCTCCCATGCGTACCAAGGCCGTTGCCGCCGCCGCCCTGCTCGCCCTCGCGCTCACCGGCTGCGGCGCCGAGATCGCCCCGCGCGGCGACGGCGCCGCCACCGCCTCCGCCCACTACCCGGTGACCGTGGAGAACTGCGGCACCAAGGTCACCTTCAAGGAGAAGCCGGCCCGCACGGTGACCAACGACGTCGGCATCACCGAACTGATGTTCGCGCTCGGCCTGGAGGACCGGATGGCCGGCTACGTGATGCCGGACGACAAGGGCCGGGTGGACCGGGTCGCCTGGAAGGACGCCTACCAGCGCGCGACCTGGCTCTCCAAGGACCGGATCACCAAGGAGATCGCGCTGGAGGCCAGGGCCGACCTGGTCTTCGCCGGCTGGCACTACGGCTTCGACGAGGGCGCCGGCTTCACCCCGCAGACGCTGTCCGGCCTGGGCATCGGCTCCTACGTGCTCAGCGAGTCCTGCCGCAGCGGCAAGGGCCCGGAGCGCGGGGTGATGTCCCCGCTCGACGCGCTCTACACCGACCTGGCCAACCTGGGCGAGATCTTCGACGTCCGGGACCGGGCCGACCGGCTGATCGCCGACTTCAGGGCGCAGATCGCCGCCGTCCCCGAGCCCGCGCACCGGCCGGGCGTCTTCCTGTACGACAGCGGCGAGGACAAGCCGTACACCTCGGGCCGGTTCGCCGCCCCGGAGGAGATCATCGCCAAGGCCGGCGGGCGCAACGTGATGGGCGACGTCGCCGACTCCTGGACCACGGTGGGCTGGGAGAGCGTGGTCCAGCGCGACCCCGAGGTGATCGTGATCAACAACTACGGCACCCCGGACGCCGGGGCGAAGCGGAAGTTCCTGAAGTCCTTCCCGCCGCTGGCCGGCGTCTCGGCCGTCCGCAACGACCGGATCTTCGTCCTCGACTACGTCGACCTGGTCGAGAGCCCGCGCAACCCGGCCGCGATCACCGCTCTGGCCGCCTACCTGCGGACCGTCCCGGCGCCCTGAGCCCGGGGGCCGTCCCACCGCCGTCCGCACCGCCCCGCGGCCGGTTCCGACCGGCGTACGCTCAACAGTACGAGCCGACGGAACCGACCGGAGGAGCGAGAACATGACCACCATGGCCGCACCGTCCGCCTTCGACGTCCGGGCCCTGCGCGAGGGCATCGAGCGCGCCGACGCCCGGGCCCTGCTGGCGCTCTACGCGGACGACGCCGAACTGCGCGTGGTCGACCGCAAGACCCAGCCCAGCCACCCGCTGGTGATGCACGGCCGGGACGAGATCGGCGCGATGCTGGACGACCTCTACGGCCGCGAGATGAGCCACACCCTGGAACAGGTGGTGGTCCAGGAGGACCGCCTCGCCTTCCTGGAGTCCTGCCGGTACCCGGACGGGGTCCGGGTGCTGGTCAGCTCCACCGCCGCGCTGCGCGACGGCCGGATCGTCGACCAGACCTCCGTCCAGGCCTGGGACGAGAACGAACCCGCCCAGTAGGCTCGGGACCATGATCCGCACCACCGTTCCCACCGACGTCCCCGTCATCCACGCCATGATCCGCGAGCTCGCGGAGTACGAGAAGGCCGCCCACGAGGCGGTCGCGACCGAGGAGCAGCTGCACGACGCGCTGTTCGGCGCCACCCCGGCGCTGTTCGGCCTGGTCGCCGAGGACGGCACCACCGGCGAGCCGGTCGGCTTCGCGCTCTGGTTCCTCAACTTCTCGACCTGGCGCGGCACCCACGGGGTCTACCTGGAGGACCTGTACGTCCGCCCGCAGGCCCGCGGCGGCGGCCACGGCAAGGCGCTGCTGCTGGAACTGGCCCGGATCGCCGTCGAGCGCGGCTACTCCCGGATGGAGTGGTCGGTGCTGGACTGGAACACCCCGTCGATCAACTTCTACAAGTCGCTCGGCGCCGTGCCGATGGACGGCTGGAGCGTCTACCGCCTCACCGGGGACGCCCTCACCGCCGCCGGCACCCGCTGAGACCGGCGCGCGGACGGCGCGCGCCGGAGGCGTGCGGAGGCGGCGTTCGAACCACTGCCACCCTGCGTCGCGATGCCTTACCATGAGTGACTCCCGCACCGGGGCAGGAACGCGGTAACGTCTCGGGCGGACGGCGGCGTCCGGCCACCCCCCGAGGGGTATGACCAGTACGTACCGCACCACCCCTCTGGACAGTTGGGGCGAAGCAGTTGAGCCAAGCAACAGACAGTGCCGCGGCCACCGGCCCGGAAGCACAGCGCGTCACCCAGGAGGTGAGGGTGTCCCAGATCGACGGCGAGCCCGGAGTGCAGGACTTCGTGGAGGTCCGGCTGCCCGCGGCCGGGGCCTATCTCTCGGTCCTTCGGACGGCCACGGCCGGCCTCGCGGCCCGGCTGGACTTCACCCTGGACGAGATCGAGGACCTGCGCATCGCGGTTGACGAGGCCTGCGCCATCCTCCTCCAGCAGGCCGTTCCCGGCTCGGTGCTCTCCTGCGAGTTCCGGCTGGTCGGCGACTCCCTGAAGGTGATCGTCTCGGCGCCCACCACCGACGGCCGGGCGCCGGAGCGGGACACCTTCGCCTGGACGGTGCTCTCCGCGCTCGCGGGCGAGGTCGAATCGGCGGTCGCCGAGGACAGGACCGTGTCGATCAGCCTGCACAAGAAGCGCGGCGGCTCCGCCGCCCACTAGAACCGCCGCACCGACGCGGCAGCAGCACCGAACAAGGGCCGTCCGCCCGGCACCACCGGGCCGGACGGACGGCTCCCGGTACCGCCCGACCGGCGGTACGACCAACGAGACGAACCGGGGCCGACCGCCCCGGTGCTCCCGGAACGGAACGGGGGAATGGCCGTGAGTGATCTGGACCGTACCGGCCTCGCGACGGCGGGCCCTGCCGTACCGACCCAGGCGAGCGTTCCCGGCCTCGCCGCCAACGACGAAGCGCACCCGAAGGACGCCCACCGGATGAGCCAGCCGACCGAGCCGACGCCCCAGTCGTCGCCCGATCAGTCGCCCCCGCCCGTGCCCTCGGCCTCGGACCTCCCGGACGCCGAACGCCCGGACGAGGAGCCGGACGGCGGCGCCCCGGGCACCGGCCCGGAGGGCGAGGACGCCGCCGGGGCGGCGGAGGCGCTGCGCGCGGCGGTGCCCGCCCAGGGCCCGCAGCGCACCGGCGCACCGGACCGCGAGGCGGCCCGGGCCCTGTTCGTGCGGCTCTCGGCACTGCCCGAGGGCTCCCCGGAGCGCGTCGAACTGCGCAACCAGCTGGTGCGCATGCACATCCCGCTGGTCGAGCACCTCGCCCGGCGCTTCCGCAACCGGGGCGAGCCGCTGGACGACCTCACCCAGGTCGCCACCATCGGGCTGATCAAGTCGGTGGACCGGTTCGACCACGAGCGCGGGGTCGAGTTCTCCACCTACGCGACGCCGACCATCGTCGGCGAGATCAAGCGGCACTTCCGGGACAAGGGCTGGGCGGTCCGGGTGCCGCGCCGGCTCCAGGAGCTGCGGCTGTCGCTGACCACGGCGACCAGCGAGCTCTCCCAGCGGCACGGCCGCTCCCCCACGGTGCACGAGCTCGCCGAGCACCTGGGGATCTCCGAGGAGGACGTGCTGGAGGGCCTGGAGTCCGCCAACGCGTACTCCACGCTGTCGCTGGACGTGCCGGACAGCGACGACGAGTCGCCGGCCGTCGCGGACACCCTGGGCGCCACCGACGAGGCGCTGGAGGGCGTCGAGTACCGCGAGTCGCTCAAGCCGCTGCTCGCCCAACTGCCGCCCCGCGAGCAGAAGATCCTGGTGCTGCGGTTCTTCCGGAACATGACGCAGTCGCAGATCGCCGCCGAGGTGGGCATCTCGCAGATGCACGTCTCCCGGCTGCTCGCCCGGACGCTGGCGCAGCTGCGGGAGAAGCTCCTGGTGGAGGAGTAACCGGAGGAACGGCGCAGACGACCGACGGCCGCTCAGCGGCGGCCGTCGGGTCGTGGAGAAGTGGTGGAAGGCGGTGGCCCTCCGCGCTCAGCCCTCGTGCGGAGCGTAGAGGGCCGCCGTCGCCTTCGGGCTGAGCAGCGCGCCGATGCCGACCAGGCCCAGCAGGCCGACGACCACGCCGACACCGGCCATCGCCCCGCCGCTCTGCCACATGTAGTACGCGACCGGCAGGCAGATCGAGTTGGTCAGCACGGCGGGGCTGCGGCCCCAGCGGCGGGTCTTCAGCAGTGCCCGGGCGGCCAGGATCGGCAGCACGCCGAGCAGCACGATCACCAGGCCGCCGAACTCGTTCAGGGCGAGCTGCTTGGACTGGCCGGACAGGGCGGCGACCATGTCCCAGACGCCGACGACGGCCAGCACGGCGCCCTCCACGGCGGTGATGGCGGCGCCCAGGGTGAGGGCGGCCGGCCGGTCGGCGCCGGGCGCGGGTACGGGTGCGGAGGATTCTGCGGTCACTCCAGCAGGGTAGCCGCCGGTTGGTCCGTACCGACCCGTAGGCTGGGCCCATGCGCGCTCTCCTGGTCGTCAATCCGAAAGCGACCACCACCAGCGGTCGCACCAGGGACGTCCTGATCCACGCCCTGCGCAGCGACCTCAAGCTGGAGGTGGCGCAGACCGAGTACCGCGGCCACGCGCGCGATCTGGCCCGCGAGGCCGTCGAGGACGGCGCGGTCGACCTGGTGGTGGCGCTGGGCGGTGACGGCACCGTCAACGAGGTGGTCAACGGGCTGCTCTCGCACGGCCCTGGCGACCGGGTCCCGCGCCTCGCGGTGGTCCCCGGCGGTTCGACCAACGTGTTCGCCCGCGCCCTGGGCCTGCCGAACGACCCGGTGGAGGCCACCGGCGCCCTGCTGAACGCGCTGGAGCACCGGAGCGAGCGGCCGATCGGGCTGGGCAAGGCGATGACCGAGGGGCTGCCGGACCGCTGGTTCACCTTCACCGCCGGCCTCGGCTTCGACGCCGGCGTGGTCGGCCGGGTCGAGGAGCAGCGCCGGGCGGGGCGCAAGTCCACGCACGCGCTCTACGTCACCCAGGCGCTCCGGCACTTCGTCACCCAACGTGAGCAGCGCAGATCAGGCCCGGTCTCGCTGGCGCTCGCGGGCCGCGAGCCGGTGCCGGGCCTGGTGCTGGCGATAGTCAGCAACACCTCGCCGTGGACGTTCCTGGGCAACCGCCCCGTCTACCCCTCGCCGCGCGCCTCCTTCGACGCGGATCTCGATGTCTTCGGCATCACCCGGATGACGGCGTTCGGCACCGCTCGAACGGTCCGTCAGATCCTGCGGTCGCACGGTCCTTCGAGCGACGGGGGCACTCCGGACGGCCCTTCCGGGAAGCATGTCGTCTCCTATCACGACGTCCGGCACTTCACCTTGGTTTCGGAGGAACCGGTCCCGTTCCAGGTCGACGGGGACCACCTTGGATCCAGGAGTCGCGTCAGTTTCACAGGCGTACGGCGGGCACTGCGTGTGATTGTGTGACTAGAAGGGCCGTTCCTCCTTCTTCTCGAACGCACAAGCCCCCTTCACTCCATAGAAGTACCGGCTGTGAGCTAGGCGACACCGAAGAATCCAAAATTCCTCCCTGAAGGGGGTTGTATCCGGGCCCGAGGTTTGCGAACCTCTACATGGCGATCGGGACACATCGCAGCGACGGCAACCCTCGAAACCTGGGGGGCCGACCGCGGGGTGTCCCTCGAATCGCCGAATCCCTCCCCAGCACAGACCTCCCGGGCCCGATGGGCCTTTGGTCTCTTTTGCTGTTGCGGGATTCGTGAAAGCGTTCACATTCACAAGGACCATCGATGTGCCGACCGGGCAACCCCCGCCGGCAGGAGGAGTTGGACGACCATGGACTGGCGCCACCGCGCTGTCTGCCGCGAAGAGGACCCGGAGCTGTTCTTCCCGATCGGGAACACCGGTCCTGCTCTGCTGCAGATCGAGGAAGCCAAGGCCGTGTGCCGGCGCTGTCCGGTCATGGAGCAGTGCCTCCAGTGGGCCCTCGAGACCGGCCAGGACGCCGGCGTCTGGGGCGGCATGAGCGAGGACGAGCGCCGCGCCATGAAGCGTCGTGCCGCCCGCAACCGCGCCCGCACCGCCTGATCACACGCCGTAGTACCAGCAGTAACCGTAGAACCGATCAACACATGATCACAGGCTTCCCCTGCACCTCCTGGTGAAGCCTTCCGTACAAAGGGCCTTGATCGACGAGGTCCCGCGACACCGGCCCGCCCAGCCACTTGATACTGTTCACTTAGAGCAATATCGTGGAGCTGTGGCGCTCACCGTGTGCAACGCACCGGCTTGTGTCGCACCACCCAGAGCCCCCGTTCCGGCCGACTCCCCCCGACGGCCGGAACGGGTTGAGAGGCCCTGTCGACCCACCCCCCCCGGTCGACAGGGCCTCGTTTCTGTTTCTGCCGCCGGACTTCCGCCACCGAGTAGAGGTGGTGAAGGGGCGTACGGCCGGCGCTCGCACCGGACGTACGCCCCCCGCACGCTTCAGCGCACCGGGATCTCCAGGACCACCTTGGTGCCGCCGTCCGGCCCGGCCACCATGTCGAAGGTGCCGCCCAGCTCCCCGGTGGCCAGGGTCCGGACGATCTGCAGCCCGAGGTTGCCGGCCTGCTGCGGGTCGAAGCCCTCGGGCATGCCCCTGCCGTCGTCCTGCACCGTGATCAGCAGGTACTCCTCCGGTCTGGCCCCGCCGTTCCAGCTGTCCGACCAGCCCATGCCGGTGGCCGGCGCCCGCCCGCGCAGCGCGCTGACCTCCAGATTGCCGGAGGCGCTCGGACCGAACGCGTGTTCCAGCGCGTTCTGCAGCAGCTCGGTCAGCACCATCGCCAGCGGGGTGGCCACCTCGGCGGACAGGATGCCGAAGCTGCCGCTGCGGCGGGTCGCCACCCGGCCGTCCTGGGACAGCTCCATCACCATCGCCAGCACCCGGTCGGCGATCTCGTCGAAGGCCACCTGCTCGTCCAGCGCCTGGGAGAGCGTCTCGTGCACGATCGCGATCGAGCCGACCCGGCGCACCGCCTCGTCCAGGGCGGCGCGGCCGGATTCCGAGTCCATCCGGCGGGACTGCAGGCGCAGCAGCGCGGCGACGGTCTGCAGGTTGTTCTTCACCCGGTGGTGGATCTCCCGGATGGTGGCGTCCTTGGTCATCAGCTCGCGGTCGCGCCGGCGCAGCTCGGTGACGTCCCGGCAGAGCACCAGGGAGCCGGTCAGGGTGCCCTTGGGCTTGAGCGGGATGGCCCGCAGGGTGACCACGCCGCCCTGGGCCTCGATCTCGGTCTGCCGGGGGGCCCAGCCGCTGGCCAGCTTCACCAGCGCCTCGTGCACGGCGGCCCGGGAGGGCGGGGCGAGGTCGGCGGTGGTCCGGCCGAGGTGGCTGCCGACCAGGTCGGTGGTGAGGCCGAGCCGGTGGTAGGCGGAGAGCGCGTTGGGGCTGGCGTAGGTGACGGTGCCGTCGGCGTCCAGGCGGATCAGGCCGTCACCGACCCGCGGTGCGGCGTCCATGTCGGCCTGCTCGACGCCGGGGTAGGGGAAGGTGCCGGCGGCGATCATCTGGGCGAGGTCGGAGGCACTCTGCAGGTAGGTGAGCTCCAGCCGGCTGGGGGTGCGCACGGTCAGCAGGTTGGTGTTGCGGGCGATCACGCCGAGCACCTTGCCCTCGCGCCGCACCGGGATGGACTCGACCCGGACCGGCACCTCCTCACGCCACTCCGGGTCGCCCTCGCGCACGATCCGCCCCTCGTCGTAGGCGGCGTCCAGCAGCGGGCGGCGGCCGCGCGGGACGAGGTGGCCGACCATGTCGTCCTGGTAGGAGGTGGGGCCGGTGTTGGGGCGCATCTGGGCGACCGAGACGTACCGGATGCCGTCCCAGGTGGGGATCCAGAGCACCAGGTCGGCGAAGGAGAGGTCGGAGAGCAGCTGCCACTCCGAGACCAGCATGTGCAGCCACTCCACATCGGCACCGGTCAGGGTGGTGTGGCGGCGGACGAGTTCGTTCAGCGAGGGCACAGGGCGAGCGTAGCTCCAGGGGGGCTCGGACGGGCCCCGCGCACCCCCCGACCGGCGGCTCCGCCCACCCCTCCCCCATGTTGTCCAGACCAATTTTCGGGGAGGCCTGGACAACCCAGATTGGTCTAGTCCACAATGAAAGGGCACCAAGGAGAGGCACCCGCGCAACTGCCCTGACCGCGCGATGCCCCTCCTCGGTCGGACGCCGCCGAACGAGGACCCCGCACAGTTCTCGATCGTCACCGGCGCCCGACGACAGCTCCGGGCCGCGGAGCCGCATGGGTTGAGGGTCCCGTGTCGGCACCGTGGCCCGAAGTGCTTTCCGGCCCCGTTTCCGGGCCCGCTCCAGGACTCGACAACGCCCGAGCCCCCGTCCACAGGCTGTGGACGGGGGCTCGGGCGTTGCCGGGGGCGCGTCAGTGGGTCTCGGTGACCTTGGCGAGCGCGCGGGGGGCGTCCGGGTCCTGGCCGCGGGCGATGGTGACCTCGTAGGCCAGCAGCTGCAGCGGCAGGATCTCCAGGATCGGCTGCACCTCCTCGGGCACGCCGGCCGGCAGCGCGAAGCCCGCCGAGGCGGCCTCCACCTGCGCCTGCTGGCCGACCACGACCAGGTCGGCGCCGCGGCCGCGCAGGCGGTCGAGGACCGGCTGCAGGGCCTCGCCGCCCTTGCCGTCCGGGACGATCGCGATGACCGGGGAGACGTTGTCGACCATGGCCAGCGGGCCGTGCAGCAGGTCGGCGCCGGAGAACGGGGAGGCCGGGATGTAGGTGGTCTCCATCAGCTTCAGCGCCGCCTCGCGGGCGGTCGGGTAGCCGTAGCCGCGCGAGGTGATGACCAGGCGCTGGGCGAAGCGGTAGCGCTCGGCCAGGGCCTTGACCTCGCCCTGGCGGGCCAGGACGCCGGCGGCCAGCTCCGGCAGGCCCTTGGCGGCCGCGCCGTCGCCGCCGCGCAGGCCCTCGACCAGCAGGTAGAGGGCGAGCAGCTCGGCGGTGTAGGTCTTGGTGGCGGGCAGCGCCTTCTCCGGGCCGGCCAGCACGTCGATGTGGAACTCGGAGACCTCGGCCAGCGGCGAGCCGGCGTTGTTGGTGACCGCCAGGGTGATGGCACCGGCCTCACGGGCCGCCTTGGTGGAGGCGACGAGGTCCGGCGAGCCGCCCGACTGGCTGACGGTGATCACCAGCACGTCGGTCAGGTCCGGCTTGGCGCCGTAGGCGGTGGTGGTGGACATCGAGGTCAGGCCGGCCGGCTTGCCCAGCAGGATCTCGATGAGGTACTTGGCGTACAGCGCCGCGTTGTCCGAGGTACCGCGCGCGGTCAGGAGGACGAACCGCGGGTTGCGGGCGGCGATCCGGGACGCGATCTCGAAGATCTTGGGAGCGCCCTCGTCGAGGATGCGCTGCAGGACGGCCGGCTGCTCGGCCATCTCCGCCGCCATGATCCGGCCTGGGACGGTCTGCGTGTCGGACATCGTGGGTGGGCCTCCGATGAGATGGTTCCACCCCGACCGGACGGGAATGCCCGGCGGGGACCTCTACGGCGGCGAGTCCGCACACTCGCTGCGGTGAATGCTGCGGCAATCCTACGGGGGCCGTCCGCCCTGGGCACATCCGAGGAGGGCCTTCGGGCAGGTCCCGGGGCCCCGGCGGTGCGCGGAGCCCCTCCCGGCGGTGCGGGGAGGGGCTCCGGCGTCCCGGGGCGGCGGCGGCTCAGCCCGCCTTGTTGATCAGCTGGTCGATGGCGGCGTCGGCCTCCTTGGTGGCCTGGTCCACCGGCTTGCCCTTGAGGATGGCGTTCAGCATGTCGGGCAGGATCTTCTGCTTCTCCACCAGGCCCCAGCCGGGGGCCAGCGGCGTGAACCAGGCGTCCGGCACCGCGTTGGCCGCGGCGGCGGTGGCCGGCTTGTTCTTCAGCGGGTTCAGCTGGGTGAGGTTGTTCGGCAGGATGTCCTTGTCGGCCAGCGCCTGCTCGGACTTGGCGCTGGTGAACATCCGGACCCAGTCGGTCGCGAGGTCCACCGAGGGCGACTTCGCGGTGACGCCGAGGGCCGAGCCGCCGATGAAGGTCGGCAGCGGCTTGCCGTTCGGGCCGGGCATGGTGGCGACCTTGACCGAGTCCTTGAGGCTCGGGTCGCCGGTGACCGGCGCGGCGACGCTGGACGCCTCGTAGCCGTTGCCGTAGAAGGACGCCGCGTGGCCGCGGGCCATCGCCTCGTACTGGTTCTGCTCGTTCTGCGACAGGTCGCCCTTGTTGTACTTGCGCACCAGTTCGACGAAGTGGTTGATGCCCTGCTGGGACTTGGGGTCGCTCAGCGTGCCGTGCCAGGTGCCGCCGCTGTCGAAGCGGGCGATGGCGCCGCCGTACGCCGAGACGTAGCTCATCGCGGCGTACCAGTACGGGCCGGGCAGGTAGAGCGGGGAGAAGGTCCGGTCGGCCTTGTTCTTGTCCGCGATCTTGTCGAGCGCCGCACGCAGCTCGTCCTCGGTCTTGGGGAACTCGGCGCTGCCGGTGGCCTGCTGGAAGGCCGCGGAGTTGTAGATGGCGACCCGCGCGCCCGCGTAGTAGGGCACGCACCAGAGCTTGTCCTGGTAGGTGCAGGTGTTGGCGAGCGCCTTGATCCAGGTGTCGGAGTTGTCGAAGCTGCTGCGCTCCACCGGGGCCAGCGCGCCGGACAGCACGTACTTCATGGTCTCGGTGTTGCCGAGCTCGACCACGTCCGGGGCGGCGCCGTCGGCGATCGCCTTGTCGAGCTTGGCCACCTTGTCGGCCCAGCCCTGGTAGGCGAGCTTGAGGGTCGCCTTCGGGTACTTGGCGGCGAACTCGTCGTTCACCCGCTGGACGAGGTCGGGCCAGTTCTTCTGGGCGTCGTCCATCAGCCAGACCGTGACGGTGCCGGTCGCGTTCTGCGGGTCCGCCGAGGCGGTCTTGGCGCCGTCCGACGACGAGCCGCCCGACGAACACGCCGTCAGCCCGACGGCCAGGGCCATGATGCCGACCGTCGCCATGAACCGACGCTTTCTCACGCCATCCTCCGAGGGTGTTGGGGAGCCTGTGCCCGCCGGCAGCGCGCTGGTGCCCGACAGGACGGTGTCCGGGGAGGGGCGGCGAAGAGCTTAGGGGTGGGCCAATACCACATCCGGGCAAATTGAAATTCGAACCGGATGGACTGGAGCCTGGCCTAGACCACAGTTGGTGTCAACGCCAAATGGCCTGGCGGCCATGGCCGTTGCAGACCTGTTGTACCGCGTGGCGATCAGTCGCCCGACGGTGACCCTATGTAGAACTTAAGGCTGCCTTAAGGGCGATTTGAGGGAACATCGTCAGGTCGGGAAACCGCAGGTCACACGGCGTCATAAAGCCGTGGAAACAGAGCGGGCCCGCCATGCGCCATGCGCATGACGGGCCCGCTGGGCGGATGCCTCCCGGCACCCGGTGTCACGGTCCGACGTGGACTCAGCCGATCGCCCCCGGCTGTCCGGTGAGCACCTCGACGGCGGCCAGCCCGCAGACCCGGGCGGCGCCGTGGGTGGCGATGTACAGCGCGCCCACCGGCTCGGACTGCGGCAGGCCCATCTCGACCACCGCGGCGTCCGGACGGGCCGCCACCAGGCGGGCCAGCGCGGCCGCCATCCACTCGTGCCGGTGCGCGTCGCGGACCACCAGCACCAGGCGGCGGTCGGCGGCACCGGCCAGCACCTCGGACACCAGCGCGTCCAGCGCCCCGGCCTCGGCGATCTCCGGGCCGACCTCGCGGGTGCGGGTGCCCGGGAAGCGGTCGGCCAGCATGCCGGCCACGCCCCACGGGGTGACGTCGCCGACGGCGATGTTCGGCTCGGCGGAGAACGAGGCCACGAACGGGCGCTCGGTCACCGGCAGGGGCTCGTGGCCCGGCGCGCGGACCACGCGCAGCGCCCGGCGGGCGGCCCGCAGGCCGACCGCGAGGTCCGCCTCCGGCCGCTCGCCCTGGGCGGCGATCCGGCCCCAGCTGCCGAGCGCGCGCACCCGGGCGGCCGCGTCGGCGAGCCGCTCCTCCGGGAGCCGGCCGGACTGCACGCCCGCCACGATGGCGTCGCGCAGCATCAGCACGGTGTCCTCGTCGGCCAGGCCGCCGCCCACGCAGATCGCGTCCGCGCCGGCCGCCAGGGCCAGCACGGTGCCCTCGCCCATGCCGAAGGTGTCGGCGATGGCGCCCATCTCGATGGCATCGCTGACGATCAGGCCCTGGTAGCCCAGGCCGCCGTCCTCGGGGGCCGCGCGCAGCAGGTCGCGCAGCACGGTGGGGCTGAGCGTGGCGGGCAGCCTGGGGTCGAGCGCCGGGATCATGATGTGGGCCGTCATCACGGCCTTGGTCCCGGCGGCGATCGCGGCCTGGAACGGGATCAGGTCACGGGCGCGCAGCACCTCCAGGTCGACGTCGATGACCGGCAGGCCGTGGTGCGAGTCGACGGCGGTGTCGCCGTGGCCCGGGAAGTGCTTGGAGCAGGCCGCGACACCGGCCGACTGCAGGCCCTCCACCCAGGCGGCGGTGTGCCGGGCGCACAGCTCCGGGTCGGCGCCGAAGGAGCGCACGCCGATGACCGGGTTGCGCGGGTTGGAGTTGACGTCCGCGGTGGGCGCCCAGTTGTAGTTCACGCCGGCCGCGGCCAGCGCGCGGCCCAGCTCGCGGGCCACGTCGCGGGTCAGCGCCGGGTCGTCGATGGCGCCGAGGGCGAGGTTGCCCGGCCAGGACGAGCCGGAGCCCGCCTCCAGCCGGGTGACGTCGCCGGACTCCTCGTCGATGGCGATCAGCAGGTCGGGGTTCTCGGCCCGCAGCGCGGCGGTGAGCGCGGCGAGCTGGCCGAGGTCGGCCACGTTGCGGTCGAACAGCGCGACCGAGCCGAGGCCGGCCGCCAGGTGGCGGCGCAGCCACTCCGGCGGCTCGGTGCCGACGAAGCCGGGCTGCAGGACGGTCAGCGCGTCACGGTGCAGCTGGTCGGAGGCCGGGAGGGTGGGAACGAGGATACTCACGGGGGATCAGCCCTTCACGGCGCCGTCGGTGAGGCCACCGACCGCCTTGCGCTGCAGGAAGACGAACAGGATCAGCACCGGGAGGGCGAACAGCGTCGACGCCGCCATCGTGGCGCCCCAGTCGTTGCCGAAGGCGGTCTGGAAGGAGGACAGCCACAGCGGCAGGGTCTGGCCGTCGGTCTTGTTGATGATCAGGACGAGGGGGAACTCGTTCCAGGCCGTGATGAAGCCGAACAGCGAGGTGGACATCAGGCCCGGCGCCAGCAGCGGGAAGATCACCTTCACGAAGGCCTGGGTGCGGGTGCAGCCGTCGACCATCGCCGACTCCTCCAGCTCCTTCGGCACCGCGGCGATGAAGCCGCGCAGCGTCCAGATGGTGAAGGGCAGCACCATCATCATGTAGAAGGCGGTGAGCGGGACGAGGCTGTTCAGCATCTCGTTGTCGCGGGAGATCAGGTAGACCGCGATGGTCATGACCTCCCAGGGCGCCATCTGGGCGGCCATGATGACCAGGACGAAGGTCTTGCGGCCGCGGAACCTCATCCGGGCGATGGCGAAGGACGCCAGGGTCGCGATCACCAGCGAGATCGCCACCGCGAGGACCGTGACGATGAAGCTGTTGGCGGTGTACGTCCAGAACTTCGGCACGTTGACCGCGGTCTTGAAGTGCTCCAGGGTCGCTTCGAACGGGATGAACACCGGCGTCTTGCTGACGATGTCCTTCGTCGGCTTGAAGGCCGTGCTGATCATCCAGTAGACGGGGAACGCGAAGAAGACGAAGAGGACGACCGCGATGACGTTCGGCCAGGTGCGTCCGATGAGCGAGCGCCTCACAGCTCGTCCTCCTGCTTCAGAATGATCCGGAAGTAGTACGCCATCAGGACGCCCAGGATCAGGATGGTGAGCACCGCGATCGCGGCACCGGTGCCGTAGTGCTGGCGGCCGGAGCCCTCCAGGAACGCGTGGATGGGGAGGGTGCGGGTGAGCCCGTCGGGGCCGCCGGCCTTGATCGCGTAGATCTGGGTGAAGGCCTTGAAGATCCAGATGACCTCAAGGAAGGTCGTGGCCAGGAAGAACGGCTTCAGATTGGGGAACATCACCGCGGTGAAGATCTTGACCGGGCCGGCGCCGTCCATCCGGGCCGCCTCGTAGAGCTCCTTCGGGATGGTGGTCAGCGCCGCGTACATGTTGAACGCCACGAACGGGATCGAGCCCCAGACCAGCAGCAGCAGGATCACGAAGAAGGTCGAGTACTGGGTGCCGGTCCAGTTGTAGGCGGCCATCGAGTGCCAGCCCAGGGTGTCCAGCAGCCAGTTGACCACACCGAAGTTGGTCTCGAAGAGCCAGGTGTAGACGGTGGTCGAGGCGACCACCGGCATCGCCCAGGCGAGCAGCAGTCCGATCGACAGCAGCAGCCGCATCTTCTTGCCGAGGCGGTTGAGCAGCAGGCCGACCAGCGCGCCGCCCACCATGATCAGGAAGACGTTGAGCGCCGTGAAGGCGACCGACCGGCCGGTGACCGACCAGAACTCCGGGTCGGACAGCTGCTCGGTGTAGTTCTCGAAGCCGTTCCACTCCGTCAGGTGCTGAACGAGCTGGCGCGCGTTCAGGTTCTGGAACGACACCAGGACGGTCTTCAGCAGCGGCCAGCCCAACAGGCCCAGGGTGGCCACGGTGGCCGGCAGGAGCAGCAGGTACGGCGCGAACCGGGAGCCCAGGCTCCGGCCGTCCGCCGGTCTGGCGCTCTTCTTCGGGGTGCCGGAGCCGCCACCGCGCGCGGCACCCGTCTCAATAGTGGCCACAGCGCCCTTCCCTGAATCCGGGGACTGTGTCTGCACCCGCTCCGAATGCACAGCCATCGTTCTCTCTTCCTAACAACCCGACCACGACGGACGGGCGCCGCCCACCGGCCCCCCGCCGGGAGCCGGTGAGCGACGCCGCTCGACTGCTTACTGCTTGGCGTTGAGACGCTTGGCGATCTCGTCGTCCGCCTTCTTGGCCGCGGTGGCGTAGTCGCCGGTCAGGGCCGAGGTCAGGAACTCCTTGATCGGGTTCGGGTCGTTCTCGACGCTCGCCCAGTTCGGGTGGGTCGGGGTGATGCCACCGACACCGGAGGCCAGCTTCGCGGCGGAGGCGAAGTCACCGACGACCTTGTCGTTGAGCGAGGCCTTGTTCGGGATGAGGCCCGAGGCGGCGACCGCGCCCTCGTTCTTGTCGTTCAGGGCGATCTTCAGGAAGTCCTTGGCCATGTCGGAGTTCTTGCTGGCCTGGGCGATGGCCAGGTTCGAGCCACCGAGGAACACGCCGGAGGGCTTGTCGGCGGTCTTGCCCGGGAGCGGGAAGAAGCCGATCTTGTCCTTGGCCATGGCCTTCTCGTCCGGGAGCTCCCAGCCGAGGCCGATGATCGAGCCGATGTCGCCCTGGCCGAAGATGTCCTTCTGCTGCGGCTTGGCCTCGTCCTTGTCCTTACCACCCAGGACCGAGTAGCTCTGGAGCTTCTTGTAGGTGTCGAAGGCCTTCTGCGCCTCGGGGCTGGACAGGCCGCCGACCCACTTGTCGCCCTCCTTCTTCGCCAGCTTGCCACCCTCGCTGGTGAGCAGACCGAAGTAGACGTACCACTCCTGGCCCGGCATGTAGATCGGGTCGGCGACACCCTGGGTGGCCTTGAGCTTGTCCAGGGCGGTGTAGAACTCTTCCAGGGTCTTCGGGGTGGTGGTCAGGCCGGCCTTGGCCCACAGGTCCTTGTTGTAGGAGACCACGCGGTTGGTCACGAACCACGGGGCGGCGTACTGCTTGCCGTCCAGGATCGCGGACTCGCTCTGGTTCGGGGCCCAGTCGGCACCGCCCAGGGCGGCCTTGTCCTTGGTGATGTCCAGCAGGCCACCGGTGGAGGCGTAGCCGGCGGTCTGGGTGTTGCCGATCTCCAGGACGTCGACGGAGCCCTCGGACAGCGCGGCGGTGACCTTGGGGCCGATGCCGGTCCACTCCTGGATCTGGTACTCGACCTTGGAGCCCGGGTAGGTGGTCTCGAACTCGGTCTTCACCGCCTCGTCCCAGCCCTTGGGGGCGGAGCCGGTCATCAGCCACACCTTGAGCGTCTTGCCGCTGTAGTCCTTCTTGCCGCCGTCGGCCGCAGTGGACGAGTTGCCCGACGCGTTGTTGTTCTCGTCCTTCTTGGCGTCCGAGCCGCAGGCCGCGAGACCAACAACCATGGCCGCGACGCCGACCGCCGCGATGAGCTGACGCTTCACGCCATCCTCCTGAGGGATGCCTTGGTTACCCCCGTCGGGTGGCAGCGGCATACCCACGCGAAGTGGGAGGAATGGTGCCGCGGACTCCAGCGAACGGGTGGGGGGATTCATAGTGACCGGCCTAGTGGTGTAGACCAGATGCCTGGAGCTTGGCCTAGACCAATGGGCCTGTCAACGGCTGTTCGACCGATCCGGACCACCCGTTATCAAGCCGACACCGCACATCGTTCATCGCGTGATGAGGTATTCGTTCCGTAGCCATACATGCAACGATGTGAGCTGTTAATGAGGCGGTGGGGCTCCCGGAGGGCCCTGCGAGAAGCGGGAGACAGGTCCGATGAGCACCGACGGGGGCAGCACGGCCCAGGTCAACGACCCCCTGGCGAAGAACATCGCCCCCCAGGGCGGCGCGGACCCCACCGCCCGGGTACCGAAGTACTACGGACTCAAGCGCCATCTGCTGCAGCTCACCGAGACCCAGCCCGCCGGCACCCCGGTCCCGCCCGAGCGAGCCCTGGCGGCGCAGTTCGACACCTCCCGCACCACGGTCCGCCAGGCCCTGCAGGAGCTGGTCGTCGAGGGCCGGCTGGAGCGCATCCAGGGCAAGGGGACCTTCGTCGCCAAGCCCAAGGTCGCCCAGGCCCTCCAGCTCACCTCCTACACCGAGGACATGCGCGCCCAGGGCCTGGAGCCCACCTCCCGGCTGATCGAGATCGGCTACATCTCCGCCGACGACCGGCTGGCCCCGCTGCTGGACATCAAGCCCGGCGGGCGGGTGCTGCGGATCGAGCGCCTGCGGCTGGCCAACGGCGACCCGATGGCCATCGAGGTGGCCCACCTGTCCGCCAAGCGCTTCCCGGCCCTGCGCCGCAACCTCGCCAAGCACAACTCGCTGTACACCGCGCTGCGCGAGGTCTACGGGGTCACCGTGGCCGAGGCCGAGGAGACCATCGAGACCACCCTCGCCAACCCGCGCGAGGCCGGACTGCTCGGCTCCGACCTCGGCCTGCCGATGCTCCAGCTCGCCCGGCACTCCTTCGACCCGGAGGGGAACCCGGTCGAGTGGGTGCGCTCCATCTACCGGGGCGACCGCTACAAGTTCATCACCCGCCTGAAGCGGCCGGAGTAGTCCGGCCCGGCGCCCGCACACGCCCGGGCCCCGGCGCGCGAGGAGCGCGCGCCGGGGCCCGTTGTGTTGTCCCGGCGCGCGGGGTGTCCGGATTTCGGGAAGTTGTCCCGGATCCGGTGACACGGATCACGTGATGCCATAGATTCCGCATCCGTACTGACTGCCGATCACCAGTGGTGCTGCTCGGCGGACCCAGGGGGTGCGCGGCTCCCCCGGGGTTGCGGCGCCGGCGAGGTGAATCCTCCGAAGCGGAGCCGACCCATGTCGTCAGAGCACACCGACCGACCTGTCATGCCCGAGCCAGAAGAGCCCGGCGGCGCCGGCCTGCCGGTGGTGACCCCCGAGCGGGTGCTCGCCGCGCTCGCCCTGCTGGTGCCGATCGTCGCGATGCTCTGGGTGGGCTCGTACGACAAGCCCGAGCCCGAGGCGGGCGGCGTCCCCTTCTTCTACTGGTACCAGCTGCTCTGGGTGCCGGTCTCGGCGGTCTTCACGGTCGCCGCCTACCTGCTGGTCAACCGGGACGAGAAGGCCCGCCGGGCCGCCGGGGCGCGGAAGGCGGGTGGCGCCCGGTGAACGGGGTCAACGTGCCGGCGCTGTCGGTGTTCGTCCTCTTCTTCCTGCTGGTCACCGTGATGGGCTTCCTCGCCTCCCGGTGGCGGCGGGCCGACAACGCGCTCCATCTGGACGAGTGGGGCCTCGGCGGGCGCAGCTTCGGGACCTGGATCACCTGGTTCCTGCTCGGCGGCGACCTCTACACCGCGTACACCTTCGTCGCGGTGCCCGCCGCCGTCTACGCGACCGGCGCCGCGGGCTTCTTCGCCGTCCCCTACACGATCATCGCCTACCCGCTGGTCTTCCTCTTCCTCCCCCGGCTCTGGTCGGTCTCCCGGGTGCACGGCTACGTCACCCCGGCCGACTTCGTGCGCGGGCGCTACGGCTCCCGGCCGCTGTCCCTGGTGGTCGCGCTGACCGGCATCCTCGCCACCATGCCGTACATCGCGCTCCAGCTGGTCGGCATCCAGGCGGTACTGGACGTGCTGGGCGTCGGCGGCGGCGAGAACGCCAACTGGTTCGTCAAGGACCTGCCGCTGTTCATCGCCTTCGGCGTGCTCGCCGCCTACACCTACTCCTCGGGCCTGCGCGCGCCGGCGCTGATCGCGTTCGTCAAGGACACCCTGGTCTACCTGGTGATCATCGTCGCGGTGATCTACATCCCGATCCGGCTCGGCGGCTACGGCCACATCTTCGACGCGGTCGGCGAGCGGTTCAGCGCCCCCAAGTCGGGCGGCTCGCTCACCCTGCCGGAGAACAAGCAGTGGACGTACGCCACGCTGGCGCTCGGCTCGGCGATGGCGCTGTTCCTGTACCCGCACTCGGTGACCGGTGTGCTGGCCGGCAAATCGCGCAACACGGTGCGCCGGAACATGGCGATCATGCCCGCGTACTCGCTGATGCTGGGGCTGCTGGCGCTGCTCGGCTTCATGGCGATCGCGGCCGGGATCGGCAAGGGCGACAAGAACTTCAACACCCAGCTCTCGGTGCCGCAGCTGTTCGAGAACATGTTCCCCGACTGGTTCACCGGCGTCGCCTTCGCGGCGATCGGCATCGGCGCGCTCGTCCCGGCGGCGATCATGTCCATCGCGGCGGCCAACCTGTTCACCCGCAACGTCTACAAGGAGTACCTGAGGCCCACCGCCACCCCGGCGGACGAGACCCGGGTCGCCAAGCTGGTCTCGCTGCTGGTCAAGGTCGGCGCGCTGGTCTTCGTGCTCGGCATGGACAAGCAGGCCGCGATCAACCTCCAGCTGCTCGGCGGCCTGTGGATCCTGCAGACCTTCGTCCCGATCGTCGGCGGCCTGTTCACCCGCTGGTTCCACCACTGGGCGCTGCTCGCCGGCTGGGCGGCCGGCATGGTCTACGGCACCTGGGTGGCCTACGGCATCGCCAGCCCCAAGACCAGGCACTTCGGCGGGAACGCCGCCGAGATCCCCGGCATCGGCGAGATCGGCTACATCGGGCTCACCGCCTTCGTCCTCAATCTGCTGGTCTCGGTGGTGCTCACCCTGGTGCTGCGCGCCGTCAAGGCGCCGGACGGACCGGACGAGACCCGTCCGGGGGACTACAGCGCCGAGAGGGGCGAGGAGGAGCCCGAGAACGCGCCGGAGCCCGTACCGGCGCACTGATACGCCCTGCACGCCCTGTGGTCGCGCCGTCTCCTCAGTCAACACTGGAGGGGGCGGCGCGATCATATGTATGAACAGCCGGGTGCATGGGGCACCACACTCAGGGCACCAACCAGACCGGACCGGCAACCGGCCGGCAACTGATCGACCCACGGGGAGCGGCGGCAATGGCAGAACTCGGCACCACCCTCAACGGCCAGCACCACACCGACGGACGGCACCGGCCGACCGCCCCGCACCGCGGGGCCGGCTCCGCCGCGGCCCCGGCGGCCACCGGGCTGCCCCCGCTCCCCTCCGTGCTGATCGCCACCCGCCACGGCGAGTCCACCGCCAACGTCGAGTTCCAGCTCGCCGAGGCGGCCGGCGCGCTCAGCGTGCCGATCAGCAGCCGGGACGCCGACATCCCGCTCTCCCTGCACGGCCAGCAGCAGGCCCACGCGCTCGGCCGCTGGTGGGCCGCCCTGCCCAGCGCCGACCGGCCGCGCAGCGTCTGGTGCTCGCCCTACGTCCGCACCACCGAGACCGCCCGGATCGCGCTCGCCCAGGCCGCCGGGCTCGGCTCCGTCCCGGTCTCGCTCGCCGTCCGCTACGACGAGCGGCTGCGCGACCGCGAGCTCGGCATCCTGGAGATGCTGCCCAAGGCCGCCATCGAGACCGGGCACCCCGAGGAGGCCGCCCGGCGGCGCAAGATGGGCGAGCTGTACTACCGCCCGCCCGGCGGCGAGTCCTGGGCCGACGTGGCGCTGCGGGTGCGCAGCGTGCTGCGCGACATCTGCGCGGAGGAGGCCGGGCGGCCGGTCCTGGTGGTCGCGCACGACTGCACGGTGCTCATGCTCCGGTACGTGCTGGACCGGCTCACCGAGGAGCAGCTGACCGCGCTGGAGCCGGTGCGCAACTGCTCCGCGAGCGTCTGGCGGGCCGAGGGCGGGCGGCTGCGCCCGGACCGCTGGAACCAGACCGGGCACCTGGAGGACGCGGGCTGAGCCGGCCGGTCCGGGTGGTTCAGACCCGGGCGGCGACCGCCGCGGCGGGCTCGGCGAAGCAACGGCGGTAGGCCAGCGGCGTGGTGCCCAGCCGGCGGCCGAAGTGGTGGCGCAGGGTGGCCGCGTTGCCGAAGCCGCAGCGGGCGGCGATCACGTCCACCGGCTCGGTGGTCGACTCCAGCATCCGCTGGGCGAGCAGCAGCCGCTGCCCGGTCAGCCAGCGGTGCGGGGTGGTGCCGGTCTCCTGGTGGAAGCGCCGGGCGAAGGTGCGCGGCGACATGTGGACCCGGGCGGCCAGCTGCTCGACGGTCGTCTCCTCGTCCAGGTGGTGGCGCAACCAGTCCAGCAGCGGGGCGAGCGACTCGCCGTCGCCCTCCGGCAGCGGCCGGTGCACGAACTGGGCCTGCCCGCCCTCCCGGTGCGGCGCCACCACCATCCGCCGGGCGATCCCCCGGGCCACCTCGGCGCCCTGCAGCTTACGCACCAGGTGCAGGCAGGCGTCGATGCCGGCCGCCGTGCCGGCGGAGGTGATCACCGGGTCGTCGTCCACGTAGAGGACGTCCGGCTCGACGGTGGTCCTCGGATGGCGGGCGGCCAGATCGGCGGTGTACCGCCAGTGCGTGGTGGCCCGGCGGCCGTCCAGCAGGCCGGCGGCACCGAGCGTGAAGGCGCCGCTGCAGATGGACAGCACCCGGGCGCCGCCGTCCACGGCCGCCCGCAGCGCCTCCAGCAGCGGCTCCGGGTACTCCCCGCGCAGCGAGGTGGCGGTGACCACCACCAGGTCGGCGGCGGCGAGCCGTTCGGGCCCGTGCGGGACGTCCACGGCGAAGCCGGCGTGGGTGCGGTGCGGGCCCGGCCGGGCGCCGGCGATCGCGAAGTCGTAGGCGGGCAGCCCGTCCTCGGTCCGGTCCAGGCCGAACACCTCGCAGGCCACGCCGAGTTCGAAGGGGTGGACGTCCTCCATGACCACGGCCACGACGTTCTTCAGCATGCCGCCAGGGTAGCCCGCCCGCTGGCAGTTTTTCGATGTGATCGGGCATTCCTGCCACTCGCCCCGGCCCGGCTCCGCGGCGAAGGTGGAGCCATGGATTCCGACACGCTCGCCAGCGCACTCGCCCTGCTCGGCGCCGTCGGCGGGTTCGGCCTGCTCGGCGCCCTGATCGGCCGCGAGGTGGCGCAGCAGAAGGCCACCGGACGCGACAACTGGCACCGTCCGGGCGGCTACCCCGACGACCCCGCGCTGCCCGACCGGCTCTACGGCACCCTGCCCGCCGCCTCGCTCCGCCCGTCCGCCGACCCCGTCACCCCCGTCACCGTCACCGCCACCGAAGCGGAGGCCCGCACCCCGCTCAGCTCCGTCCCGTGCGATTCCGGCACACTGGCCGGATGGACATCGTCATCCGCCCGGCCCGCGCCGAGGAGTTCGAGGAAGCCGGCCGCATAACCGTCGAGGCCTTCGTCGGCGACGGCTTCACCTCGCCCGGGAGCGAGTACGTGCACCGGCTGCGCGACGCCGCGACCCGGGCCGCCGAGGCCGAACTGCTCGTGGCGGTGGACACGGCCGGGGGGACGGTCCTCGGCTCCGTGACCTTCGCGGTCGGCGGCACCCGGTGGGCGGACATCGCCACCCCCGAGGAGGGCGAGATCCGGATGCTCGCCACCGCCGCGGCCGCCCGCGGGCGGGGTGCCGGCGAGGCCCTGGTACGCGCCGCGCTCGCCCGCAGCCGCGAACTCGGCCTGAGCGGCATGGCCTTCTCCACCCAGCCGGAGATGACCGCCGCGCACCGGATCTACGAGCGGGTCGGCTTCCGCCGCGCCCCGGAGCGGGACTGGTCGCCGGTCCCGGGCCTGGAGCTGATGGTCTACAGCCTGGCCTTCTGACCGCTCGCCCGGCCACCGGTCACCCGCTCTTGCGCTCCAGCAGCACCACCCGCAGGTGCGGCACGTTCTCGGTGCGGACCACGCGGAACCCGTTCAGCTCCTTGGCCAGCTTGTCCGAGACGGCGCCGAACGGCCGGCGGTCGGTGCCGGACACCAGCAGCCAGACCCGCCGGGTGCCGGCCAGGCAGCGGGCCGGCTCCTCGCACTCCAGCCCGCCGAAGCTGCCGGCCCGCTCCGGGGACACCCGCAGCAGGACGTCCGCGGGCGCCGGCCGGCCGCGCAGCTCGTAGGCCAGCGACCGGCGCAGCGAGCTGCCCGGCTCGTACACCACGCCGTCGCCCGGGCGCAGTCCCCCGCCGATCAGCCGGGCGGCGGCCCGGGCGTCCGCCTCGCCGGGCAGGTCCGCGCGCACCGACGCCTGGGCGGGCGCGGCGAGCGCGGCGGCCAGCGCGACGGCCGCCAGCAGCGGAGCCGGTCCGGCCACCCAGCGCGGCGGCGTCCCCGAGGCGGTGAACCGGGAGACCAGGCCGGGCAGCCGGCCGACCGCCTCGGCGCCCAGCAGGGCCCAGGCGGGCACCGTGAAGAGCAGGTAGCGGGCGAGGAACAGGTGCAGCCAGTGCGCGGTCCCCAGGGTCAGCAGCACCGGCACCAGGGCCCAGCAGATCAGCAGACCGGCGCCCTGCTGGCGCAGCACCAGCAGGCTCACCGCCCCCAGCACGCCCACGACCAGCAGGGTCCAGCCGAGCGCGGCGGACCCGGCCAGGTCCGTGACCAGCGCGCCGAGGTCGTCCCAGTCGCGCTCGTTCCACGCGATCTGCCCGCTCTGCCCGGCGCCGAGCAGCAGCAGCGGGCTCAGCAGCAGCACCGCCCCCGCCGAGGCCAGCGCCCACCGGCCGAGCAGCACCCAGCGGGCGCCGCCGTCGTGCGCCGCGGCCGGCGCGCGGCGGAACTCGCGGGCCACCAGCAGCAGGTGGCCGGGCAGCACCATCAGCGTCACCACATGGGTGAGCCCCATGGCGACCACGGTGAGCCCGTAGCCGGCCCAGGCGAGCAGCACGGCGCGCGGCGCGGCCGGCACCGCTCCCGGGCGGTCCTGGACCAGCCGGGTGAGCAGCAGGGTGCTGCCGACGGCCGCCAGCACGGCGAAGGCGTACGGCCGGGCGTCCTGGCCGTACCAGGTGATCGCGGGGCAGACGGCGAACAGCAGGCCCCCGAGCAGTCCGGCCCGCGGCGAGAGCAGGCGCCGGCCGAGCAGGGCCACGCAGCCGGCGGCGGCGGTCATGGCGAGCGCCGAGGGCAGTCGCAGCGCGGCCTCGGAGTCGCCCGCGACCGCGATCCACAGGTGCAGCAGCACGTAGTAGGGCGCCAGCACCAGGTCCATGTTGCCGGTCAGCGCGCCGAGGTCCGACCAGGAGAGGTCGGCCGCCCACCAGGAGGCGTGCTCGTCCCGCCAGAGCTGGCGGTCCCCGATGCCGTAGAGGCAGAGCGCCAGGGTGAGCAGCGCCGGCGGCAGGGCGACGGCGAGCGCGGCGCGCCACGGCGGGACGGCGCGCTCGCCGTCGCCCGGCGCCACCGCCGGGGCGGGCGGCGCGGCCGGGGCGGGCGGGAACGGGGGTATCGGCGGGTGGCCGGGCCGCGGCGGCAGGTTCGCCGCCCCGCCCGTCGCCTTGATCGGGGTGGTCATCGCTACTGTTTGACCCAGATCCGGTAGTACCCGGTTCCACCGACGTGTGTGAAGGGAATGCGTCCGAGCAGCCGGTAGTGCGGGCTCTGCGCGAGCGCCTCCGCCACCACCCGGTCGGTGTCCGGGGTGGCGACGCCGTCGAGCACCACCAGGTCGAACCAGCCGTCCGCGATCGCGGTCCGGTAGCCGTCGTCGCCGGTGTGCAGCGCGCCCGCCTTGTCGACGTACCCGATGCCGTAGGTGGAGGTCCACTGGCTCTGCAGGGTCAGGTCGCGGGTGTAGTAGACCGGGACGTTGTCGGCCGACGCCAGGTAGCGGCCGGTGCTGGTCACGTGCTGGCGCACCACCTCGGTCATCCGGCTGGAGTCGGGCCAGGTGTCGAACCGCCAGGTCGACTGGGTCAGCCCGAGGGCGAGCGTCACCACCCAGAGCAGGATGCCCAGTTGCGGGTGCCGGAAGTGCGGGCCGACCAGCCGGGCCAGGCCGATGCCGGCCATCGGGGCGGCGAACAGCAGGCCGAAGCCGAGGTGCTTGTAGAGCGCCACCGAGGTGTTGAGGTGCATCTGGTACGCCGGGGCGAGCAGCGCGGTGCCGGTCAGCAGCAGGCCGAGCAGGATCCGGCGGCGGCGCCCCGGGCCGGTCATCGTGCGCACCAGCGGCGACTCGTTCATCCGCCCGCGCAGCGCGTACGCGACCGCGCCGCCGACCGCGGTGACGAACACCAGGCCGCCGAACTCCACGCACTGGCGGGCCAGTTCCGTCCAGGGCTCGGTGCCGTGCGCGCGCTGGGTGGTGGTCGCCCGGACGCCCTTGAGGACATCGGTGAAGGTCATCCCCAGCCAGAGCAGGCCGCCCGCGCCGACCGCGAGCAGGACGCCGCGCAGCGCCGGCTGGCGGTTCCGGTTCCGCCGCCCGGTCAGCACCGCCAGCAGCACCAGGCTGGGCAGGTAGAGCGCGGAGGCGTACTTCAGCCCGACCGCCAGCACCGCGAACGGCGCGGCCGCCAGCACGGCGGCCGCGGGCGCCCGGTCGGTGCGCACCACGATCCAGATCGCCAGCGCGAGCAGCAGCACCGCCGGGGCGTCGTAGGTGGCGAAGAAGCCGAGCACCACGGTCGACTGGGTCACCGCGAACATCGCCGCGGCGCCGAGCGCCACCCGCTCGTTGAACAGGCGGCGGGTGAAGCCGTAGAGCAGCGAGGTCGCGCCGAGCATGCAGGCCAGGCTGAACAGCCGGACGCCGAGCATGCCGAAGTGGTTCTCCAGCACGGCGGCGGCGATCGGGTACAGGGTCGGCGCGCCGGAGAAGTAGGTGTTGTAGTCCTTCGGCACGGGGGTGTCGTAGAGCCAGTGCGAGAGCTGCGCGTGCCCGGCGTACATGTAGAGCGCCTCGTCCTGGAACGCGGTGTTCGACAGGCGGACGGACATTGCGGTCTGGATCATCAGGATGACCAGCAGCAGCCCGCGGCTGATCCAGGAGCGGCGGCGGCCGGGGTCGAGCGTCCAGCTGGCCTCGGGCACCGTCGGCAGGGTGTAGCCGGGGCCCTCGGGCCGCTCGCCGTCGGGGGCGTCGGCGTCGGGGGCGTCCGGGTCGGGACCGTCGGCGTCGGGCAGCTCGCCGCCCTCGGGCCCGTCCTCGGGCGGACCGTCCTCGGCCGGTCCGTGCTCGGCGGGGCCGTCGTTGAACCGCGCGCCGTCCTCGGGCCGTTCCTCCTGCGGGAGGGACGGCGGCGCCGGGTGGCTGCCCTCGAACCACGAGCCGCCGGTGTCGGGCACCCGGACCGGCGTCTGCTCGGCGATGCGGTTGCGGGGCGTGGGGATGGACGTCATCAGGGGCTCTTCACATCGAAGCTGTAACGGCCGTCGGAGACCGCCTGTTTGAAGGCGTTCTGGGACTGCGGGTCGCCCTCGATCCGCCAGTCGACCTCCTTGTTGAGGTTGAACCAGATGAAGCCCAGGCAGTCCGGACGCTTGATCACGTTCGCGGCGAGGTTGTAGATGTCGGACACCTTGCGGGTGCCCGGTTCGGAGCCCGTCTCGGCGATGATCCACGGCTTGTTGGTGAAGGTGCGGATCTGGGTGAGGGTGGGCGTGTAGAGGGTGTCGAAGGTGCCGGCTTCCAGGTGGGTGTAGTAGGCGACGATGCCCACCCAGTCGACGTAGGTGTCGCCGGGGTAGTACGGCTTGAGCGCCACCGTCGGCACCGGGTTGATGCTGTTCGGGCTCCAGACCCAGATCACCTGGCCGGCGCCGAGCTGGGTGAAGACGTCGTGCAGGTGCTGGTAGGCCGCGACGAAGTCGGCCGGCGTGGTCGTCTTGGTGCCCCAGTCGTACCAGGTGCCGTTGAACTCGTGGGCGAAGCTGATCGCGACCGGCACGTTGGTGTTGCGCACGGCCGCCGCGTAGCGCTTGATGTAGTCGTCGTGCTTGCCCGCCGCGATGTCGGCCAGCGGCGTCTTGTACGGCTCCCAGGCGATGAACGGCAGCGCGCCGCCCCGCCAGGCGTTGGTCACGCCGTTGACGTCGTACTCGTCGCCCCAGCCCGAGTAGTACTCGACGATGTTCGGCCGCTTGCCGATCCGGCCGGCGAACTCGTCCACGCCGGCCATCGACGCCGGGGCGCCGTCCACGGCCACGCCCAGGTACTTCTTGGCCGGCTTGAGCAGCGGGCGGACGTCGTAGGGCAGCGCGGCGTCGGGGGTGGCGGTCCTGGTCGGCGGGGCCGGGGCGGCGCCGGACGGGCTCCCGGAGGCCGTGCCCCCCTCGGAGGGCGCGGCGGGAGCGGCCGCCGCGGGCCCCAGCGGCTTCTCGGCGAGCAGGTCGCAGGCCGCCAGCGGCAGCACCAGCAGGGCCGCCGCGAGGGCGCGGAACAGTGCGGCACGCACCCGGCGGCCGGCGCCGGGCGTGCGGGTGGGGAGGCTCATGCCACGGCGTCCTGGGATCGGGGCTGGATGAGGATGCGGCCGACCGTCACCGCGTAGAACAGGCCCGAGGAGAGCACCAGGGCGAAGTCCAGCGGGTACAGCGTGAACATCCGGTAGACCGCCGCGACCACCCAGACCAGCGCGGTGCCGCCGCCCCAGACCACGACGCCGGCCCAGAACCGCCGCTGCCGGTTCTTGGCCTTGCTGGAGCCGGTCGGCTGCCAGCCGCGCTGGCGGCCCCGGACCAGGTCCCAGACCGCGAAGAAGTGCGCCCAGCCGTACATCATCCGGCCCGCCCAGGCCTCCAGCCGGTAGGGCGCCCGGTGCCAGAGCGGGAAGATCAGGGTGGCGTACACCAGGCTGGGGAGGACCAGGACCAGGTGCTGGACCTGCAGCAGGTCCGGCCGCCACAGCAGCAGCATGATCGGCAGCATCGGCAGCGCGAAGGTCAGCAGCGCGGTGTGGATGTAGTAGAGGAACCCGGATATGTAACAGAGCCGGGTGGTGAAGTCGAGCTTGGTGTGCCAGAACTTGCGGCTGGTCATCAGCGACATCGAGCCCATGCACCAGCGGTACTGCTGGTTCTGGAACGCCGGGGCGTTGTCCGGGCAGACGCCGGTGGACAGGGCCACGGGTATGTACTGCAGGTCCCAGCCGAGGGCCCGCAGGTCGAAGCCGGTGTGCACGTCCTCGGAGTGGGCGATCAGCGTGGTGCCGCCGTTCTCCACCAGCGCGGCCCGCCGGTAGACCGCACAGCTGCCGACGCAGATCGCGCCGTCGTTGCGCTGCCGGGCGACCTGGACCGAGCGGTAGAAGAGCTCCTGGATGGCACCGGCCCCGCGCTCGATCCAGTTCTGCGAGTCCAGCACCCGGAAGAACTGCGGCGACTGGACGATGCCCAGCTTCGGGTCCCGCTGCAGGTACGGCAGCACCTCGTGCAGCAGGTCGTGCCGGGGCGCGAAGTCGGCGTCCAGGATGAGGATGAACTCGCCGTCCGAGCGGCCGAACCCGTAGTGCAGGTTGCCGGCCTTCTTGAACCAGCCGCGGTTCTCCCGCACCCCGTACCGGAAGCCGAAGTCCGCGGCCATCGCCTCGACCTCCGGGCTCGCGGCGTCGTCCAGGACGTACGGCATGACCAGGCCCGGGTAGTGCTCGGCCATCTTGCGCACGTACGTCCAGGTGTTGTGCAGCACCTCGATCGGCTCGCCGCAGACCGGGAGGAAGACGTCCACCGTCGGGTACTCGGCGGGGTTCCACTTCCGGACCAGCCGGCGGTGCTCCTTGACGTCGAAGTTGGGCGTGAAGCTGTTCACGCGCAGCGACACCACGTAGTAGACGACGGTGAAGAACAGGAACGGCACGCAGAGCCAGAACCACGATCCCAACGAGTACAGCTCGGCCTGGCTGAGCACCAGGCATCCGAAGCTCACCATCGAACAGAGGGTCAGCACCCACTGGTGCCGGATGGTGTAGCTGTACTTCTCCTGCGAAGTGGGCGGCGCCGGCAGCAGCATCGCCGGAACGGACTCGCCCGTTCCGCGTCTGCGGCCCGCCGCTCTGCGCCGTCTGCTGGTCGCATTGACGGCAGCGCTCACCGCGCGGTACCTCCTGCTCGCTGATTCCCCGTCCGGGCGGCCGCGGGGGGCGCCTTCCTCCCCCGAGGGCGGTCATCCTATCCGACCGCTCCGCGCCGCCCGTCCGGGGCACCCACCCCGCCCGGGGGTCAGCCGGTGCGGCTGCCCCGGGCCAGCAGGACGTCCTTGGTGCGATCCGCCAGCGGGCCGGCGGCGGCCGCGGCGAGCTGGTCGCTCTGGTCCGCGCCCTGCTTCAGCGAGCCGGCCACCGTGAAGTAGCCGAAGCGGCCGATCGCCGCGTGCGTCTCGGCGCAGCCGGACTTGTCGGTCACGCAGAACATCGCGACCCCGGTACCGGACAGACCCTGGATCAGGCCCGCGTGCCGGCCGAGCGCCCGGTCCGCGCCGGCCTTGTTGTCGAAGACCGCGACGCCGACGGTGACGGCGCTCTCGCCGTTGACGTAGGTCGCGCGGACCACCGTCCGGCAGGTGTCGTCGCCGAGCGCGAGGCCGAGGCCGCCGGTGGTCGCCTTGGAGCAGGGGGCGGTCGCGCCGGTCACCTGACGGGTCCACACCTTGCCGTCGATGGTGCGGGTCTGGTCCGGGAACAGCGTCGCCGCGTCGACCGGCAGCTTGTCGGTGGCGGCGTCGGAGATGACCGCCAGCGCCTGCTCGGTGGGCGTGGCCGTGACGGACGGGCTGCCGGCCGTGGACGTGCTCGCGTTCGGCTTGGGGTCGTCACCGCCCTTGTCGCGGCCGTTGATCCACACCCCGGCCCCGACGATGCCGCCGACCACGACGAGAGCCGCGATCACGGCGCCGATCCCCAGCCGCTTGCGGCGGCGCGACTCGGAGGCGTGCCGGTCCGCCATCGCGTTCCAGTCCGGCTCCCTCGGCACCTGCTGCTGGGCGCTCTGCTGCGGCCACGGGGCGAACTGGGCCGGCCCACCGGCCGCCGCCTGGGGCTGCGGGGGTCCTGGCTGCGGCTGGGGCTGCACGGGACCGGGCTGAGGTCCGGGCTGCGGCCCCGGCTGGGGCCCCGGCTGCGGGTACGGCACCGCGCCGGACGGCACGTGCGGCGCCACGGGAGGCTGGCCCTGCGGCGGCACCCCCGCCCCGGGCTGGACGTACGGCGTCGCAGGCGGCCCGAAGCCGCCTGGCGGCGGCACCGGCGGCTGCCCCGGCTGCGGCGCCTGCCCCGGCGTGCCAGGCTGCTGACCCTGCTCCGGCGGCACGGCCCTACCGGCCCAGTCCCCCGCAGCGCCCGTTCCCTCGCTCATGTGCCGAGATCGTAGGGCATGCACCGGACGAGGGATCGATCCGGTGACCAATCCGTTTCAGAACCCGGCCCGCCACGGGCACCGCAGGCCCCGTCCCCGTACCACTGGTCATCGGAGCAACACGCCACGCTGCACTACATGTGGTGTCGCATCCAGCAAGCACCACTAGATGTATGCTCACTCCTGCTGTCGACGCAGGGGAACCCGGTGTGACTCCGGGACTGCCCCGCAGCGGTGTGCGGCCGCCTTCCCCAGGTGCGCCGCGAGTCCGAGTGCCTGCCGACGGCGTGCCGACGCCTCCCCGCAGAGGCCATGGCACCAGCACCACCTTCCGGGCCTCGCGGGCGGGCCGGGGACGACACGCGCGCGGCGCCTCCGGGCCCGCGCGGCGGTCTCCCCTGCCCCGAACGGCCCGGCCCCGAGCCACCGCCGTCGACCGCCGCCAGGAGAGAGCGCCTTGACCACCGCTGCCTCAGCCACCCTGCCCGCCCAGGGTTCCAGCTCCGCCCCCGCCGACCCGACGGTCTCCGACCCCGGCGGTGCGCTCCTGCGCCTCCTGACCGACCGCAGCGCCGACCTCCCCCAGGTCGACCCCGGCCATGTCGCCGCCGCCGCGCTCCGCGGCCGCCACGCCGGCTCGGACTTCGCCGAGCTCCGCGGGCTGGCCGTCGACGCCGCCGCCTCGATGATCGCCGAGGACCCGCAGTACTCGAAGCTCGCGGCCCGGCTGCTGGCGCTGGAGATCGTGGACGAGGCGGCGAGCCAGGGCGTGGTCTCGTTCTCCACCTCGATCGCGGTCGGCCACGCCGAGGGCCTGATCGGTGACACCACCGCCGCCTTCGTCGCCAAGCACACCGCCGCCCTGGACGCCCTGGTCGACCCGGCCGGCGACGACCGCTTCGAGTACTTCGGCCTGCGCACCGTGCAGTCCCGGTACCTGCTGCGCCACCCGATCACCCGCAAGGTCGTCGAGACCCCGCAGTACTTCCTGCTCCGCGTCGCCTGCGGCCTGGCGGTCGGCGACACCGAGCAGTCGGTCGCCGAGGTCGCCGAGCTGTACCGCCTGATGAGTCGGCTGGAGTACCTGACCTCCTCGCCGACCCTCTTCAACTCCGGCACCCGGCACCCGCAGATGTCCAGCTGCTACCTGCTGGACTCCCCGCTGGACAACCTGGACTCGATCTACTCCCGGTACGCGCAGATCGCCCGCCTGTCCAAGCACGCCGGCGGCATCGGCCTGTCCTACTCCCGGATCCGCTCGCGCGGCTCGCTGATCCGCGGCACCAACGGTAAGTCCAACGGCATCGTGCCGTTCCTGCGCACCCTCGACTCCTCGGTCGCCGCCGTCAACCAGGGCGGCCGCCGCAAGGGCGCGGCCTGCGTCTACCTGGAGACCTGGCACGCGGACATCGAGGAGTTCCTGGAGCTGCGCGACAACACCGGCGAGGAGGCGCGCCGCACCCACAACCTCAACCTGGCGCACTGGATCCCGGACGAGTTCATGCGCCGGGTCAACGCCAACGCGGACTGGTCGCTGTTCTCCCCCGCCGACGTCCCCGAGCTGGTCGACCTGTGGGGCGAGGAGTTCGACGAGGCCTACCTCAAGGCCGAGCTGGCCGGCAAGGCCGTGCGCACCATCCCCGCGCAGACCCTCTACGCCCGGATGATGCGCACCCTGGCGCAGACCGGCAACGGCTGGATGACCTTCAAGGACGCCTCCAACCGCGCCGCCAACCAGACCGCGCTGCCCGGCCGCACGGTGCACTCCTCCAACCTCTGCACGGAGATCCTGGAGGTCACCGACGACTCCGAGACCGCCGTCTGCAACCTCGGCTCGGTCAACCTCGGCGCCCACGTCGCCGACGGCGCGTCGGCCGACGACCTGCTGAACGCGCTGGACTGGGAGCGCCTGGACGCCACCGTCCGCACCGCCGTCACCTTCCTCGACCGCGTGGTGGACATCAACTTCTACCCGACCCCCGAGGCCGGCGCCTCCAACTCCCGCTGGCGGCCGGTGGGCCTGGGCGTGATGGGCCTGCAGGACGTCTTCTTCAAGCTGCGGATCGACTTCGACTCCGCCGAGGCCGCGCGGCTGTCCACGCTCATCGCCGAGCGCATCATGCTCACCGCCTACGAGCGCTCCGCCGACCTGGCCGAGCAGCTGGGCCGCCACGAGGCCTACGGCGAGACCCGCGCCGCCCGCGGCGAGCTGCACATCGACCACTTCCCGACGGCCGCGCCGGAGTGGGCCGACCGCTGGGCCGCGCTGCGCACCCGGATCGCCGAGACCGGCCTGCGCAACTCGCTGCTGCTCGCGATCGCGCCGACCGCGACCATCGCGTCCATCGCCGGTGTCTACGAGTGCATCGAGCCGCAGGTCTCCAACCTGTTCAAGCGCGAGACCCTCTCCGGTGAGTTCCTCCAGGTCAACCCGTACCTGGTGCGCGACCTCAAGGAGCTGGGCGTCTGGGACCAGCAGACCCGTGACGCGCTGCGCGACGCCAACGGCTCGGTGCAGGAGCTCGGCTGGCTGCCCGCCGAGGTCCGCTCGCTGTACCGCACCGCCTGGGAGCTGCCGCAGCGCGCGCTGATCGACCTGGCCGCGGCCCGCATGCCGTACATCGACCAGAGCCAGTCGCTGAACCTGTTCATGGCGGCGCCGACCATCGGCAAGCTCAGCTCGATGTACGCCTACGCGTGGAAGGTCGGTCTGAAGACCACCTACTACCTGCGCTCGCGCCCGGCCACCCGGATCGCCCAGGCCGCGTCCGGCACCGCCCGCGCCGCCGCCCCGGTGCCCGTGAACGCCCCCACCATGACCCAGGCCGAGCAGGACGCCATCGCCTGCTCCCTGGAGAACCCCGAGTCCTGCGAGGCCTGCCAGTAATGTCCGACGACGACCGCAAGATGCTGCTCGACCCCGGCTTCGAGCTGACGCTGCGCCCGATGCGCTACCCGTCGTTCTACGACCGGTACCGCGACGCGATCAAGAACACCTGGACCGTCGAGGAGGTGGACCTGCACTCCGACGTCGCCGACCTGGCCAAGCTCAGCGAGGGCGAGCGCCACCTCATCGGCCGGCTGGTCGCCTTCTTCGCCACCGGGGACTCGATCGTCTCCAACAACGTGGTGCTGAGCCTGTACAAGCACATCAACTCCCCGGAGGCCCGGCTCTACCTGAGCCGGCAGCTGTTCGAGGAGGCCGTGCACGTCCAGTTCTACCTGACGCTGCTGGACACCTACCTGCCCGACCCGGAGGACCGCAACGCGGCCTTCGCCGCGGTGGAGAACATCCCCTCCATCCGCCAGAAGGCCCAGTTCTGCTTCAAGTACATGAACGCGGTCGACCACATCGACTCGCTGCAGACCAAGGAGGACCGCCGCGCGTTCCTCCTGAACCTGATCTGCTTCGCGGCGTGCGTCGAGGGCCTGTTCTTCTACGGCGCGTTCGCCTACGTGTACTGGTTCCGGAGCCGGGGTCTGCTGCACGGCCTGGCGACCGGCACCAACTGGGTGTTCCGCGACGAGTCCATGCACATGGACTTCGCGATGTCGGTGGTCGACACCGTCCGCGAGGAGGAGCCCGACCTCTTCGACGAGGAGATGGCCAAGCAGGTCACGGAGATGCTGGAGGAGGCCGTCGAGGCCGAGCTCCAGTTCGCCCAGGACCTCTGCGGTGACGGCCTCCCCGGCATGAACACCGAGTCGATGCGCGAGTACCTCCAGGCCGTGGCCGACCAGCGTCTGGCCCGTCTGGGCCTGCCGATCCGGTACGGCTCGACGAACCCGTTCGGCTTCATGGAGCTGCAGAACGTCCAGGAGCTGACCAACTTCTTCGAGCGCCGGGTCTCCGCGTACCAGGTCGCCGTCGAGGGCTCGGTCTCCTTCGACGACGACTTCTAGGAACAGAAGACGACAAAGAGGTGCCCCGCACGGCCACAGCCGCGCGGGGCACCTCTGCTGTGTCAGCCGCCCGGAAACTCCCCACCCTTGACCCCAGCCAGGAACGAAGCCCAAGCATCAGCCTCGAACAGCAACGCCGGCCCACCCGGATCCTTCGAGTCACGCACCGGCACAGCATCGGCCACACCACCGGCCACCTCTACACAGTTGCTCTGCGCGCCAGAGTATGAGGACTTCCGCCAGATCAGGTCAGCAGTGGCCGAACCCTGAGGGATGCTACTCATCGCTGTGATTTCCCTTCGCGATGCGCTTGATGAGCGCGATTGACTCCTTGCGCGGCAGGGCTTCGGCCAGCGCCCGCCGGAACAGGTTGGAGTAGTTGAAGACTTCTCCCGGCTCCTCGATGTAGAGCGTGCTGAGGAGGCTGTCCACATAGACGACGTCCGTCTCGGTGCTCTCGGGGAAGCTGAGGATCACCAGCGGACCGAACAGCGCGGCATGAACGTCCGATTCCTCCGGCAACACCTGGATATTGATGTTCGGCTGGTCCGCCATGGTGACCAGGTAGTCGAGCTGCTCCCGCATCACCACCCGACCACCGATCTGGTGCTTCAGCGCGGACTCCGATAGCACAACCCATAGCCGAAGCGGAGATTCGCGTGTGAGCACCGACCGCCTCTCCAACCGGACCTTCGTCAGCCGCTCCACCTGCTCGACGCTGGCGTCCTCTATCTGCGCCCGGACCACGGCCCGGGTGTAATCCTCCGTCTGCAAGAGGCCCGGGATCAGGAAGGTCTCCACGCTGTAGGCGTCGGAGGCATCGGCCTCCAGCGAGATGTAGTCGGCGTACAGAGGCGAGAGGGTGTCGGAATACCTGTCCCACCACCCACGCAGGCGCCCGTCCCGGGACAAGTCCTCCAGTTGGCTGCGCTTCGCCTGCTCCGTCATCCCGTAGAGGTCGAGCAACAGCCTGAGATCCACAAGCCTGATGCCGGACTGGGCAGCCTCGATCCGACTGATCTTGCTCTCGGCGCAGGCCAGCTGTCTGGCCGATTGAGCGATCGTCATACCCGCAGCAAGCCGCAACTCCTTGAGAGTTCGAGCGAGCCTCCGCTGTCGGACCGTCGGATTCCTGTTCACCGGCACGCGTGACCTCCCAGCGTCTGTGCGCTGTCAGTCTGCCGCCCCCGGCCCGCGACAACAATCTTTGATCACTTCCAAAGTGGGGACTTGCACTTTGGAAGTCCCCAGTAGCATGCTACTCAACGTAGTCCGCCCTTCGACACGTTGTGATGATGGCGGGCCATTCACCGGGCATCCCCATGCCTGCTTCAGCTGCTGTCACCCAGACCGACCAGAGGTGGCTCCGCCATGCCTGAAACCGTCTCCCCCACCCCCGCCGAGCGGACCTGCTGGCTGCCCCGGCACCGCAAGTCGCCCCGCCTCGCCCGGCAGGAGCTCCGCTCCTTCCTCCTCCCCCTCCCCTCCGGCGAACTCCTCCTCCCCAGCGGCGAGCTGCTGGTCAGCGAGCTCGTCACCAACGCCGTCCAGCACGCCCGCACCCCCCGAGACCGGCTGATCTACGTCCGCTTCCACCTCGCCCCCGACCTCACCCTCCGGATCGAGGTGCACGACGCGGACAACGAGAAGCCCGCCCTCCGCACCGCCTCCGACGCCGACGAGGCCGGCCGCGGCCTGCTGCTCGTCCACGAGTTGGCGACCCAGTGGGGCTACTGCCCCCGCGTCGGCGGCGTCGGCAAGTTCGTCTGGTGCCACGTCTCCCCCGACCCGGCCTCCGCGTGAGCGCCGTCCGGGCCGGGATCTCGGGCATCATGCTGCCCGCCGTCTTCCCGAGCCTCGACCACGCGCTCCCCGTGCTCTGGGAGCGCGTCCGCCCGCTCCCGATCCGCGCCGCCCACCGCGACTTCATCCGCATCTGCATCGGCCCGGGCAGCGGCGACGGCATCGCCCGCTGCCTCGCCCGGGGCGGCCCCTGGAGCGTCACCCTCTACGTCGGCGAACTCGCCAGCTGGACCGCCCACCCGATCACCATCACCACCCACCACCCCTGAGCTCTGCCCAAGCACTGGTGCCCCGCGCGGCCACACCCCCGCGGGGGCCCACCCGCGGTTGAGCGGCCCGGGAAAACCCCCCCCCTGTCCCCCGCCCGGGACCAAGCCCCACCCACACCCCCGCACAGC
>NZ_JBEPAM010000047.1:0-66572 GCF_040298605.1 Kitasatospora sp. NPDC001527 | reverse complement strand
GCGGGGGGGCCGGCCGCCCGGGGGGGGGCTGGCGGGGGGCGCGGGGGGGGGGGGGGGGGGGTGGGGGGGGGGGGGGGGGCCCCCCGGGGGGGGCGCGCCCGCCCCCCCCCGACATGAGTGCGCGGTAGCGCGCCGAGCTCTGCAGGAGTTCCTGGTGGGTGCCGACCGCCTCGATCCGGCCGTCGGCGAGGACGGCGACCCGGTCGGCGAGCAGCACGGTGCTCGGGCGGTGGGCGACCACCAGGGCGGTGGTGGAGACGAGGACCGCGCGCAGGGCGCGCTCGACCAGCGCCTCGGTGTGCACGTCCAGCGCGGAGAGCGGGTCGTCGAGCACCAGGAAGGCCGGGTCGCCGACCACGGCGCGGGCCAGGGCGAGCCGCTGGCGCTGGCCGCCGGACAGGCCGAGGCCCTGCTCGCCGACCTCGGTGTCGACGCCCTCGGGCAGGTGGTCGACGAAGCCGGCCTGGGCGGTGGCGAGGGCCGCGTGCAGCTGGTCGTCGTCCGCGCCGGGGGCGCCCATCAGCACGTTCTCGCGGATGGTGGTGGAGAACAGGGTGGGGTCCTCGAAGGCGACCGCGACCATCTCGCGCAGGTGCGAGCGGTCCAGCTCGCGGATGTCCCGGCCGTCCAGGGTGATGGTGCCGGCGGTGGTCTCGTAGAGGCGGGGGAGCAGGGCGGTGAGGGTGGTCTTGCCGCTGCCGGTGGCGCCGACCAGGGCCATCGTCTCGCCGCTGCGGATGTGCAGGTCGACGCCGCGGAGCAGATCGGGGGTGCCCGCGGGAGCGTCGGGGTAGCGGAAGCGGACGCCGGTGAGCCGGATGCCGTCGGGGGTGGTGACGGTCGTCGCGGTGGTCGTCGTGGTGCTCTTCGTGGTGCTCCGCGGGGTGGTCTTCGTGGCGGTGGTCGTGGCCGTGGGGGCGGCGTCGGTGTCGGCCGGCTCGGCGTCGGGCTCGTCCAGCACCTCGAAGAAGCGGTCGGTGGCGGTGGCGGCCTCGTTGGAGTAGGCCATCAGCCAGCCGAGCGACTCGATCGGCCAGCGCACGGTGAGCGCGGTGGAGAGGAAGGCGACCAGGGAGCCGGCGCTCAGCTCGTCGTGGGCGACCAGGTAGGCGCCGACCGCGAGGGCGCAGCCGAGGGCGAGTTCGGGCAGGCCGATGACGATCGACCAGAGGTTGGCGAGCATGCCGGCCTTGTCCAGCTCGGTGCGGCGGAGCTCGGAGGACTGACCGTGGAACCGCTCCGCCATCGAGCGGTGGCGGCCGAAGGCCTTGAGGATCCGGATGCCGAGGACGGACTCCTCGATGAGGGTGGTGAGGTCGCCGTTGCGGTCCTGCGTCAGGCGGGTGGCGCGGGAGTAGCGGGACTCGAAGCGGCGGGTGAGCAGGAAGAGCGGGACGGTCGGGCCGAGGGTGATGAGGGCGAGCCGCCAGTCCTGGGTGAACATCAGCGCGATGCCGGCCAGGAAGGTCAGCGTGTTGACGACGAGGAAGACCAGCGGGAACGACAGGAACGTCCGCATGACGTGCAGGTCGGACATCGCGCGGGAGAGCAACTGCCCGGAGCCCCAACGGTCGTGGAAGGAGACCGGCAGGCGCTGCAGCTTGCCGAAGAGCTCGCCGCGCAGGGTCGTCTCGACCTCGGCGAGCGGCCTGGCCACCACCACCCGGCGGGCGTGGAAGAAGGCGGCTTCGGAGAGGCCGAGCAGGAGCAGGAGGGCCGCGAGGGGCCAGAGGGCTTGGAGGTCGTGCTCGGCGATCGGGCCGTCGACGATCCTTCCGAGGACGATCGGTACGAGCAGGGTGCTGAGGGAAGCGAGCATCGCGGCGGTCGTCGAGACGACCAGGCGCGTGCGGACCGGACGAACGTAGGGCCACATCCGAAGGAGCGAGCGCACTGTCGAACGGCGGGGCGCGGGAGGCGCGGTGCCGGGCACTGCGACGGAATCGGTGGCGGTGTCAAGGACTTGGTTCTTGGCCATCGCGGCGAGAATAGGCCGGATACTCTCTATCGCTCAGCCAGGTATCGAACGCACCGTCGATTACCGGCCATGTGCACGGCTGGATCAGGGCGTCGCCCGCAGAAGGTGCAGCGTATGCCCGGTGAGCAGCACCGCATCCCCCGGGAGGTATAGACCGGCTGGGCCGGTGCCGTCCTCGGCGGCGGTGTCGACGACGGTCTCGAAGCGGGTACCTTCGGCCGTCCAGGGGGTGCCCGGCAGGGTGAAGGGAAGGGGCCGCGGACCGGCGTTGAGGAGCAGCAGGAAGCTGTCGTCGAGCAACGGACGGCCGTGGGCGTCGCGTTCGGACATCGCGGTTCCCGACAGGAGCATGCCCAGTGACGCGGTCGGCGCAAACCAGTCGGTCTCGGTCATGTCCCGGCCAAGAGGTGTGAACCACAGTAGATCGGGCCGACCGCCCGGAGTGGTGGCGCGGCCGGAGAAGAACGCCCGCTGCCGCAGCACGGGGTGGTGGCGGCGGAGCCGGACCAGTGCGGCGGTGAACGCGGACAGGGCGCGCCAGGCCGGGTCGTCGAGCAGCGACCAGTCGAGCCAACTCACCTCGTTGTCCTGGCAGTAGGCGTTGTTGTTGCCGCCCTGGGTGCGGCCGAACTCGTCCCCGGCGGTGAGCATCGGGACGCCGGCGGAGAGCAGCAGGGTGGCGATGAGGTTGCGCAGTTGGCGGCGGCGCAGGGCGGTGACGGCGGGGTCGGTGCTCTCGCCCTCGGCGCCGTGGTTCCAGGAGCGGTTGTCGTCGGTGCCGTCCCGGTTGGCCTCGCCGTTGGCCTCGTTGTGCTTGCGGTCGTAGGAGACGAGGTCGCGCAGGGTGAAACCGTCGTGCGCCGTCACGTAGTTGACGGAGGCGTACGGGCGGCGTCCGGCGTGCTGGTAGAGGTCGGAGGAGCCGGAGAGGCGGTAGCCGAGCTCCCGGACGTCGGGGCGGGCACCGCGCCAGAAGTCGCGTACGGTGTCGCGGTAGCGGTCGTTCCACTCGGCCCACGGCGGGGGGAAGCCGCCCACCTGGTAGCCGCCCGGGCCGACGTCCCAGGGCTCGGCGATCAGCTTCACCCGGCTGAGCAGCGGGTCCTGGGCGATGGCGGCGAGCAGCGGGTGCTCCCTGGTGACGTCGTGGCCGCCGCCGTGGCCGTTGCCGGTGGCGGCGCCGCCGCGGGCGAGGGCGGCGGCGAGGTCGAAGCGGAAGCCGTCCACGCCCATCTCGTGCACCCAGTACCGCAGCGAGTCGGTGATCAGCCGGATCACCTGGGGGCGGCGGGTGTCCAGGGTGTTGCCGCAGCCGGTGAAGTCGGCGTAACCGCGCGGGTGGTGGGGCGGCAGGCGGTAGTGGCCGGCGTTGTCGATGCCGCGCAGGAACAGCGAGGGGCCCATCTCGGAGCCCTCGGCGGTGTGGTTGTAGACCACGTCGAGGATCACCTCGATGCCGGCGGCGTGCAGCGCGCGGACCATCCGCTTGAACTCGCCGACCTGGCCGCCGCGTGAGCCGGAGGCGGAGTAGCCGGCGTGCGGGGCGAAGTAGCCGACGGTGTTGTAGCCCCAGTAGTTGACCAGGCCGCGGGCCTGGAGGTGGTCCTCGCTGACGTGGTGGTGGACCGGAAGCAGTTCGACCGCGGTGACGCCGAGCCCGGTGAGGTGGGCGAGGGCGGCGGGGTGGGCGAGGCCGGCGTAGGTGCCGCGCAGGGCGGGCGGGACGTCGGGGTGGCGCAGGGTGAAACCGCGGACGTGCAGTTCGTAGAGGACCGTCTCGGCCCAGGGGGTCTTGGGGCGGTGGTCGTCGGACCAGTCGTCGTCGTCCCGGACGACGACGGATCTGGGGACGTACGGGGCCGAGTCGCGGTTGTCGCGGACGGTGTCGGCGACGTCCGCCTCGGGCCAGCCGCGGACGGCGGCGCAGGTGGCGTCGTGGGAGGTGTAGGCGCCGTCGACGGCGCGGGCGTAGGGGTCGAGCAGCAGCTTGGCGGGGTTCCAGCGGGCGCCGGTCCACGGGTCCCAGCGGCCGTGCACGCGGTAGCCGTAGCGGGTGCCGGGGAGGACGCCGGGGACGAAGCCGTGCCAGGTGTGGGCGTCCTGCTCGGTGAGGCGCAGGCGGGTCTCGCGGCCGTCCTCGTCGAAGAGGCAGAGGTCGACGGCCTCGGCGCCGCCGGCCCAGAGCGCGAAGTTGGTGCCGGGGCGGCCGTCCGGGCCTGGGTGGAAGCGGGCGCCGAGCGGCAGCCGGCTGCCCGGCCACGGCACCGCACCGCCGGCCCCGTCCGCGGTCCCGGGGGCGTGCGCGCGTACGGCGGTCGCCGACTCCTGCCCTGACGCCATGGCGGTGCCCTCCCTGACGGGGTGTCCCGGACCCCGTGCGGTCTCTCATTCCCTGTTCACGCCGGACGGAAGCGGCTGAACACCGTCTTACCGGCAGATGGCGCCCGGGCGCGCACCCGAAAAGTCGGCCGGCCCGACTTCCCACTCCACCCCACCCACCCCTGCGTGCCGTCTGCGCCCCGCCGTGGAATATGCCGACCGGTCTACAGATTCGCGGGTGCTCCCGGAGTGGAAAGTCGGCGGGTCCGACTTCCTGGTCCGCGCTCCTCCTGTGCTCGCGCCTGCCCCTGCACGCCGGTTGGGCCCCGCCGTGGAATATGTCGGTCGGTCTACAGATTCGCGGGGTGCTCCCGGAGGGGAAAGTCGGTCCCGCCGACTTCTTGCTCCGAGCGGGCGCGCGGGGAGTGGGAAGTCGGCCGGGCCGACTTTTCGCTCCGGGTGGGCGGCGGCCATCAGTAGACCGGTCTACATAAAAAGGGTGGATGGGGTGGGGCTTTCGGGGTGGTGGGGCGGCGTGTCGGCGTGTCCTGGTGGGGGTGGCCTCGTTGTGGGGGGTAACGGACGGAGACGGCGGGAGGCCGCGAGATGTGGGTGGGGCGGCTGGCGGCGCTGGGCTGCTGCCTGGCGGTGCTGGTCGGCTGTGCCGGTGGCGGTGGGTCGGGGACGTCGAGCGGGGACGCCGCTCCGTCCGGTGGTCCGGGCGCTCCGCCTCCGCCCTCGCGGGCGTCGATCACCGCGGTGCCCGCCGACGACACCCAGAACCTGCCGCCCGAGGGCCCGGTCGGGGTGACGGTCGCCCAGGGCCGGCTGGTCTCCGTGCGGCTCGCCGACACCCGGGGCGGCGAGGTCCCCGGCACGCTCTCCCCCGACGGCGCCAGCTGGACCCCGAACGGCACGCTGCCGCCGGCCACCGCGTTCACCCTGGACGCCGTCGCCGAGGACGACCAGGGCCAACGGGCGGTCCAGCACACCGACTTCTCGACGATGCCCCCGGCGCACACCTTCGTCGCCTTCTTCACCCCCGAGGACGGTTCCACCGTCGGCGTCGGCATGCCGGTCTCGCTGCGGTTCAGCCGCCCGATCACCGACCGGGCCGTGGTGGAGCGCGCGATCGCGGTGACCGCCGACCCGCCGGTGGAGGTGGCCGCGCACTGGTTCGGCGGCCAGCGCCTGGACTTCCGCCCCCGGGACTACTGGGCGCCGGGCACCAGGGTCACCGTCGCGCTGCGGCTCAAGGACGTGCAGGGCGCGCCGGGCGAGTTCGGCACCCAGAGCAAGGACGTCCGGTTCACCGTCGGCCGGGCCCAGGTGTCCACCGTCGACCTGGACGCCCACACCCTCACCGTCCGGGCCGGCCAGGGCGGCAAGGCGGTGCGCACGCTCAAGGTGTCCGGCGGGGACGCCAGGCACACGACGTACCGGGGCGTGCTCGTGGTGTCCGAGAAGTACAAGGTCACCCGGATGAACTCGCAGACCGTCGGGATGGGCGACGAGTACGACATCAAGGACGTCCCGCACGCGATGCGGCTGACCAACTCGGGCACCTTCGTGCACGGCAACTACTGGGCCAGCCCGTCGGTGTTCGGCACCGCCAACACCAGTCACGGCTGCATCGGCCTGGCCGACGTCAAGGGCGGGTCGAGCGGCGAGACGCCGGCGGGCTGGCTCTTCGAGCACACGCTCCCGGGGGACGTGTTCGAGGTGAAGGCCGCGACGGGCGACGTGGTGCCGCCGAACAACGGTCTGAACGGCTGGAACCTGTCCTGGGCGCAGTGGGTGGCCGGAAGCGCCTTCCGCTCCGCCGCGAGCCCCTCCGCCACCCCGCCCGCCGGACCGGTGGTGAACGTGCCCCCGAGCCCGTCTCCGGCCCCGTCACCGAACCCGTCCCCGGCCCCGTCCCCGAGCCCCTCCGGGACCGCCTCCCCGCCCCCGTCCGGGAGCCCGTCCCCGACGGTCACCCCCTGATGATCATGTGCGGATGATCTTCACCGGCGTTCACCGGTAGCCTCCCCAGGATTCACCCATTCGGCCCAGCTATCCTGCTTGCCGCGCCGAAGCCCGGCGCGAAAGATCGCCGGTCCGGTGCAACCCGTCCGGGCGAACAATGCGTCCATCAGGATGTACACCGGGAGGGGAGAGACCGTGAAGCCGGTTAGGGCGGCCGACGCCGCGATACGCACCACCGTCACCCGCCGCCGTCTGCGCAGCAGTGCGGTGGCGTTGGCGATGGGCGGGGTGCTGCTGCTCACCGCGGCCTGCAGCAGCAGCGGCGGCGACAACAAGACCACCGGGGGCGGCGAAGCGGCCGCCACGGCCGGCGCCAACGGTACGGGGGACTCCGGCAACGGCACTCCGGCGCCGGGCCAGTCCGCGGCCACGCCGAAGACCTCGGCCGCCGTGGTGACCGTCGAGCCCAAGGACGGCGCCCAGGACGTCGCCCCGGACGGCGCGCTCAAGGTCGCCGTGGCCAACGGCAAGCTCACCGCGGTCGAGGTGACCGACAAGGAGGGCAAGCCGGTCGCGGGCACCATCGCCGCGGACGGCAGCGGCTGGAAGCCCACCTCCCCGCTAGCCGTCGGCATGGCGTACAAGGTGAACGCCCAGGCCACCGACGCCGAGGGCCTGGTGGCCGCGTCCACCACCTCGTTCACCACGCTGACGCCCGAGAAGAAGGTCTCCACCAACGACAACATCGCCGACAACGCCACCTACGGCGTCGGCATGATCGTCTCGGTGGTCTTCAACAAGGAGATCAAGAACAAGGACGCGGTCCTGGGCGGCATCACCTTCGAGACCAACAACGGCACCACCGTGAAGGGCCACTGGTTCGGCTCGAAGCGCATCGACTTCCGCCCCGAGAAGTACTGGGCGCCGGGCACCAAGGTCACCATCAAGTACCGGCTGAAGAACGTCGAGGTCGCCCCGGGCGTCTACGGCGACGTGGAGAAGGACGAGCCGTTCACCATCGGCCGCTCCCAGGTCTCCGTGGCCGACTCGGCCAGCCACCAGATGACGGTGACCCGGGACGGCGCGAGCCACACCGTGCCGGTGACCCTCGGCGACGAGAAGAACCCCTCCTGGAACGGCACCATGGTGGTGATGTCCAAGGAGAAGGTCACCCGGATGAACTCGCAGACCGTCGGTCTCGGCGGCGAGTACGACATCCCGGACGTGCCGCACGCGATGCGCCTGACCACCTCCGGCACCTTCGTGCACGGCAACTACTGGGCCAACCCGTTCGGCAAGACCAACGCCAGCCACGGCTGCATCTCGCTGCAGGACGAGAAGGGCGGCAGCGACACCTCGCAGGCGGGCAAGTTCTTCAACGACTCGATCATCGGCGACGTCGTCATCGTGAAGAACTCCAAGGAGAAGACCGTCGCCCCCGACAACGGCCTGAGCGGCTGGAACATCGGCTGGGCGAACTGGTAGGTCCTACCCGGCGGTAGCCGCCGCCAGGCCCGGTACGGCACGGACCGGCCCGATCCCCACTCGCCGGGGTCGGGCCGGTCGTCGTTTCCGCGTGGACGGGTCCCCGAACGGCGCAACCTTTCCGCTGGGTGGTGCGTGTATTGGTCGTGCGAGTACGAGGGAGGGAGTCGACGGTGAAGTCGATACGCAGGGTGATGGCCGCCGGTCTGGTCGGGGGAGCGCTGGTGCTGACCAGCGCCTGCGGCGGCGGGGGAAGCGGGGGCGGGAGCGGCAGCGCGGCCAAGGCCGAGCTGGGCGCGGGCGGGACCGCGGGGGTCCCGTCGGCGGCCGGCGCGGCGCCCACGGCCCCCGCGGCCCCCACGACGGCCGCGGGGGCGCCCGCCACCGGCGCCGCCCCCAGGGTCTCGCAGGCCGTGGTGGACATCCAGCCCGGGGCCGGCGCGGTGGACGTCGCCCCGGACGGCGCGCTCAGGGTCGCGGTCTCCGGCGGCAGGCTCACCACCGTCAAGGTGAGCGACAGGGCCGGCAAGGAGGTGGCCGGCACCATCGCCGCCGACGGGTCGAGCTGGACCCCGTCCGGCCCGCTGGCCGTCGGCACCGCGTACCAGGTGAGCGCCCTGGCGGCGGACGCGGGCGGCGTGGTCGCCTCGGCGGACAGCAGCTTCACCACGCTCACCCCCGAGCGCGAGGCGAAGGCGGGCGACAACCTGGAGGACGGCGCCACCTACGGCGTGGGCATGATCGTCTCGGTCACCTTCGACAAGGACGTGAAGAACAAGGACGCGGTGGCGAAGGGCATCACCTTCAACACCAGCGACGGCACCGTGGTGCGGGGCCACTGGTTCGGCAACCGCCGGCTGGACTTCCGTCCCGAGAAGTACTGGAACCCGGGGACGCAGGTCACCGTCCGGTACCGGCTGAAGAGCGTGGAGATCGCCCCGGGCGTCTACGGGGGAGTCGACCGGGACGAGCCCTTCACTATCGGGCGATCCCAGATCTCGACGGTTGACGCCGGGGCGCACCGGATGACGGTGGTCCGGGACGGTCAGAGCTCGGTCGTCGAGATCACCTCCGGCTCGCCCGAGCACCCGACCTGGAACGGCACCATGGTGGTCATGTCCAAGGAGGGCGTGGTGCGGATGCAGTCCAGCACCCTGCCCGGGATGACCGGCGAGCCCTACGACCTCCAGGTCCCGCACTCCATGCGGCTCACCGACTCCGGCACCTACGTGCACGGCAACTACTGGAGCAACGCCTTCGGCGAGGACAACGTCAGCCACGGCTGCGTGGGCCTCAAGGACGTCAAGGGCGGCGGCCCGGGCACCTCGGCGGGCCGGTTCTACGACGGCTCGCTGATCGGGGACGTGGTCACCGTGCAGAACTCCGCCCGCGGCCGGGTCGCGCCGGACAACGGCCTCAGCGGCTGGAACCTCGACTGGAGTGCCTGGTAGCCCGCGGCCCGTCGCGACCCTGCCCCGGACCTGCCCGAACGCGGGTTCGGGTTGCACGCGGCATATGCCGAAACACCCGTGATCGTTTGCTCATTGTCCGTACGCGGCCGCTTGCGTTCCGCAATGATGGGTCGCATGGCGGGTTGGGGCGAAACAGATCAGTCATCACTTCCGGGTGCCAGCTTGGTCGCTGACGCGTCGTGGGCTCCGTTCCAGGACGCCCTCGCGGCCCTGGAACGGCTCAGCTCCGAGGAGCTGGAACAGCTGTACGTCGGGAAGCTGTGCGACCGGGAGGCGCCGCGCGAGGTGCGGTTGCCGTCCCGGCCGGCGACCGGCCCGCTGGCGCGCCGGCTGGTGCTCGCGGCCCTGGAGACCTGGGACCTGCACCAGCACCTGGAGGTCGGCGAGTTACTCACCAGTGAACTCGTCGCCAATGCGGTGCGGCACGCTGCCGGCCGGACGATCGGACTGGCCGTGATGCGCAAGCCGGGCTGGGTCCGGGTGGAAGTGCGGGACTCCTCGCGGGCCCTGCCGTGCATGGTCGTGGCGGAGCCGCTCCCGGTGAACGAGCGCGGGCGCGGCCTGCAGGTGGTCGACGACCTGGCGGACCGCTGGGGCGCCGACCTGCTGCCGCGCGGCAAGGGCGTCTGGTTCGAGCTGAAGGTCCGCGAGCGGGCCTGACTCCGGAGGGCGGCCGTCCGGCCGGGAAAACACGCGGGGCCCCCGACTTCACCGTGGTCCGGCGGCTGGGGGCCCCTGCAGGTCATCGCGCCGGCCAAGGGGGTGCGTGCCGCGCGATGGGCGTCGGCCGCGCCAGGTCGGGCCGGCCGAAGTCTTCTCGCGCCCAGGGGCGTGCCAGTCGCTGGCGTCCGCCCTCGGACATCTCGACTATCGCATGGATCTCAGCATGTGGGCAAACCAGGTGGCTTCGATTTCAAGGTTTGTAACTTAGTTCACCTTGGGAATTTGCATAGGTTCACGCCGTGGCCTGAGATTATTCATGATCGACACTATTCCGTGCCCGCCTCCGGGGCTTCCCGGGCGGCCCGCCACCGCGTGGCGCTTGACCTCAAGTCGGCTTCACCTCCTACCGTCCTCCCGGACCGCCGGTGAACGGCCGGCGGCACTCTCCGAGGGGGATCCGCCCATGACCGCCACCGACGGCGTCGTTCCCGACCGGTACCGCTACGCGGCCGTCCCGCACATCATGGTCGCGGACGCCGCTGCGGCGATCGACTTCTACGAGCGGGCCTTCGGGGCCCGCGAGGACATCCGGATCGACGCGCCCGGGGGCGGGGTCCTGCACGCGGAGATCAGCATCGGGCGGTCCGTGCTGATGCTGGGGGACGCCGGCGGGGACGGCGCGCCGTTCACCGCCCCGTCCGTGCTCGGCGGCACCAGCGTCGCCCTGCACGTCTACGTGCCCGACGTGGACGCCCTCGCCGCGCGCGCAGAGGCGGTCGGCGCGGAGGTCCTCCAGCCGCCGACCGACATGTTCCACGGCGACCGCACCACCGTCCTCAAGGACCCCTCGGGCCATGTGTGGATCTTCCTCACCCACCTGGAGGACCTCTCGCCGGAGGAGCTCCACCGCCGCCTGCCCACCGGCTGACGGCCGGCCGGGCCCCGGGCCTCCCCACCCCCGTCGGGGAGGCCCGGCGCCATGACCGCAGTCTTCGCCGTCCGGGCGTTGTCCAGAAGGCCCTCCGGACCGCCGTGGACAAAGCCCGCCCCGCCGCCCGGGCGCCTTGTGGGCCGGGGATCCCCGCACCTACCGTGGCCCGGGCCGACGTCGGGGGGCGAGGGGAACGGGATGGGACGCCGTGAACGGCCGGTGGATCCGGCGGACGGGCCGGTGGAGCGGTTCGCCCACGAGTTGCGCGAGCTCAGACAGGAGGCCGGCGGCCTCACCTACCGGGCCATGGCCGCCCGCGCGCACTACTCGCCGGCCGCGCTCGCCCAGGCCGCCTCCGGGGACCGGCTGCCGACCCTGCCCGTCGTCCTCGCCTACGTCGGCGCGTGCGGGGGCGACGCCGACGACTGGACCGGGCGCTGGCAGCGGGCGAGCCGGGAGCTCGCCGAGCGGGCGGCCGCGGGCGACGACCCGGCCGGCGCGCCGTACCTCGGGCTGGCCCGGTTCGAGCCCGGCGACCGGGAGCTGTTCTTCGGCCGCGCGAACCTGGTCGCCCGGCTCGTCGCGCTGGTGCGCGAACGACGGGTCGTCGCGCTGGTCGGGCCCTCCGGCAGCGGCAAGTCCTCGCTGCTGCGGGCCGGCCTGGTGCCCGCCCTGCGCGAGGAGGCCGGCCCGCACCGGCCGACCGCGATCCGCATCCTGACGCCCGGCCCGCACCCCGTCCGCAGCCACGCCGGACTGCTCGCGCCGGAGAACACCGGCCGGGGCGTGGTGCTGCTCGTCGACCAGTTCGAGGAGGTGTTCACGCTCTGCGCCGACGCCGCCGAGCGCGCCCGCTTCGTCGGCCTGCTGCTCGCCGCCGCCGGGCCCGACCGGGGCGCCCGCGTGGTGCTCGCCGTACGGGCCGACTTCTTCGGCCACTGCGCCGCCCACGGCCCGCTCGCCGAGGCCGTCCGGGAGACCACCCAGCTGGTCACCCCGATGAGCCCCGAGGAACTGCGCGACGCCGTCGTGCGGCCCGCCGCCGCCCGCGGGCTGGTCGTCGAACGCTCGCTCACCGCCCGGATCGTCCGCGACCTCGCCGACGAGCCCGGCGGCCTGCCGCTGCTCTCGCACGCCCTGCTGGAGACCTGGCGCCGCCGCCGCGGCCGCACCCTCGCGGAGAGCGCGTACGAGGCGGCGGGCGGACTGCACGGCGCGCTCGCCCGCACCGCCGAGGAGTTCCACGCCGGCCTCACCCCCGCGCAGGCCGCGGTCGCCCGCAGGGTGCTGCTGCGGCTGGTCGCACCGGGTCAGGGCACCCATGACACCCGGCGGCCCGCTGACCGCGCCGAGTTCGCCGAGCGCGCCGCGGCGGGCCCCGGCGCCGCGCCCGTCCTCGAACAGCTGGCCCGCGCCCGGCTGATCACCCTGACCGGCTCCACCGTGGACCTCGCCCACGAGGCGTTGCTCACCGGCTGGCCGCGGCTGCGCGGCTGGATCGACGAGGACCGCGAACGCCTGCACACCCAGCGCCGCCTCACCGAGGCCGCGCAGGCCTGGGCGGCGCTGGACCGGGACACCGGCGCGCTGTACCGGGGGGTGCGGCTGTCCGTCGCGGCGGACCGGTTCCCGGCCCGGCCCGACGGGCCGGACGAACTCACCCCGCTGGAGCGGGAGTTCCTCGCCGCCAGCACCGCCGCGCAGGGCCGCGAGCGCCGCCGGCGGCGGGCGCTCACCGGCGTGCTCTGCGCGGTGCTGGCGCTCGCCCTGACGGCGGGCCTGGCGGCGTGGCAGCAGAACCGGACCGGCGAGCGGCGCCGCGTCGAGGCGGACGCGCGCCGGGCCGCCGGCGTCGCCGCCGTCCTGCGGCTGTCCGACCCCCGCACCGCCATGCGGCTCGCCCTCGCCGCCTGGCGGCTCGCCGACCTGCCGGAGACCAGGTCCGCCGTGCTGGGCGCCGCGGCGCAGCGGGAACTGGACGCCTACGCCGACCCCGACGGCGACCCGGGCACCGTCCGCCACCTCGGCTCCGACGGCCGGACGCTGACCAGCATCGGCCCCGACCGGGTCACCGTCCGCGACCTGGAGACCGGCGCGCCCGTGCGCACCCTCCCCGGGCTGGGCGGGGATGTCGGCCGGGTGGGGTGGAAGGAGGGGGATGGGGACTTGGTGACCTTCTTCCCGGACGAGCCGGCCCCGGAGAACGCCGGCCGGGTCGCGGTACGGGACCTGACCGGCCGCACCCCCGACCTGGTCCTCGGCCCGGCGTCGGGCGGTGCCGAGATGGGCCCGAGCGGCCGGCAGGTGGTCGGGTACGACCGCACGCCCACCGAGTACGTGGTCACGCTGTGGGACGCGGGCGGCGGCGGGGCGCTCATGGAGTTCCGGGCGCCCCGCGATCCGGCCGCCGACCCGACGGGCGGCAGCATGCCGGCCTCGACGACGGCCCGGTACGCGCGGGACCACCGCCTGTTCGACCCGGACGCTCCGGACGTGACGCTCGGCCCCGACGGCAGGCTGCTCGCCTACTGCGTGCCCGGGCGCCCGCTCCAGCTCTGGGACGTCGCCGAGCGCCGGCAGCTGGCGGTGCCCTGGACCGCCGACCGGGACTGCTACCGGGAGCCGTACCGGTTCGTCGCGGGCGGCCGGGTGCTGGCCCACGTCACCGACGGCACCGTCCGGACCTGGGACACCGCCACCGGCACCGAGGGCCTGCCGCTGGAGTTCCGCCGGATGAGGGAGCTGGGGAGCAGCGCGGACGACCGCTACCTGGTCGCGATGACCGGCACGGAGGTGCTCCTCTGGCGGCTGGACAGCCCGAACTCGCCGGCCCTCGTCTATCCGACCGACGGCGAGATCGCCGTCGACCCCCGGATCGACCCGCGGACCGGGCTGCTCCGCTATCTGGCCGGTCCGGGCGACGGTACCGGCTCCGTGGTCCGCACCCTGGACGTGAGCGGGACGGTCCGGGCCGACTGGCAGCCGGAGCTGCTGAAGGCGAGGTTCAGCCCGGACGGGTCCCTGCTCGCCACCGCGGGCCTGCCCGGCGCGGACGGGCTCGCCCGCTTCGCGCTCGTCGACGGCCGTACCGGTGCACCGGTCGCCGGGCTGCCCGGGCAGCCCTGCCGGCGGGAGCCGTCCCGAGGTCCCTTCGCACGGTTCACGCCGCCCTGCGCCGTGTCGCTGGCGTTCCGTCCGGACGGGAGCGGGCTCGGCTACAGCACCTGGGGGCCGGGCCTCGCGCGGAGCATCGGGTTCTGGGACGCCCGGCGGGGCGGGCCGGTGGTTCCGGCGGGCGATCCGCCGGAGCGCTGGTCGGGCATGGCGCTCGCCCCGGACGGCCGGGTGGTGCTGCGGGCCGGGACGGCGGGGCTCGAACTCTGGGACCCCGGCGCCGGCCGGGTGACCGCGACCGTCCCGGGGCCGCAGGGGGAGGAGTTCGCCATCCGTCCCGACGGCCGGCTGCTGGTCACGTCCTCCGGCGACGTCGTCGACCTGCCGCGCCTGACGGCCATGCCGCACCCGCGGCACCTCGCGGCCGCGGAGGCGCTGGAGTTCAGCGCCGACGGCCGGTACCTCGCGGCCGGTGAGTCGGCCGGCCGGGTCACCCTGTGGGACGGCGGCCTGGAACGCCGGCTCGGCATCCTGACCCGCGCCGACCTCGGCGCGTCGATGGTCCTCGCCCTCGCCTTCTCGCCGGACGGCCGCACGCTCGCCGTCGCGTACCTGGACAGCACCGTCCAGCTCTGGGACCTCGACTCGCACCTTCCGGTCGGCGCCCCCTTCCCCACCGCCGGCGACACGGTGCAGGACCTCGCGTTCTCGCCGGACTCGGCCGCCCTGTACGTCGCCGGGGGGCAGGTGCGGCAGCGGATCGAGGTCGCCCCGGCCGCCGCCGCGGCGGGCGTGTGCCGCCGGGCGGGCGGCGGGTTGGGCCGGGCGGAGTGGCGCACCCACCTGCCCGGCGTCCCGTACCGGGAGACCTGCTGATCAGCGGAGCGGGGGCAGGACGTTCTCGGCGTACTGGGGGGAGACGTTGCCCGGGGGGCCGTAGTCGCAGACGACGTAGGTCTCGTACCAGGTGTCGCCCCGGCCGTGGGCGCGGGCGCAGCCGAGGCGGGTGGAGGACTTCCAGACCATCTGGGTGAACAGGCCGGTGGCGGCGGAGAAGCCGGGGCGGGTGTAGTCGTAGGCCCCGGCCTGGGCGTACCAGGCGTCGACGGCCCGGCGGCAGCCGGCCCTGTCGGGGGCGGTGGAGGCGAACCAGGACTGGTTCTCGCCGTACGCGGGGTCGAGGCCGGCGTGGCCGCCGGAGAGGCGCTCGAAGGTCGAGAGCCGGGCGGCGCGGCTCCTGGCGTACTCCTGGGCGGCGGGGTCCAGCGCCAGCGCCGGGACGCCGTGGCGGGCGCGGTACTCGTTGTGGGCGCGCAGGCAGTCGTCGGCGAAGGCCGCGTCGGTGGCGTCCGGCAGCGCGGCGCGGGCCGCCGCGGGGGCGGCGCCGACGGCGGCGAGGAGGGCGGCCAGCAGCAGGGTGGTGAGGGTGCGGACACCGGTTCGGGTGTGCTTCATCCGCGCTCCGGGGGCTCGTGGGGGTGTTGTCCCGTCACGATGGCAGCCGCCGGACCACCCGGGTGGCCGAATGCGGCGGGTTCACCCGGGCGAGTGAGAGGGCCGGAGCACGGCGGCGCCCCCGCCGCGAAGGGCGGGGGCGCCGGCGGGTGTCAGGTCAGCACTCGATGACGTTGACGGCGAGGCCGCCGCGCGAGGTCTCCTTGTACTTGATCTTCATGTCGGCGCCGGTCTCCTTCATGGTCTTGATCGCCTTGTCGAGGGAGACGTGGTGGCGGCCGTCGCCGCGCAGGGCCATCCGGGCGGCGGTGACGGCCTTGACGGAGGCCATGCCGTTGCGCTCGATGCAGGGGATCTGGACCAGGCCGCCGACCGGGTCGCAGGTGAGGCCGAGGTTGTGCTCGATGCCGATCTCGGCGGCGTTCTCGACCTGCTCCGGGCTGCCGCCGAGGACCTCGGCGAGGCCGCCGGCGGCCATCGAGCAGGCGGAGCCGACCTCGCCCTGGCAGCCGACCTCGGCGCCGGAGATGGAGGCGTTCTCCTTGAAGAGCATGCCGATCGCGCCCGCGGCGAGCAGGAAGCGGACGATGCCGTCCTCGTCGGCGCCCGGGATGAAGTTCAGGTAGTAGTGCAGGACGGCGGGGATGATGCCGGCCGCGCCGTTGGTCGGGGCGGTGACCACCCGGCGGCCGGAGGCGTTCTCCTCGTTGACCGCCATCGCGTAGAGGGTCACCCACTCCATCGCGTTGGCCGGGCCGATGCCCTCGGCGCGCAGCGCGCGGGCGGCAGCGGCGGCGCGGCGGCGCACCTTGAGGCCGCCGGGGAGGATGCCCTCGCGGGACATGCCGGCCCGCACGCACTCCTGCATGACCCGCCAGATCTCCAGCAGCCCGGCGCGGATCTCCTCCTCGGAGCGCCAGGCCTTCTCGTTCTCCAGCATCAGGCCGGAGATGGACAGGCCGGTCTCCCGGGTCAGCCGCAGCAGCTCCTCGCCGGTGCGGAAGGGGTACTTCAGCACGGTGTCGTCGGGCTTGACCCGGTCCGCGCCGATCGCGTCCTCGTCGACGACGAAGCCGCCGCCGACCGAGTAGTAGGTCTTCTCCAGCGCGGTGGAGCCGTCGGCCCGGTAGGCCCACAGGGTCATGCCGTTGGCGTGGTACGGCAGCGAGCGGCGCCGGTGCAGCACCAGCTGGGTGTCCGGGTCGAAGTCGATGGCGTGGACGCCGAGCAGGTTGATCCGCTTCTCGGCGGTGATCCGCTCGACGTCGCGGTCGGCCTGGTCGACGTCGACGCCGCGCGGGGAGTTGTTCTCCAGGCCGAGCAGCACCGCCTTGGGGGTGCCGTGGCCGTGGCCGGTGGCGCCCAGCGAGCCGTAGAGCTCGGCGCGGACGGCCGTCACCCCGGTCAGCAGGCCCTCCGACTTCAGGCGGCGGGCGAACATCCGGGCGGCGCGCATCGGGCCGACGGTGTGGGAGCTGGACGGGCCGATGCCGATGGAGAAGAGGTCGAAGACGCTGATGGCCACGGAGGGACGTCCTTGTCTGGTCTCGTGGGTGGTGCCGGCGGGGAGGGAGGACGGCGGTGGCGGGAGGGTCGGTCGGGCGGTGACACGGGACGGGGCACCGCGCGCACTCTCCAGTGTGCGCGGTGCCCCGGAATCCCCGGTGTCCGGGCGGGGTGAGCCCGGTCACCCGCGGCCGAACGGGAGGCTCTACAGGTTCGGGTAGAGCGGGTACTTCTCGGCCAGGGCGGTGACCCGGGCCTTCAGCGCCTCGGCGGTGCCCTCGTCGAAGGCCGGCTTCAGGGCCTCGGCGATGATGTCGGCGACCTCGCGGAAGTCCTCGGCCTGGAAGCCGCGGGTGGCGAGCGCCGGGGTGCCGATCCGCAGGCCGGAGGTGACCATCGGCGGGCGCGGGTCGTTCGGGATGGCGTTGCGGTTGACGGTGATGCCGACCTCGTGCAGCCGGTCCTCGGCCTGCTGGCCGTCGAGCTGGCTGTTGCGCAGGTCGACCAGGACCAGGTGGACGTCGGTGCCGCCGGACAGCACGGAGACGCCGGCCTCGGTGACGTCGGCCTGCAGCAGGCGCTCGGCCAGGATCCGGGCGCCGTCCAGGGTGCGCTGCTGGCGCTCCTTGAACTCCTCCGAGGCGGCGACCTTGAAGGCGACGGCCTTGCCGGCGATGACGTGCTCCAGCGGGCCGCCCTGCTGGCCGGGGAAGACCGCGGAGTTGATCTTCTTGGCGTGCTCGGCCTTGGAGAGGATGACGCCGCCGCGCGGGCCGCCCAGGGTCTTGTGGGTGGTGGTGGTGACCACGTCCGCGAACGGCACCGGGTTGGGGTGCAGGCCCGCGGCGACCAGGCCGGCGAAGTGGGCCATGTCGACCATCAGCAGCGCGCCGACCTCGTCGGCGATCCGGCGGAACGCGGCGAAGTCGAGCTGGCGCGGGTAGGCGGACCAGCCGGCGATGATCAGCTGCGGCCGGTGCTCCTTGGCGAGGCGCTCGACCTCGTCCATGTCGACCTGGCCGCTCTTGTCGTCCACGTGGTACGGCACCACGTTGTAGAGCTTGCCGGAGAAGTTGATCTTCATGCCGTGGGTCAGGTGACCGCCGTGGGCCAGGCTCAGGCCCAGGATGGTGTCGCCCGGCTTGATCAGCGCGAACATCGCGGCGGCGTTGGCCTGCGCGCCGGAGTGCGGCTGGACGTTGGCGTGCTCGGCGCCGAACAGGGCCTTGATCCGGTCGATGGCGATCTGCTCGACCACGTCGACGTGCTCGCAGCCGCCGTAGTAGCGGCGGCCGGGGTAGCCCTCGGCGTACTTGTTGGTCAGCACCGAGCCCTGGGCCTCCATGACCGCCACCGGGGCGAAGTTCTCGGAGGCGATCATCTCCAGGGTGGTCTGCTGGCGGTGCAGCTCGGCGTCGACCGCGGCGGCGATCTCCGGGTCGAGGGCGTGCAGGGACTGGTTCAGAACCGTCATGGTGGAGTCTTCCCGGGAGGAGAGTCAGGAGGGGCCGCGCCCCGCGCGTCGCCGGAAGGGTGGCGGCGGGCGACGGGTGGGACGGCGCGGGGCGGCCGCGGTGCGGCGGCCGCCCCGGCGGTGGCTCAGGCCGAGGGGTTGGTGAGCGCGGTGTACTCGTCGGCGGTCAGCACGGCGCCGGTCGCCTCGACGCGGACCTTGAACAGCCAGCCACCCTCGAACGGCTCGCTGTTGACCAGGCCGTTGTCGTTCTTGACGTCCTCGTTGACCTCGGTGACCTCACCGGTCACCGGCGAGAACAGGTCGCTGACCGACTTGGTCGACTCCAGCTCGCCACAGGTCTCGCCGGCCGTCACGGTGGAGCCGACCTCGGGGAGCTCCACGTAGACGATGTCACCGAGGGCGTCGGCGGCGTGCTGGGTGATGCCGATCGTGGACACACCGTCGGCGTCGGCGGCGGTCAGCCACTCGTGCTCCTCGGTGTACTGCAGGTGCTGGGGGTTGCTCATGGCGTCATTCTCCAGGATGGGAAGCGGGTACGACGAAGCGGCCCGGCGCGCGGACGTTCCTCGCGGGGAAACAGGTGGGGGGAGGGTCAGCGGGCGCGCTTGTAGAACGGCAGCGCCACGACCTGGACCGGCTCGTGCTTGCCGCGCACGTCCACCGCGACGGTGGTGCCCGGGGTGGCGTGGGCCGCGTCCACGTAGGCCATCGCGATCGGCTTCTCCAGGGTGGGGGAGGGCGAGCCGGAGGTGATCCGGCCGATCGGCTCACCGTCGGTGGAGACCACGGTGTACTCGGCGCGCGGCACGCGCTTGCCCTCGGAGACCAGGCCGACCAGCACCCGCGGCGGGTTGGCCTCGGCCTCGGCGGCGGCCCGCTCCAGGGCCTTGCGGCCGACGAAGGCGCCGTCGTTGGTGGTCTTGTCGAAGCGGACGACCCGGCCGAGGCCCGCGTCGAACGGGGTCAGGTCGGTGGACAGCTCGTGGCCGTACAGCGGCATGCCGGCCTCCAGGCGCAGCGTGTCGCGGCAGGACAGGCCGCAGGGGATGAGGCCGCGGTCGGCGCCGGCCTCGGTGAGCGCCTGCCAGATCTGCTCGGCGTCGCCCGGGTTGCAGAAGATCTCGAAGCCGTCCTCGCCGGTGTAGCCGGTGCGGGCGAGCAGCACGTCGCGGCCGGCCACCTGGGCCGGGAGGATCGCGTAGTACTTCAGGCCGGGCAGGTCGGCCTCGGTGGTGCCGGCCAGGATCTCGGTGGACTCCGGGCCCTGGACGGCGATCAGCGCGTAGGCGTCGCGGTCGTCGGAGACGACGGCGTTGTAGCCCTTGGCGCGGGCGATCAGCTCGTCCAGCACCAGCTGGGCGTTGGAGGCGTTGGCGACGACCAGGAAGGCGTCCTCGCGCAGGCGGTAGACGATCAGGTCGTCCAGGATGCCGCCGTCCTCGGCGCAGATCATGGTGTAGCGGGCGCGCAGCACGCCGAGCGCGGAGACGAAGCCGACCAGGGCGTGGTCCAGCATCTCGCCGGCCTGCGGGCCGGCGACGGTGATCTCGCCCATGTGGGAGAGGTCGAACAGACCCGCCTTGGTGCGGACGGCGAGGTGCTCCTCGCGCTCGCTGCCGTAGCGCAGCGGCATGTCCCAGCCGGCGAAGTCGGTCATGGTGGCGCCGAGGGCGCGGTGCAGCGCGTCGAGCGCGGTGAGGCGGAGGGACGACATGGCCAGGAACTCCTCGGTCGGGGCACTCAGGGGTGCGCGCGCCGGGACCGGCCCTGCTCGGGGCGGCGGACCCTGCACGCGGGCATGCGGCGGCTGGGTCTCCCCATCTGTCGTCGAACCTGAGAGCTTCACCGTCCACTGCCCTGTAGGAACAGCATGGCGGCTTGCACCGTGGGTGGGCGGACGGCAGGGCCGTGCACCGCTTTCCAGATGTGCCTAACCCGTGCGGTAGGGGTGCCTGAGAGATTCCGGGGAGGACTTGCTCCTTCGGCGCCGGCTGTGCCGCCTGACGGTGGCACTCCGGACTCTCCCGCGCGGGTTCGAGCGGCCGGTATGGAGTTGGAGGGGCCTGGGTGGATGCCACCGCAGACGCGCACATCATGGCACGTCCACGGGAATGAGGGGAGAGGGGCCTCCGTCACGTTCGGTCCGCCGGGCCGGGAGGGGGCGCCGAAACGCTAGGCTGCGGGCATCGGCGAGCAGAGGGCGGTACGGCGGCGCATGGGGTACCCGGTGGAGCAGCAGGGGTGGGGCGGGGCGGACGCGGCGCCGCCGGGCGGCGGGTGGCCGGCCAACGAGCTGGAGCAGGTGCTCGCCGCCGCGCTCGGCGACCCGGGCGCGACCCCCCGGGTGATCGAGGTGCTGGCGCGCAGCCAGGTGTGGATCCCGCTGCCGTCCGGCGGCGACCCGCAGGGGCAGTCGCTGGACATTCCGACGATCGAACTGGCCGGCGACCCCTATGTCCCGGTGTTCTCCTCGCAGGAGGTGTTCCTCCAGCAGGCGCCGGGGATGCCGTTCGCGGTCGCGCCGGTGTGGGAGTTCGCCCGCGGTCTGCCGCTGGGCGTGGGCATCGCGGTCAACCCGGAGGCGGCGGTGGGCATCCCGGTGCCGCCGGAGGGCGTGGCCGAGCTGCGCCGCGGGCCGCGCGAGGACCGCTGGGACACCGCCCCGGACGCGCCGGACGCTCCCGGCGGCGGCCGGGTGGCGCTGCGCGAGCCGGTGCCGGGGGAGGACCCGGAGGCGTTCCTGGCCGCCTGCCGCGGAGAACTCGCCGCCCTGCCCGGGGTGCTGAGCGCGCGGCGGGCGCTGGCGAGCGTCGAGGGCGAGCCGACCGTGATGCTCGTGGGCGTCCAGCTGGACCCGCGGGCCCCGGCCGACCCGGGCGCGGTGAACGAGGCGCTCGGGCGAGCGCTGGGAACCGCGCCGCTGCCCGGAGGCGTCCACCTCGTACTGCTCGACCTCGCGGACGATCCGGTGGTCGACTGGTTGGTGAACCGGGTCGCGCCCTTCTACGTACGGGGCTGACCCGGCCTCCGGCCGTCCGTCCGGCATCCGCCGGACAGGGTGCGGGCGGGACGGCGGTACGGGCCCTGGCACGTCGGCGTGGCGGCGGTCGGCGGCCTCCCCATAGGGTGCGTGCTGACGGCCGCCGGGCCGCCGGTGACGGACGAGGATCGAAGAAGCGCAGCGAGGTGGGCGCATGAGTGCGGGATCGGTAGCTGGCGGTGCACCGGGGCCCTGGGGCCAGGCGCCCACCGGACGCCCGGATCCGGGCGCGCTGGAGCGCGCGCTGCGCGAGGTGGCGCCGGAGCGCTACGAGGCCTACGAGACGATGCTGCACGCGCTCGCCGAGGGCCGGGTCTGGATGCTGCTCTGGCACGGCACGCCGGGCAGTCCGGACGCCCAGTACGGGAACATGGAGATCAGCGGCCACGGGTACGCGCCGGCGGTCACCTCGCCCGAGCAGCTGGCGGCGTCCGGCTGGGCGCGGGCGCACGAGGTGATCTCCGGCCGGGAGATCGCGGCCTCGCTGTACCGGACCCGGTGGGGGCTCTGGCTGAACCCGCACGCACCGGGCGGCGGGGTGGGCGTGCCCTGGGCGGACCTGCGGCGGGTCGCCGCGGGCCTGGACCGGCTGCCGGCCGGTCCGTTGAAGCTGAGCGAGCCGCAGGTGCCGGCCCAGCAGTTCTTCGCGCTGCTGGAGCGCCAGGCGGTCGAGGTGCGCGCGGTGAAGGCGCTGCGCCGGGCCTGGGTGCGGCCGTCGGTGGGCGAGCCGTACCTGGCCATCGGTCTTGACCTGTACGAGAGTTCGCCGCCCACGGTGGAGGCGGTGCGGGCGCTGATGCAGCGGGCGATCGCGGTGGCGCCGGAGGGGCTCGCGGTCTCGACGGTGGCGATGGCGGACGAGTACGACCCGGTGGCGCTGTGGATGCGGGCCAACGCGCGCCCGTTCTACGACCGGGAGGCGGGCGGCCACGGCCGGCCGTCGACGGGGCCCTACCCGCCGGTGCCCCCGCCGCCGTACGCCTCGCAGCAGGGTCCGGCCCAGGGGCCGGGTTACGGCTACGGCACGCATCCGCCGGCGCAGGGCTGGCCGGGGCAGCAGCCGCCGCCGCAGCAGCCGTGGCCCGGCTACCCCGGGCGCTGACCCGGACGGAAATCGTCGTACAACATCAAAGTCCGATCACCGGAACCGGCTTGACTCCATGTCAGGCCGGTTCCGGCGTCTTTCCGGACGTTCTCCCCGGAGTGGGTGGCAGACATCTTGACATGGCTGTTACAGCTGTGTGAAGAGGGATATGCCGAAGATCCGGGAGGTGCATGCGCACAGATCACAGTTGGGCATCTGTCGGTTGGCAGGGCTGGCGCAAGCCAGTTCGGATGGCAGAGAGTTCTGCAACAGCCCACCGCGCGTGGTTGGCGCCCCACAAAGGCGAACGCGCTGGCGGACCGCATGATCCACGTGACGCCCATCCCGCGTGGCAGCAGTACTGAGCACGTCGTACCGCTGGGAAGCACCCCCGCACCCTGTACCTCCGCACGTCCGCACCCAAGCACGTCCGCACCAGCCGAGCCGCCGATCCCGGCGTCCGGCACCCGTGGGCCGGCCACCGTCGGCGAGGGGACCGAACTGACCATGACCGCACCCATCAAGACCGCCGGCAGCGCACCGGAGGCAGACGCCGCCGCGAGCCCGGCCAAGAAGATCGAGGGCCGCTCGCTCGGCCGGATCGCCTGGACCCGCTTCAAGCGGGACAAGGCCGCCGTCGCCGGCGGCGTCGTGGTGATCCTGCTGATCCTGCTCGCCGTGCTGGCCAAGCCGATCGAATCGGTTTTCGGCCTCGACCCCGACGCCCTCCACCAGGACCTGCTGGACGCCGACCTCGGCGGCCTGCCCCTGGGCGACTGGGGCGGCATGAGCTGGGACCACCCGCTCGGCGTCGACCCTCTGCAGGGCCGTGACCTGCTCACCCGCGTGATCGAGGGCTCCTGGGTCTCCCTGCTGGTCGCCTTCGGCGCGACCGTGCTGTCCAACACCATCGGCACCGTGCTCGGCATCATGGCCGGCTACTACGGCGGCTGGGTGGACACCGTGATCAGCCGGGTGATGGACGTCTTCCTCGCCTTCCCGCTGCTGCTCTTCGCCATCGCGATCTCCACGTCGCTGCAGGGCGGCGCGTTCGGCCTGCACGGCCTGCCGCTGCACATCATGGTGCTGATCTTCGTGATCGGCTTCTTCAACTGGCCCTACATCGGCCGGATCGTGCGCGGACAGACCCTCTCGCTGCGCGAGCGCGAGTTCGTCTACGCGGCCCGCAGCCTGGGCGCCCGGGGGCCGTTCATCCTGTTCAGGGAACTGCTGCCCAACCTGGTCGGTCCGATCCTGGTCTACTCGACCCTGCTGATCCCGACCAACATCCTCTTCGAGGCCGGGCTGAGCTTCCTCGGCGTCGGCATCCAGCCCCCGCAGGCCTCCTGGGGCGGCATGCTCCAGGACGCGATCCGGTACTACCAGGTGGACCCCCAGTACATGGTGGTCCCCGGTCTGGCGATCTTCCTCACCGTGCTCGCCTTCAACCTGCTCGGCGACGGGCTGCGTGACGCCCTCGATCCCAAGAGCAACTGACAAAGCGTCAGGATCCCTCGTACAGCCACAACTTCCTCAAGGGGTTGATCTCACCCATGCGTAGGTCCCGTACCGTCGCGCTGACCGCCATGGCCGCTTCCGCGGTCCTGGTCGTCACCGGCTGCTCGTCGAGCACGAAGAGCGACGACGCCAAGTCCACCGCCACCGGCACCGAGGCCGCCGGCGGCTCCGGGGCCAACGCGGCCACCAAGAACATCGTCAACGCCTCGGACAAGAAGGGCGGGACGGTCACCTTCGAGATGAAGGGCGCCCCGGACTCGCTCGACCCGGGCAACACGTACTACGCCTACATCTACAACTTCTCGCGCCTGTACGGCCGTCCGCTCACCACCTTCCAGCCGGGCGCCGGCGAGGCGGGCAACAAGCTCGTCCCGGACCTCGCCGAGTCGCTCGGCCAGGTCAGCCCGGACGGCCTGACCTGGACGTACAAGCTGCGCAAGGGCCTGAAGTACGACGACGGCACCCCGATCACCTCGAAGGACGTCAAGTACGCCGTCGAGCGCTCCAACTTCGCGCCGGAGGTCAACTCCAACGGCCCGACGTACTTCAAGGAGCTGCTGGTCGACAACCCGGACGCGCCGTACGCGGGTCCGTACAAGGACAAGACCGGCGACCTGAAGTCGATCGAGACGCCCGACGACACCACGATCGTCTTCCACCTGAAGCACGCCTTCGCCGACTTCGACTACCTGGTCAGCGCCCCGCAGACGGCTCCGGTCCCGCAGGCCAAGGACACCGGCTCCGAGTACGTCAAGAAGATCGTCTCCTCCGGCTCCTTCAAGTTCGAGTCCTACGAGGACGGCAAGCAGGCCGTCCTGGTCCCGAACACTAACTGGGACCCGGCCACCGACCCGATCCGCAAGCAGCTGCCGGACAAGATCGTGCTGCGGATGAACATCGACCAGGCCACCATCGACAAGGACCTGCTGGCCGGCAACGCCCAGGTCGACCTGGTGGGCGGCGGTGTCGACCCGCAGACCCAGGCGCAGATCCTGCAGAACCCGAAGCTGAAGGCCAACACCGACAACGCCTACGGCGGCCGCAAGGTCTACATGGCGATCAACACCCAGGTCGCGCCGTTCGACAACATCGAGTGCCGCAAGGCCGTCCAGTTCGCGGTCGACAAGGTCTCGGTGCAGACCGCGCTCGGCGGTCCGATCCGCGGCCAGGTCGCCAACACCATGCTCCCGCCGGACATCCCGGGCCACCAGGACTTCAACGTCTGGGAGACCAAGGACAACAAGGGTGACGAGGCCAAGGCCAAGGAAGCCCTGAAGGCCTGCGGCAAGGACAGCATCACCACCGTGCTCTCCGCCCGCACCGAGCGCGCCACCGAGGTCGCCGCCGCCACCTCGATCCAGGCCGCGCTGAAGAAGGTCGGCATCAACGCCGAGATCCAGCAGTTCCCGCAGGGCAAGTACCTGGCCGACAGTGCCGGCGCCCCGCAGTTCGCCAAGGACCACAACATCGGCCTGATGATGATGCAGTGGGGCGCCGACTGGCCGACCGGCTACGGCTTCCTGCAGCAGATCGTCGACGGCCGCGCGATCAAGGCCTCCGGCAACAGCAACCTGCCCTCGCTGAACGACCCCGCGGTCAACAAGCTGCTCGACGACGCCGCCACCAACCCGGACCGGGCGGCCCGCGAGAAGATCTACGGCGACATCGACAAGAAGGTCATGGAGCAGGCGGTCTACGTCCCGCTGACCGACTTCAAGGTCTTCCTGTACCGCCCGGACAGCGCCACCAACCTCGTGTCCACGGCGGCCTTCTCGGGTGAGTACGACTACCTGAACATCGGCACCACCAAGTAAGAGCCTGGCTCCGCATCCCTGAAGGCAGGTGAAGGCAGCGGCGCCCGCCGCCGTCCGGAGGACCCCGGACGGCGGCGGGCGGCCGGAGCCGACCAACTGTGTTTGCCTACATCATCCGCAGGATCCTCGCGGCCGTGGTGCTGCTACTGGTCGTCAGCGCGGTCACCTTCGCGATCTTCTTCCTGCTCCCGCGCCTCGCCGGACAGACGGCCGACCAGCTGGCCACCCAGTACATCGGGAAGAACCCCTCCCCGGACGCGATCAAGGCGGTCAAGCAGAACCTCGGCCTCGACCAGCCGCTGTACACGCAGTACTGGAACTTCCTCAAGGCGCTGGTCAGCGGCGCCGAGTACAAGTTCGGCCCCGAGCCGGCCACCTGCCACGTGCCCTGCTTCGGCTACTCCTTCAAGAATCACCTGGAGGTCTGGCCCGAGCTGACCAAGCGCATCCCGGTGACCATCTCGCTGGCCATCGGCGCCGCCGTGATCTGGCTGACCTCCGGCGTCACCACCGGTGTGATCTCCGCCCTCAAGCCGCGCTCGATCTTCGACCGGCTCTCCATGGGCATCGCGCTCGCCGGCGTCTCGCTGCCGGTCTTCTTCACCGGCGCGCTGCTGCTCACGGTGTTCAGCTACGAGTGGCCGATCCTGGACAACCTCCAGTACGTCAACTTCACCGACAACCCGGTGATGTGGGCCCGCAACCTGATCCTGCCGTGGATCTCGCTGGCCTTCCTCTACTCCGCGCTCTACGCCCGGCTCACCCGCGCCGGAATGCTGGAGACGATGAGCGAGGACTACATCCGCACCGCCCGGGCCAAGGGCCTGGCCGAGTCCAAGGTCGTCACCCGGCACGGACTGCGGGCCGCGCTCACCCCGATCGTCACCATCTTCGGCATGGACCTCGGCCTGCTGCTCGGCGGCGCGCTGATCACCGAGCAGGTCTTCTCGCTGCAGGGCGTCGGCCAGTTCGCCGTCCAGGCGATCTCCGACAACGACCTGCCGAAGATCCTCGGCGTCACCCTGCTCGCCGCCTTCTTCATCGTCCTCTGCAACCTCGTGGTTGACCTCCTGTACGCCGCTGTCGACCCCCGGGTGAGGCTGTCGTGACCGAGCTCCAGAAGACCCCGGCCCGCGCGGCCGCCCCGGGCGGCCAGGACGCCTTCCTCTCCGTGCGGGACCTGCGGATCCACTTCGACACCGACGACGGCCTGGTCCGTTCCGTCGACGGGGTCAGCTTCGACCTCGCCAAGGGCCGCACCCTGGGCATCGTCGGCGAGTCCGGTTCCGGCAAGTCCGTCACCTCGCTCGGCATCATGGGCCTGCACCGCTCCAAGCGGGCCCGGATCAGCGGCGAGATCCGGCTCGACGGCGAGGACCTGATCGCGGCCGGGCCGGACCGGGTGCGCGAACTGCGCGGCCGGCAGATGGCGATGATCTTCCAGGACCCGCTCACCGCGATGCACCCCTACTACACGGTGGGGCAGCAGATCGTCGAGGCCTACCGGGTGCACCACCCGCAGGCGAACAAGAAGCAGGCCCGCGCCCGTGCCGTCGAGATGCTCGACCGGGTCGGCATCCCGCAGCCCGACCGCCGGGTCGACGACTACCCGCACCAGTTCTCCGGCGGCATGCGCCAGCGCGCCATGATCGCCATGGCGCTGGTCAACGACCCCTCCCTGCTGATCGCCGACGAGCCCACCACCGCCCTGGACGTCACCGTCCAGGCGCAGATCCTGGACCTCATCCGGGACCTCCAGGAGGAGTTCGGCTCGGCCGTCATCATCATCACCCACGACCTCGGGGTGGTCGCCGAACTCGCCGACGACATCCTGGTGATGTACGGCGGCAAGTGCGTCGAGCGCGGCCCGGCCGAGACCCTCTTCGACGCGCCCGAGCACCCCTACACCTGGGGCCTGCTGGGCTCGATGCCGCGCCTGGACCGCGAGCTGCAGGACCGCCTCGTCCCGGTCAAGGGCACCCCGCCCAGCCTGATCAACGTGCCGTCCGGCTGCGCCTTCCACCCGCGCTGCCCCTACGCCGCGCTGACCGGCGGGCGCTCGGCCGAGGAGACCCCGAAGCTCACCGAGGTCACGCCCGGACACCACGCAGCCTGTCACCTCGCGCTCGCCGAGCGGCACCGCATCTTCGCCGAAGAGATCGCGCCCCGGCTGTGAGCCCGGCCTCGTACCACCATTCTGGAGAGAACCGATGACGGACACCCGGGCGGCGAGCCCCGAACCTCTGAAGAAGGTGCCCGCGCCGGCGCCCGCCTCCGACCGCGAGCCGCTGCTCAAGGTGACCGGGCTGACCCGGCACTTCCCCATCCACAGCGGCCTGCTGCGGCGCCAGACCGGCGCCGTCCGGGCGGTCGACGGCATCGACTTCGCCGTCCACGCCGGCGAGACGCTGGGCGTCGTCGGCGAGTCCGGCTGCGGCAAGTCGACGATGGGCCGGCTGGTCACCCGCCTCGACGAACCCACCGGCGGCACGGTCGAGTTCGAGGGCACCGACATCACCCACCTGGGCACCGGGGCGATGCGGCCGCTGCGCCGCGACATCCAGATGATCTTCCAGGACCCGTACTCCTCGCTGAACCCCCGGCACACCGTCGGCACCATCGTCGGCGCGCCGTTCAAGCTGCAGAAGGCGGAGCCCGCGGGCGGGATCAAGAAGGCCGTCCAGGAGCTGCTGGAGCTGTGCGGGCTCAGCCCCGAGCACTACAACCGCTACCCGCACGAGTTCTCCGGTGGCCAGCGCCAGCGCATCGGCATCGCCCGGGCGCTCGCCCTGCGGCCCAAGATGATCGTCGCGGACGAGCCGGTCTCCGCGCTCGACGTCTCCATCCAGGCCCAGGTGGTCAACCTGCTCGACGACCTCCAGAAGGAGCTCGGGCTGACCTACCTGATCATCGCGCACGACCTCTCGGTGGTCCGGCACGTCTCCGACCGGGTCGCGGTGATGTACCTCGGCAAGATCGTCGAGATCGCCGACCGGGACTCGCTCTACCGCAGCCCGATGCACCCGTACACCACCGCGCTGATGTCCGCGGTGCCGGTGCCCGACCCGCGCCGGCGCCAGCGCGCCGGGCGCGAGCGGATCCTGCTCAAGGGCGACGTGCCCTCGCCGATCAACCCGCCCAGCGGCTGCCGCTTCCGCACCCGCTGCTGGAAGGCCCAGGAGATCTGCGCGAGCCAGGAGCCGCCGCTCGCCGCCGCCTCGGCGGGGCACCAGGTCGCGTGCCACTTCCCCGAGGGCAACGAGGGCAACGAGGGCAACGAGGGCAACGACTAGCACGGCCCGGAGGACGCCGTCGCGGGAGAGGAGACGCTCGCCACCGCGTGACCGCTGGACCGGAGGGGAGGCTCGGCCGGGTCACACTGGTGCGGTGACCTCGCAGATCTTCCCCTCCGACGTGCAGCAGTCGCTGGACCTCGTCGGCATCTTCGTCTTCGCCCTCTCCGGGGGGCTGCTCGCCGTCCGCAAGAACATGGACATCTTCGGCATCTGTGTGCTCGCCGAGGTCACCGCGCTCGGCGGCGGTGTGATGCGCGACCTCGTCATCGGGGCCACCCCGGTCGCCGCCTTCACCAACCTGGGCTACTTCGTCACCCCGATGGTCGCCGCCCTGGTCGTCTTCTTCCTGCACCCCGAGGTCGAACGGATCAACCGCGCCGTGCAGACCCTCGACGCCCTCGGCCTCGGCCTGTTCTGCGTCACCGGCACCGCCAAGGCCCACGACTTCGGCCTCGGCGCCGTCGCCGCCGTCGCCCTCGGCATGGTCACCGCCGCCGGCGGCGGCGTCATGCGCGACGTCCTGGCCGGCGAGATCCCCTCGCTGCTGCGCTGGGACCGCGAGATCTACGCCGTGCCCGCCCTGGTCGGCGCCGCGCTGGTGGCGCTCCTGATCGCCCTCGACAGCCTCACCGCCGCCACCGGCACCGCCGCCGCCCTGACCGCCTTCGGCCTGCGGATGTGCGCCCTCAGGTACGGCTGGCGCGCACCGCGGGCCTGGCACCGCAACGGTTCTCGCACCAGCGAGGAGTAGGCGAGCCGCCGTACGCGAGCGAGATCGCCTCCGCCGTGCAGAGCAGCTCCGGCACCAGCTTCACCAGCTCGGCCGGCGACACCCGGTCCGCCGGCGCCGAGATCGCGCACGCCGCGACCGTCCGCCGGTCGCTGCCCGCCACCGGCGCCGCCACCGAGATCACCGCCTCCGGGTGCTCGGCCGACTCCGCCGCCCAGCCCCGCCGGCGCACCGCCGCCAGCTCGGCCGGCAGCTCCTCCTCCGCCCGGCCGTCCTGCGGCAGCCCGGCCAGCAGCACCCGGCCGATCGCCGTCCCGGCCGCCGCCGCCCGCCGCCCGATCCGGGTCGGCCGGCGCGCCGCGGCGCTCCACCGCCCGGTCAGCTCGTCCAGGTAGAGGACCTCGTCGTCCTGCAGCACCGCCAGCTGCACCGTGCAGCCGCAGCGCTCGTGCAGCGAGGCCAGGTACGGCGCGGCGACCTGCCGGACGTCGATCTCCTGCAGGGCCTGCTGCGCCAGCGACAGCACCCGGCCGCCCAGCCGGTAGCGGCGGTCGGACAGCCGGTGGACGAACCCGTGCTCCTCCAGCGTGCGCAGCAGGCGCAGCGCGGTGGACTTGTGCACGCCGATCGAGCCGGCGGCCCGCTCCAGGGTGACCGGGCCGTCGCCGAGCGAGCCGAGCAGGGTCAGCGCGCGATCGACCGACTGTGACATTCCGCCCCCCCAACTCGTGGTTCCGGCCGCGTGGTGGTGGCCGTCAGGCTAACCGCTCGCGGGCGGCACGCCGTACCGGGGTTGCCCGGACGGGCAGCGGGCCGGTGCACCGCGTCCGCTGGCCGGATCACGTGCGGGCGCTGGCCGGATCGGTTCGGTGCGGTGGACCGCGTCCGTCCGTGCCGGTGGGGTGCGGCCCGGGGGACCTCTACAATCGGATGGTTATGCCATACCTGGACCATGCGGCGACCACGCCGATGCTGCCCGAGGCGATCGCCGCGATGACGGCGCACCTGGGGGTCGTCGGCAACGCCTCCTCCCTGCACGCGTCCGGCCGCCGGGCCCGGCGCGTGGTCGAGGAGGCCCGCGAGTCGCTGGCCGAGTCGCTCGGCGCCCGGCCCAGCGAGATCGTCCTCACCGGCGGCGGCACCGAGTCCGACAACCTGGCCGTCAAGGGCCTGTACTGGGCCCGCCGCGGCGCCGACCCTGCGCGCACCCGGGTGCTGTGCAGCCCGGTCGAGCACCACGCGGTGCTGGACGCGGTGCACTGGCTGGCCGAGCACGAGGGCGCCACCGTCGACTACCTGCCGGTGGACGCGTTCGGCCGGGTCCACCCGGCGGCGCTGCGCGAGGCGATCGAGCGCGACCCGGCCTCGGTCGCGCTGGTCACCGTGATGTGGGCGAACAACGAGGTCGGCACCGTCCAGCCGGTCACCGAACTCGCCGCCGTGGCCGCCGAGTACGGCATCCCGGTGCACGCCGACGCGGTGCAGGCGCTCGGCCAGGTCCCGGTCTCCTTCGCCGACTCCGGGCTGACCGCGCTCACCGTCACCGGCCACAAGATCGGCGGCCCGTTCGGCATCGGCGCGCTGCTGCTGTCGCGCGGCGCGACGCCCGTCCCGCTGCTGCACGGCGGCGGCCAGGAGCGCGACGTCCGCTCCGGCACCCTGGACGCCCCCGGCGCGGCCGGCTTCGCCGCGGCGGCGGCCGTCGCCGTCGAGCGGCGGGCCGAGCACGCCGTCACGCTGGGCGCGCTGCGCGACGAGCTGGTCGCGGCGGTGCTCGCCGGCGTCCCGGACGCGGTGCTCAACGGCGACCCGGCGGGGGAGGGGCGGCTGCCCGCCAACGCGCACTTCTCCTTCCCCGGCTGCGAGGGCGACGCGCTGCTGATGCTGCTCGACGCCAGGGGCATCGAGTGCTCCACCGGCTCGGCCTGCTCGGCCGGCGTCCCGCAGCCCAGCCACGTGCTGCTGGCGATGGGCGTCGACCCGCTGCTGGCCCGCGCGTCGCTGCGCTTCTCGCTCGGCCACACCTCCGTCCGGGCCGACGTCACCGCCCTCGCCGAGGCCATCGCCCCGGCCGTGCAGCGGGCCCGCAACGCGGGTCTGGCGGCCGTCCGGCGCTGAGCGCGGGCCGCGGGGAAACCCCGGCGGAATGCCGGGCGGCACCACGTACGCTTGGACGCATCATGACTGACTTCCCGGGTGCCCCGACCGCTCCGTCCGCCACTGGCCGCCTGCGCGTGCTCGCGGCGATGTCCGGCGGGGTGGACTCCGCCGTCGCCGCCGCCCGCGCCGTCGAAGCCGGGCACGAGGTGACCGGCGTGCACCTGGCGCTGTCGAGCAACCCGCAGTCCTTCCGGACCGGCGCGCGCGGCTGCTGCACCCTGGAGGACTCCCGGGACGCGCGCCGCGCGGCCGACGTGATCGGCATCCCGTTCTACGTCTGGGACCTCGCCGAGCGCTTCCGCGAGGACGTCATCGACGACTTCGTCGCCGAGTACGCGGCCGGCCGCACGCCCAACCCGTGCCTGCGCTGCAACGAGAAGATCAAGTTCGCCGCCCTGCTGGACAAGGCGATCGCCCTCGGCTTCGACGCCGTCTGCACCGGCCACTACGCCCGGATCGTCGACCTGCCGGACGGCTCGCGCGAGCTGCACCGCGCGGTGGACGCGGCCAAGGACCAGTCCTACGTGCTCGGCGTGCTGGACGCCGAGCAGCTCGCCCACTCGCTGTTCCCGCTGGGCGACACCACCAAGGACGTGATCCGCGAGGAGGCCGGGCGGCGCGGCCTGGCCGTCGCCAGGAAGCCGGACTCGCACGACATCTGCTTCATCGCGGACGGCGACACCCAGGGGTTCCTGGCCCGGCACCTGGGCACCGCGACCGGCGACATCCTGGACGTCGACGGCACCAAGCTCGGCGAGCACGACGGCGCGTACGGCTTCACCATCGGCCAGCGCAAGGGCCTGCGGATCGGCCGCCCGGCCCCCGACGGCAAGCCGCGGTACGTGCTGGACATCTCCCCGGTGAACAACACCGTCACCGTCGGCCCGGTCGAGGGCCTGGACGTCACCGGCCTCACCGCCATCCGCCCCCGCTGGTGCGGCACCGAGCCGCTGGCCGACGGCCGCTACACCGCCCAGCTCCGCGCGCACGGCGAGGAGGTCCCCGTCTCCGCCGCCGTCGTCGACGGCACCCTCCACGTCACCCTCGACACCCCCGCCCGCGGCATCGCCCCCGGCCAGGCCGTCGTCCTCTACGACGGCCCCCGCGTCGTCGGCTCCGCCACCATCGCCACCACCCACCGCCCCGCCGTCACCGCCTGACCGCAGCGGGCGGTGTGAAAGGCCCGGAGGGGGCGGCACGAGCTGCTACGGGCAGCACCGCGGCACTCGTGCCCTACGAGGACCGGCCCCCGGCGGACGACGATGCCGTCCGCCGAGGGCCCGGGTGCTACGGGTTGAGGACGATCGAGTTGAAGTCGGTCAGGTTCACGTTGATGGCGACGCCCGCCGGGATGGTCGGGCCCGTGCAGTTGGTGCCGTCGTAGCCGTAGCACAGGGTGGCGGTCGCGCCGCCGGTCTGGTTGTTGGTGACCCAGTGGAAGTTGAGCTCGTTGACGAAGTTGTGCGCTCCGTAGGTGTAGTAGCCGGAGGTCACCGTGCCGGCGGTGGGCTCCTGCCCCTCGGCGTAGACGCAGACCCAGCCGTCGTCACAGCCGAGCCAGCTGCCCGTCGTGGCCGCCTCGGCGGTGCCGGCGGTGCCCAGCAGGCCGACGGCGAGGGTGGCGGTGGCGGCGGCGGTCCCGAGCATGGCCTTGAAACGCTTCATCATGCGGTCCTTTCAAGTCGGCAGGACATGATGTGTCTATGACAAGTAAGCGGGAGGACTGGACCAATTGGGTAGTGGGCGAATCGGCCATCGTGATAGACCGGTTCCCACTATGAATATCTGCGTCTTCTGCTCCGCGTACTCGCTCGACGACCGCTACTCCGTGCCCGCCGCCGAGTTCGCCCGGCTCCTCGGGGAGGGTGGGCACACGCTGGTGTGGGGCGGATCGAACACCGGGCTGATGGGCGAGCTGGCGGACGGGGTCAAGGCGGCCGGGGGCCGGCTGGTCGGGATCTCCGTCGAGTTCCTGCGGCACAAGGGGTACGAGGGGGCCGACGAGCTGGTCGTCACCGCCGACCTCGCGGAGCGCAAGGCGATGCTGCTCTCGCGCGCGGACGCGGTGGTCGTACTGGTCGGCGGGCTGGGCACGCTGGACGAGGTCACCGAGGTGCTGGAGCTCAAGAAGCACGCGCTGCACGACAAGCCGGTCGTCGTGCTGGACACCGAGGGGTTCTACGCGGGCCTGCGCACCCAGATGGAGCGGATGGAGACGGAGGGCTTCCTCCCGCGCCCGCTCGCCGAGCTGATCACCTTCGCCGACACCCCGGCCCGGGTCTTCGAGCAGCTGAAGGCCTGAGAGGATCGGGACCATGGCCACTCATCTGATCACCGGCGCCGGCTCCGGCATCGGCGCCGTCCTCGCCGAACGTCTCGCCGCGCGCGGCGACGAACTCTGGCTGCTCGCCCGCGACGCCCGCCGCGCCGCCGAGCTGCGCGAGCGGTTCCCCGGCGCGAGGACCCTGGTCGGCGACCTCGGCGACCCGACGAAGCTCTCCTGGGCCTTCGGGCACCAGGCGCTGCCGGTCGAGCTGGACTCCCTGCTGCACGTGGCCGGCGTGGTCGAGCTGGGCCCGGTCGGCGAGCTGCCGGTCAAGGCCTGGCAGGACACCCTGAACGTCAACCTGGTCGCCCCCGCCGAGCTGACCCGGCTGATGCTGCCCTCGGTGCGGCTGGTGAAGGGGCACGTGGTGTTCGTGAACTCCGGTGCCGGGCTGCGCGCGAGCGCCGACTGGTCGGCGTACGCGGCCAGCAAGCACGGGCTGAAGGCGCTCGCGGACTCGCTGCGGCTGGAGGAGCACGGCAACGGCGTGCGGGTCACCTCGGTGTACCCGGGCCGCACCGCCACCGCGATGCAGGTCAAGGTCCACCAGCAGGAGGGCAAGCAGTACGACGCCGGGCAGTGGATCGAGCCCGAGTCGGTGGCCAAGGCCGTCCTGGCGGCGCTGGACGCCTCCCGGGACGCGGAGATCACCGACATCACGGTCCGCCCGGGACGCTGAGCGAGGAGGGGCGGCGCGCGCACTAGGCTCGGGCGGGTGAGCAACGGACACCTTTTCCCCGACCTGGTCGGCGCCGCCACCGGCGTCGGCTCGCTGCCCGGCACCGACGCCCGGGAGGCCGCCAAGACGTCCACCGGTGCGCTGGAGCACCTGCCGTTCCTCCCGGAGCTGCCCGCCCGCGGGCCGGGCGCCGACATGATCGGGCGTTCCGCCGGCCTGCTGGTCGAGCTGTTCGCGCAGACCGAGCCGAGCGGCTGGCGGTTCACCGACCGCCCCGGCCGGGACACCCGGCGCGCCCACTCCTGGCTCGGCGAGGACCTCGACGCGCTGGAGGAGTTCACCCAGGACTACCGGGGCGCGCTGAAGGTGCAGGCGGTCGGCCCGTGGACGCTGGCCGCGTCCGTCGAGCTCAAGCACGGCGAGAAGGCGCTCGCCGACCCCGGCGCCTGCCGGGACATCGCCGGCTCGCTCACCGAGGGCCTGCGCCGCCACCTCGCCGACGTCCGCAAGCGGGTGCCCGGCGCCGAGGTGGTGCTGCAGCTGGACGAGCCTTCGCTGCCCGCCGTGCTGGCCGGCGAGGTGAAGACCGCCAGCGGCTTCCAGCGGCTGCGCGCCGTGGACCGGCAGGTGGCGGAGGAGACGCTGCGCGAGGTGATCCGCGGGCTCGACGCGCCCGTCGTGGTGCACAGTTGCGCCCCCCGGGTGCCGCTGGCGCTGCTGCGCCGGGCCGGGGTGGCGGGTGTCTCGCTGGACTTCTCGCTGCTGACCGAGCGTGAGGACGACGACCTCGGCGAGGCGGTCGAGGCGGGCCTCGTGATCCTCGCCGGCGTCGTTCCCCCCACGGACAGCGCCCCTGCTCAATCAAGGGCACTGTCGGACCCGGCCGGTAGTGTCCAGGGTGTCAGGACGTTGTGGCGCAGGCTCGGGTTCGCCCCGGAGCTGCTGGGCCGCCGCGTGCTGGTGACGCCCACCTGCGGGCTGGCCGGGGCCTCCCCGGCCCATGCGCGCAAGGCGCTGTCACTCAGCGTGAGGGCGGGCCAGAGCCTGGTGGACAACCCGGAATGAGAGATTGACGGAGGAGCTTGCGGTGGTGGCTGTCGAGGGCTGGGAGGACGTCCCCGCGGAGGTGCGCAAGCGGCACGCGGAGCTGGCGGCCGAGATCACCGACCACCGGGCCCGCTACTACGAGCAGGACGCGCCGGTCGTCAGCGACGCCGAGTTCGACGCGCTGATGCGCGAGCTGGAGGGGCTGGAGGCCGAGCACCCCGCGCTGGTCACCCCGGAGTCCCCCTCGCAGAAGGTCGGCGGCGCGCCGACCCCGCTGTTCGCCCCGGTCGAGCACCGCGAGCGCCTGCTCAGCCTGGACAACGCGATGGACGACGAGGAACTGGCCGCCTGGGCCGAGCGGGTCGCCACCGAGCTGGCCGGCATCGAGTACCACTACCTGTGCGAGCTCAAGGTGGACGGCCTGGCCGTCAACCTCACCTACGAGAACGGCCAGTTGGTGCAGGCGGCGACCCGCGGCGACGGCCGGGTCGGCGAGGACATCACCGCCAACGTCCGCACCATCAAGGAGATCCCGCACCGGCTCAAGGGCGACGACGTCCCGGAGCTGGTGGAGATCCGCGGCGAGGTCTACTTCCCGACCGAGGCCTTCGAGGCGCTCAACGCCTCCTTCTCGGAGGAGAACGAGCGCCGCCGGGTGGAGAACGAGGAGCGCGCCAAGGAGGGCAAGCGGCCCCGGGCGATGATCCGGCTCTTCATGAACCCGCGCAACGCCGCCGCCGGCTCGCTGCGCCAGAAGGACCCGCACGTCACCGCCTCCCGCCCGCTGCACATGGTGGTGCACGGCATCGGCGCGCGCTCCGGCTTCGACATCGACAACCAGTCGCACGCCTACGACCTGCTGCGCGAGTGGGGGCTGCCCACCGCCCGGCACAACAGGGTGGTCGGCACGCTGGACGAGGTGCGGGCGTTCATCGAGCACTTCGGCGAGCAGCGGCACTCGGTCGAGCACGAGATCGACGGCGTGGTCGTCAAGGTGGACGAGATCGCCCTGCAGGGCCGGCTCGGCTCCACCTCGAAGTCCCCGCGCTGGGCGGTCGCCTGGAAGTACCCGCCGGAGGAGGTCACCGGCAGGCTGGCCGCGATCAAGGTCGGCATCGGCCGCACCGGCCGGGCCACCCCGTACGCGGTGCTCGCCGAGCCGGTGAAGGTGGCCGGCTCGATGGTGCAGTACGCGACGCTGCACAACCAGGAGGTCGTCAAGGCCAAGGACGTCCTGCTCGGCGACACCGTGGTGCTGCGCAAGGCCGGCGACGTGATCCCGGAGATCCTCGGCCCGGTGTACGACCTGCGCGACGGCACCGAGCAGGCCTTCGTGATGCCCTCGCACTGCCCCGAGTGCGGCAGCGAACTGCGGGCGATGGCGGAGGGGGACATCGACCTGCGCTGTCCCAACGCGCAGTTCTGCCCGGCCCAGATCCGCGAGCGGATCGCCTTCCTCGGCGGCCGTTCGGCGCTGGACATCGAGGGCCTCGGCTACGTCGCGGCGACCGCGCTGACCCAGCCGCTGGAGCCGGCCGAGGCACCGGTGGGCAACGAGGGCGACATCTTCGGCCTCACCGTCGAGCAACTGCTCCCGATCAAGGTGCTGGTGCGCGACCAGAAGACCGGCATGCCGAAGCTCGACGACGAGACCGGCGAGGAGAAGGAGGTGTTCTTCTTCGCCACCACCACCGGTGCGCCGAAGAAGAACACCGGGCTGATGCTGGAGAACATCGAGAAGGCCAAGGACCGCCCGCTCTGGCGCTTCCTCAACGGCCTCTCCATCCGGCACGTCGGCCCGGTGGCCGCCCAGGACCTCGCCCGCGAGTTCCGCGACCTGGACGCGATCTTCGCGGCGAGCGAGGAGCGGCTGGCCGCCACCGAGGGCGTCGGCGCGGGCACCGCGCGGTCGATCATCGAGTGGTACCAGGTGGACTGGCACCGGGAGATCGTCGAGAAGTGGCGCGCCGCCGGCGTCCGCTTCACCGAGGAGGCGGCCGAGGACGAGGGCGAGCGTCCGCTGGAGGGGCTGACGGTCGTCGTCACCGGCACGCTGGCCGGGCACACCCGGGACGGCGCCAAGGAGGCGCTGACCTCGCGGGGTGCGAAGGTGACCGGTTCGGTGTCGAAGAAGACCCACTTCGTGGTCGCCGGTGACAACCCCGGGTCCAAGTACGACAAGGCCGTCCAGCTGGGGCTGCCGGTCCTCGACGACGCGGGCTTCGCGATCCTGCTGGAGCAGGGACCGGCCGCCGCCCGGGTCCACCTGGGGCTGCCGCCGGAGCCGGAGGAGGAGCCGGTGAAGAAGGCGCCCGCGCGCAAGAAGGCCGCCGCCGGGAAGGCCGCGGAGGGGGAGGCTCCCGTGACGGAGCCCGCCGAGGAGCCCGCCGCCGGAACGGCCCCCGAGGAGCCCGCCGAGGACTGACCCGCGCGCGGAAGCCCCGAATCCGGCTTGTTATCGTCCTGATGCAACGTCACCGGGTGCCGCACAGTGGTACCGGGCATCGTGCCACGGTGCGGTACCGGGGCACGGTGGCGTCCGTCCGGTTGTCCGAAAGTCTGCCCGTCGGGTGAAGCCGCGCATACCCTGGAGCGCAACAGAGTGTCAGCAGGGGTGGGGGTACCGGCCGAGCCGGACTTCGCGGGGCCGCTCCATGCCCGGCAGGCTGCCGGTACCGGTACGGTGCCTCACCGCTAGGCGGCCTGACGGGGCGGGCCCGACGGAGGACAGGGCTTATGGATCATACGACCGGCGGCGCGCCCACTCGCCCGCCGCAGGGGGTGGCGGGGGCCGTCCTGCTGCTCGGCGTGCTGCTGGCCGGCGCGGCGCCGCTCATCCCGCTGGCCGTGCTGGTCTACCGCTACGAGGCGGAACTGCTGCCGCTGTTCGCGGTGCCGCTGGCCGTCCTGGTCGCCGCCTGGCGGATCGCCCGGGACCGGGCGCGCGACCAGCTCACCGACCCGCTGACCGACCTGCCCAACCGCCAGGCGTTACTCCTCGCCGCCCAGGAGTCGATCGCCGAGCACTCCGAGGGGTACAGCGTCGGTCTGATCCTGCTCGACCTCGACCGCTTCCGGTCGCTCAACGACACCCTCGGCCATACCGCCGGCGACCGGCTGCTCGTCCACATCGCCCGCCGGCTGCACCGCGCCCTGCGCTCCGGCGGGGCCGCGGGCAGCGCCACCCGCGAGTCCATCGACGACGTCTTCGCCGGCCTGCCCCGGCACTACCGAGGCCGCCCGATGGTGGCCCGGATGGGCGGCGACGAGTTCGCCGTCCTGCTGCCCGGCATCGGCTGCCCGGACTCGCTGGAGAAGGTGGCCAAGGCGCTGATCGCCGAACTGGCCGCGCCGATCCGGCTCGACGGCCTGCTGCTCGTCCTGGAGGCCAGCGCGGGCGTCTGCGTCTTCCCCCAGCACGCCCAGGACGCCGAGTCGCTGCTGCGCCGCGCCGACGTCGCGATGGGTCACGCGCAGCGCGGCCGCACCTCGGTCGAGCAGTACGACGAGGCGCAGGACGCCGACACCCCGTACCGGATCGGCCTGCTGGGCGACCTGCGGCGGGCCCTGGAGACCGGCGAGGTGCAGCTGCACTACCAGCCCAAGGTCGCCTTCGACGGCCGGGTGGTCGGGCTGGAGGCGCTGCTGCGCTGGGAGCGCCCGGGCCAGGGCCGGGTCTCGCCGGACGAGTTCGTCGGCCTCGCCGAGTCCAGCGGGCTGATGCCCCGGCTGACCGACTACGTACTGGAGGCCGCCGTCGGCCAGCTCGCCCACTGGCGCGAGCAGGGCCTGCAGGTGCAGGTCGCGGTGAACGTCTCGCCGCGCGACGTGCTCAACCCCGGCTTCGCCCAGCGGGTCGCCGGCCACCTCGTGCGCCACCAGGTGCCGGCCCACGCGCTCCAGCTGGAGATCACCGAGCGGCTGCTGCTGGACGACTCCCGGCGGGCCGCCGACACCCTCGCCGAGCTGCGCGGCTACGGGGTCGGGATGTCCCTGGACGACTTCGGGACCGGTCATTCCTCGCTGGTACGGCTGCGCAGCCTGCCGGTGGGCGAGCTGAAGATCGACCGCTCCTTCGTCTCCCGGATGGTCGCCGACGACCACGACGCGGCGGTGGTCCGCTGCTCGGTCGAGCTGGCGCACTCGCTCGGCCTGACCGTGGTCGCCGAGGGCGTCGAGGACGACGAGACCTGGGAGCGGCTGAACTGCATGGGCGTGGACGCGGTGCAGGGCTGGCTGGTCTCCGCCGCGCTGCCGGCCGAGCAGGCCACCGCCTGGCTGCGGGTGCACCGCACCGGCGCCCCGCCGGTGGAGCGGCTCGCCGCCACCGCCGACCGGCTGCCGCCGGTGATCAAGCCCGCCCTGCCGCCGGTGGTCCAGGCGGTGCAGGCCGCCGCGCTGGAGATCCAGGCGTCCCCGCAGCAGAGTTGGGCGCCGACCCGCCCGCAGTAGGACGGCCGCGGGCCGCCGCGGGCCGGGCCGCGCGGCGGGGGTGACCCCGGGCCGCCGCTGGTCGTTGGCCGGTGGCCGGGCCGCGCCCCATAGGATGGGGACCACAGACCACGAGGACGGGAGTGCCGGACCGGCCGCTCCCGGCCCGGGCCCGGTGCCGCCGGAAGGCGGAGCCGGGCCTCACCAGAACTCACCCTGAGGATCGCTGCATGCCTGGCATCACGCGCGAGGAGGTCGCCCACCTCGCTCGGCTGTCGCGTCTTGAGTTGCAGGCCGAAGAGCTGGACCACTTCGCCGAGCAGCTCGACGTGATCATCGGCGCGGTCGCCCGCGTTTCCGAGGTCGCCGGACAGGACGTCCCGCCCACCTCCCACCCGCTGCCGCTGACCAACGTCATGCGCGCGGACGAGGTCCGGCCGTCGCTCACCCCGGAGCAGGCGCTGGCCGGCGCCCCGGCCGCCGAGGAGCAGCGTTTCCGTGTGCCGCAGATCCTCGGGGAGGACTGACCGAGATGACCGACCTGATCCGTTACACCGCCGCCGAGACGGCCACCGCCATCGCGAAGGGCGAGGTCTCCGCCGTCGAGGTCGCGCAGGCGCACCTGGACCGCATCGAGGCCGTCGACCAGAAGGTCAACGCCTTCCTGCACGTCGACACCGAGGGCGCGCTGAGCGCGGCCCGGGCCGTCGACGAGAAGCGCGCCAAGGGCGAGGAGCTGGGCCCGCTGGCCGGTGTCCCGCTGGCGCTCAAGGACGTCTTCACCACCAAGGGCGTGCCGACCACCTGCGGCTCGAAGATCCTTGAGGGCTGGATCCCGCCGTACGACGCCACCCTGACCTCGCGGCTCAAGGACGCCGGCGTCGTCATCCTCGGCAAGACCAACATGGACGAGTTCGCGATGGGCTCCTCCACCGAGAACTCCGCCTACGGCACCACCGGCAACCCGTGGGACCTCTCCCGGATCCCCGGCGGCTCCGGCGGCGGCTCGGCGGCCGCGCTGGCCGCCTTCGAGGCCCCGCTGGCGATCGGCACCGACACCGGCGGCTCGATCCGCCAGCCCGGCGCCGTCACCGGCACCGTCGGCGTGAAGCCGACCTACGGCTCGGTCTCCCGCTACGGCCTGGTGGCCTTCTCCAGCAGCCTGGACCAGGGCGGCCCGTGCGCCCGCACCGTGCTGGACGCGGCGCTGCTGCACGAGGCCATCGCCGGCCACGACCCGCTGGACTCCACCTCGATCGACGCGCCGGTCCCGGCCGTGGTCGAGGCCGCCCGGATGCGCGACATCCGCGGCATGCGGATCGGCGTGGTCAAGGAGTTCGCCGGCGAGGGTTACCAGGCCGGCGTGATGCAGCGCTTCAACGAGTCGGTGGAGCTGCTGCGCGAGCTGGGCGCCGAGGTCGTCGAGGTCTCCTGCCCGTCGTTCACCCTGGCGCTGCCCGCGTACTACCTGATCGCGCCCAGTGAGGCCTCGTCCAACCTGGCCCGCTTCGACGCGATGCGCTACGGCCTGCGGGTCGGCGACGACGGCACCCGCTCCGCCGAGGAGGTCACCGCGCTGACCCGTGAGGCCGGCTTCGGCCCCGAGGTCAAGCGCCGCATCATCCTGGGCACCTACGCGCTCTCCTCGGGCTACTACGACGCCTACTACGGCTCGGCCCAGAAGGTGCGCACGCTGATCTCCCGCGACTTCGACGCCGCCTTCGCCGGCGTGGACGTCCTGGTGTCGCCGACCACCCCGACCACCGCCTTCGCGATCGGCGAGCGCGCCGACGACCCGATGGCGATGTATCTGGCCGACCTCTGCACGATTCCGTCCAACCTGGCGGGCAACGCGGCCATGTCGCTGCCGTGCGGCCTGGCCCCGGAGGACAATCTCCCGGTCGGCCTGCAGATCATCGCACCCGCGATGGCGGACGACCGCCTGTACCGCGTGGGCGGCGCCGTCGAGGCCGCGCTCAACGACAAGTGGGGGCACACCCTGCTGGAGGAGGCACCGGCACTGTGAGCAAGATCGACAAGGCGAAGGCCCAGTCCACTTCTTTGAAGGGGTGGAAGCACTCCAAGCCCGGGCTCTGGCTGTCCATCGGGACCAGCGCGTTCGGCGCGATCTCCATCGTCAAGGACGTCCGCAAGGCCCGCGACGAGAGCGACACCCTCAAGCTGGTCAACGCCCTGGTCGGCGCCGCCGCCCTGGTCACCGGCACCGCCCTGCTGGTGCGCGAGCTGCGCCGCCTCGGCGACGACGACGTCCTGCTGGGCTGACCCAGCCTGTGGGGCCCCGGCCTGTACCCGCCGTACGAAGGGGTACGGGCCGGGCCCGCACCACCGAAGACTTTTTGAGTGAAGGGGACGCTGTGAGCGTCAAGAACCTGGTCTCCTACGAGGACGCTCTCGCGTCGTACGACCCGGTGATGGGCCTGGAGGTCCACGTCGAGCTGGGTACCAAGACCAAGATGTTCTGCGGTTGTTCGACCGAGCTGGGTGCCGAGCCGAACAGCCAGGTCTGCCCGACCTGCCTGGGGCTGCCGGGCTCGCTGCCGGTGGTCAACGCGGTGGGCGTGGAGTCGGCCGTCAAGATCGGCCTGGCACTGAACTGCGAGATCGCCGAGTGGTGCCGGTTCGCGCGGAAGAACTACTTCTACCCGGACATGCCGAAGAACTTCCAGACCTCGCAGTACGACGAGCCGATCGCCTTCAACGGCTACCTCGACGTGCAGCTGGAGGACGGCTCGACCTTCCGCGTGGAGATCGAGCGCGCCCACATGGAGGAGGACACCGGCAAGTCCAGCCACGTCGGCGGCGCCACCGGCCGCATCCACGGCGCGACCCACTCGCTGCTGGACTACAACCGGGCCGGCATCCCGCTGATCGAGATCGTCACCAAGCCGATCACCGGCGCCGGCGAGCGGGCCCCCGAGGTCGCCCGCGCGTACGTCGCCGAGCTGCGCGAGCTGATCCGTTCGCTGGGCGTCTCCGAGGCCCGGATGGACAAGGGCCAGATGCGCTGCGACGTCAACCTGTCGCTGCGCCCGAACGGCACCGAGACCTTCGGCACCCGCTCGGAGACCAAGAACGTCAACTCGCTGCGCAGCGTCGAGCGGGCCGCCCGGTTCGAGATCCAGCGGCACGCCACGGTGCTGACCGACGGCGGCACGATCGTCCAGGAGACCCGGCACTTCCACGAGGACGACGGCAGCACCACCAGCGGCCGGATCAAGGACAACGCCGAGGACTACCGGTACTTCCCGGAGCCGGACCTGGTCCCGGTCGCGCCGTCCCGCGCGTGGGTCGAGGAGCTGCGCGCCGCGCTGCCCGAGCTGCCGCGGGTGCGCCGGGCCCGGCTGCAGGCCGAGTGGGGCCTGTCGGACAAGGACATGCAGGCGGTGCTGAACGCCGGCGCCGTCGAGCCGATCCAGGAGACCATCGCCGCCGGCGCCCCGGCCGACCAGGCCCGCAAGTGGTGGATGGGCGAGCTGGCCCGCCGCGCCAACGAGACCGGCACCGAGCTGACCGAGCAGCCGATCACCCCGGCGCAGGTCGCCCGGGTCACCGCGCTGGTCGCCGAGGGCAAGCTGAACGACAAGCTGGCCCGCCAGGTCATCGAGGGCGTGCTGGCCGGCGAGGGCGAGCCGGACGAGATCGTCGAGAAGCGCGGCCTGGCCGTCGTCTCGGACGACTCCGCGCTGGGCGCCGCCGTCGACCAGGCCATCGCCGAGAACGAGGCGATCGCGGCCAAGATCCGCGACGGCAAGGTCGCGGCCGTCGGCGCGCTGGTCGGCGCGGTCATGAAGGCCACCCGCGGCCAGGCCGACGCGGCCCGCGTGAAGGATCTGATCCTGGAGAAGCTGGGCGTCTCCGCCTGAATTTCCAAGGCGTCTAAGGCGATCTAAGGCCTACTTAGTCGTCTGAGGCCCGGTCTCACCCTTGATAAGGGGTGGGATCGGGCCTTCGTCGTTCCCGGGCCCGGGTGCCTAAGGTCCACCGGCCCGGGAAGATCCGGCAGGCTGCCGATGCCGCCCACCCCCCTGGGAGAGGAGTCTCTACTCAGAACGAGAGAGACACCGAAACCCACGAGGGGAACCACCGTGATCGAGTACGAGCTCATCAAGCAGCAGGGACGGGAACTCCAGGCCCAGGCCGAGCACCAGCGCCTGGTCCGCGCGGCGAGGACCGCCAAGCGCACCGGATGGCGCCCCGACGTGGGCCTGCGCACCCAGCGCCGCGCCGTGCGTCCCGGCGAATGCTGACGGACCGGCACCACGGTGCCGTGCGGGGAACGGAGGGGGAGGCGCGACGGGGGAGCGCCTCCCCCTCCGGGCGTTCGCCGGCGGCGATAACCCCTCGGAGGGCGCCGGACCTTTGTGGCATGCTCGCCTCCATGCAGCAGACCTCGGTGAGTCCCGTCTTCGTCGGCCGCGACCCGGAGCTCACCGACCTGACGGACGCGCTGCACCGCGCCGGGCGCGGCGAGCCGCAGACCGTGCTGATCGGCGGCGAGGCGGGCGTCGGCAAGACCCGGCTGCTGGAGGAGTTCCTGCGGATGGCGGACGCCCAGGGCGTGCTCACCACCGACGGGGGCTGCCTGGAGGTCGGCGCCGAGGGGCTGCCGTACGCGCCGCTGGCCACCGCGCTGCGCCGGCTGCACCGCTGCCTGGGCACCGGGCTGGAGACCGCCGCCGCCGGGATGGAGGGCCATCTCGCCCGGCTGCTGCCCGACATCGGCGAGGCCGACGGCGAACCCAACGACGAGTACGGCCGGGCCCGGCTGTTCGAGCACACCGCGAGGCTGTTCGAACGGCTCGGCACGGACCGTACTTTCGTGCTCGCCGTCGAGGACCTGCACTGGTCCGACCGCTCCACCCGGGAGCTGTTCGCCTACCTGGTCCGCACCCTGCACCGGGCCCGGGTCCTGCTGGTCGCCACCTACCGCAGCGACGACCTGCACCGCCGCCACCCGCTGCGGCCCTTCCTGGCCGAGCTGGAGCGGCTGCGCACCGTGCGCCGGATCGAGCTGGAGCGCTTCGGCCCCGGCGAGGTGGCCGCCCAGCTGGCCGGCATCCTCGGCACCGCCACTCCCGACCGGCAGCTGGTCGAGCGCATCCACCGCCGCTCCGAGGGCAACCCGTTCTTCGTCGAGGAGCTGGCCACCGCCCTGCGGGAGGGCTGCTCGACCGGGCTGACCGACTCCCTGCGGGACATCCTGCTGGTCCGGGTCGAGGCGCTGGACGAGGAGACCCAGCGGGTGCTGCGGATCGCCGCCGAGGGCGGCTCGCTCGTCGAACACGCCCTGCTCGCCGCCGTCCTGGAGGACGAGGAGCAGCTGATCGCCTCGCTGCGCGCCGCCGTCGGCGCCAACATCCTGCGCCCGGACCCCGACGGCGACGGCTACCGGTTCCGGCACGCCCTGGTCCGCGAGGCCGTCTCGGACGACCTGCTGCCCGGCGAACGGCACCGGATCAACCGCCGGTTCGCCGAGGCCCTGGAGGCCGAGCCGCAGCTGGTCGGCGCGGACGTCCGGCCGGCCCGGCTGGCCAACTACTGGTACCACGCGCACGACCCGGCCCGGGCCCTGCCGACCGCGCTGGACGCCGCCCGCGCCGCCCGTCGCCGCAACGCCTTCGCCGAGCAACTGCGCATGCTGGAGCGGGCCCTGGAACTGTGGGACGAGGTGCCCGCCGAGCAGCTGGCCGGCACCCTGCGCCCGTACGACTGGGCCGAGACCTATCCGCCCTGCTCCTGCGACGACGACCGGCACGGCGAGGACTGTCACCGGCTCTGCCTGATCGACGTGCTCGCCGAGGCGGTGGTCGCGGCCCGCCGCAGCGGTGACCGGGAGCGCGGGCTGAGCCTGGCCAAGCGGGCGCTCAAGCTCGTCGACGAGACCGAGCACCCGGCCCGCGCCGCCTGGTTCCGGATCAACCGCGCCCGGATGCTCGGACACCTGCGCCGCTCCGGTGACGAGGAGGAGATCGCCTACGCGCACCGGCTGGTCGAGCACCTGCCGCCGTCCGCGGTGCAGGCCGAGGTGTTCGCCCTCGGGGCCGGCGCCGGCATGCTCGCCAACCCCCGCCCCGAGCTGGTGGTGCTCGCCGAGCGGGCCGCCCGGATCGCCCGTGAGGTGGGTGCGCACGCGGTCGAGCAGCACGCCCTGATGACCCTCGGCGGGCTGCGCAACGACCTGGACGCCGACCCGGAGGCGGCGGTGGCCCAGCTGACCGCGGCGGTGGCGGCCACCCGCCGGCTCGGCGCCACGGACCTGCTGCTGCGCGGCCTCAACAACCTCTCCTCGCTGCTGCGCGGCCTCGGCCGGGCCGAGCAGGCCGCGGAACTGGCCCGCGAGGGGCTGGACTCGGCCCGCCGCAACGGCCTGCAGCGCAACATCGGCACCATCCTGACCGGGAACCTCGCCGAGGCGCTGATCGACCTCGGGCGGATCGGCGAGGCCGAACAGGTGCTCGCCGAGGGCGACCTGACCAGCCCGACCGGCACCCACGCCGAGTTCCTGGACCGCCTGCGCGGGGAGCTGGCCCTGCTGCGCGGCGACCTGGCCGGCGCCGCCGCGCTGCTCGCCCAGGCCCGGGCGGCCAACCGGGTCGGCCAGATCCAGCACTCGGTGCCGATCAGCCGGCTCGCGGTGCGCACCGCCGCCCTGGCCGGCCGGCCGCTGGAGGCCCGCGCCGAACTGCTCGCCGCCCTGGCGGGGGAGTTCCCCTGCGGCTACCTGGCCGACTTCTTCCCGCTGCTGGTCGACGGCGCGGGGGCCGAGGCGGACAGCCGGGGCCTGCCGGAGGCCGAGGCGGGCCGGGCCGCGGTGCTGGCCAGGATCGTCGAGGTGGCGGCCGGGCTGACCCCGACGGTACCGCTGCACCACGGCTGGGCCCGGCTGCTGGAGGGCGAACTGGCCCGGGCCGAGGGGGCGGACACCCCGGCGCACTGGGCCGCCGCGATCGAGTGGCTGCGCCCGACCGGGCTGCCGTACCCGCTGGCGCTCGCCCTGCTGCGGGCGGGCGAGGCCGAGGTGCTGGCCGGACGGCGCGAGGCGGGGGTGGAACTGCTGCGCGAGGCCCGGGAACTGGCGTCCGTCCGGGGCGACGCCGGGCTGCGCGCCGAGGTGGACGCGCTGGCCGAGCGGGCGGGCCTGGCCCTCGTCGCGGGCCGTCCCGCCCCCGCCGCGGGGGCGCCGGCCGGGGACTCCTTCGGCCTCACCCCCCGTGAGCGGGACGTGCTCCGATTGCTCGCGCGGGGGCGCACCAACCGGCAGATCGCCGAGGAGTTGTACATCTCGCCGAAGACGGCGAGCGTGCACGTCTCCAACATCCTGGGCAAGCTCGCGGTCGCCGGCCGGGGCGAAGCCGCCGCGCTGGCCCACCGTCTGCGGCTGTTCCCCGAGGATCTGGCCCCGGCCGGCCGCTGAGCGCCCGCCGCCGACCGGCCGGCCGCGTGGCGCCGCGGGGCCGGCCGCCGCGCCGCCGGTCCGGCCGGCGCCGCCCGGGCGCCGCCCCGTGCTCCCGTGCGCGCCGCGTGAGCCCCCGCCCGCGCGCCCCCGCCAACCGGCCCGTTCCGGTGGAATCGGGCGCAATTCCCCACCTCAAGGCCATTACTCTAAGTTGAGTGTGCGTGTCATTGAGTGACCGAAGTGGTGTAGGGTCCCGAGCGGGAACATCGGTGTGGCGGGACGGCCGGCAGGCCCCCCGCCCCCTGGGCCACCGCCCCGACGGGGCGCCAGGTCACCGCGTACGGCCACCAGGCGCGCGGCCGGTGGTCCGTGACCGGGGCGCGAGGTCCCGGGCCGGAGGGGGAGAGGCCGAGTGAGCTCCACCGACGCGGTGCTGCCCGGAGCCGGACGGCCGCAGGCGCCGGACACCGACCTGCTCGCGGGCGGACCGCCGCCCGTGGCCGGTCCGCCCGCCGACACCCCGCGCCCGCCGGGCCCCTTCCCGCGCGGCCCGTCCCGCCCCGCCGACCGCGTACCCGCCCCGCCGTCCGGCGGCGGCAGACCCGGGCCGCTCCGCCGCGCGCTCTACAGCCGCAAGCTGCCCGGAGCCGTCCTCGGAGTGCTCTGCCTGGCCTACGTCCTCGGCGCGGCGCTCGGCTGGGGATCGCGCCAAGTGGCGGTTTTCATGGGCGACTTCGGCCTGGCCGCGGCCGCCCTCGCCGCCGCGCTCTCCTGTCTCGCGTACGGCTGCACGGTCGGCGGCCACGCCCGCCCGGCCTGGCTGCTGTTCGGCCTCTCCTCGCTCATGGTCGCCTTCGGCAACGGCACCTGGGGCTGGTACGAGCTGGTCGAACGCAAGCCGCTGCCGCCCGACTCGCTCGCCGAGTACGCCTTCCTGCTGTTCGCCCCGCTCGCCATCACCGGCGTCCTGGTGCTCGCCCAGCGCCCGCGCACCGCCGCCGGCTGGCTCTGCCTGCTGCTCGACGGCTGGCTGGTGGCCGGCTCGCTGTTCACCCTCAGCTGGAGCCTCGCGCTCGGCCGCACCGCCGCCGGCGAGGCCGGCTCCCCGCTGCGGCTGGCCCTCAACCTGGCCTACCCGGTGCTGGACATCCTGCTGGTCTCGCTGGTCGTCGGCCTGCGCTTCGGAGGCCGGGACGGCAACCGGGCGGCCGTCCACACCGCCATGGTCGGCCTCGCCGTCACCGTGCTCTGCGACGCCCTGTTCACCTCGCCCGAACTGCGCAGCAGCTACCACTCCGGCGAACTGCTGGACGCCGGCTGGTTCGCGGGCAGCCTGCTGCTCGCCTGGGCGCCGTGGTCCCCGCGCTGGCGCCGCCCGCTGCGCGAGCACCCCGCGCTCGGCGGCCTGCCGCGCCGCCGGGTCGCCACCACCTTCAGCGCGCTCACCCCGTACGCGGCCGCCGCCGTCTGCACCGCCGGGATCCTCTACAACGCCCTCGGCGGGCGCTCGCTGGACCGGGTGGTGGCCGCCGCGGCCTGCACCGTCGGCCTCGCGCTGATCCTGCGCCAGGGCATCATGCTGCTCGACAACCTCTCGCTGGCCCAGGAACTCGCCCACAAGGAGGCGCACTTCCGCTCCCTGGTGCAGGGCTCCAGCGACGTCATCATGATCGCCGGCGCCAACGGCGTGCTCTCCTACGTCTCCCCGGCCGCGCTCGGCGTCTACGGGCGCGACCCGGAGGAGCTGGTCGGCGGCAACCTGCTGGACCTCATCCACCCCGAGGACGTCGACCGGGTGCTGCTGGAGGTCCGCCGGTTCCTGGCCCGCGGCCGGCTGGCCGCCCACCGCGACCCGGGCGCCGAACCGCTGCCCGCCGCCCGGGTGGAGTGCCGGATCGGCTCCGGCGCCGGCGAGTGGCTGCACGTCGAGTCGACCGTCGACCGGTACCGCGACGGCCTCATCCTGAACAGCCGCGACGTCACCGAACGGGTCATGCTGCAGGCCCAGTTGCAGCACAACGCCTTCCACGACCCGCTCACCGACCTGCCCAACCGGGCGCTGTTCACCCAGCGGCTGCGGGCGGCCCTGGCCGCCCGCGGCCCGCAGGAGGAGGCCGGCACCGGGGTCGCCGTGCTCTTCCTCGACCTGGACGGCTTCAAGGCGGTCAACGACTCCGCCGGCCACCAGGTCGGCGACGAACTGCTGGTCCAGGCCGCCCGCCGGCTCCAGGCCGCCGTCCGCTGCGGCGACACCGTGGCCCGGTTCGGCGGCGACGAGTTCGCCGCCCTGGTCTGCGGCCCGCTCGGCCGCCTCCAGGTCCAGGAGCTCGCCGAACGGCTACGCACCGCGCTCTCCGAGCCGTACTGGATCGGCGGCAGCGAGCTCAGCGTCGCCGCCAGCATCGGCATCGCCTTCGGCAGCCCCGAACGCGGCCCCGCCGCCGACCCGCGCGCCGCCGCCGACGAGCTGATGCGCAACGCCGACCTCGCGATGTACCGCGCCAAGTCCGAGGGCAAGGGCCGGGTGATGCTCTACACCCCCGCCATGCGCGCCGACCTGGAGCGCCGTACCGAACTGGACGAGCGGCTGCGGGCGGCCGTCCGGGAGGGCGGCTTCGCGCTGCTCCACCAGCCCGTGGTGGACCTCGCGAGCGGCGCGGTCACCGCCGTCGAGGCGCAGGCCCGCTGGCGCTCCGCGCAGGGGCTGCTGCTCACCCCCGCCGAGTTCCTGCGCTCCACCGAACACGGCGACGCCGCCGCCCGGTTCTCCCGCTGGCTGGTCCGCGAGGCGGTCTCCGCCGCCGCCCTGCGCCGAGGCATGCCCGCCCGCGGCCGCCCCGCCCCGCCGCCGGTCCCGGTGTCCGTCCGGCTCTCCGCCGAACGGCTCTGCGCGCCCGGCCTGTACGAGACGGTCGCCGCCGCGCTGCGCGACAGCGGGCTGCCCGGCGGCCAACTGATCGTCGAGGTGGCCCGGATGGGCCCGGACGAGTTCGCCGACGAACTCGGCCGCCGGCTCGCCGCGCTGCGCCGGCTCGGCGTCTCCACCGCGCTGGCCGGCTTCGGGGCCGGCGGCGGCTCGCTCGGCGCGCTCGCCCGGCTGCCCTTCGACGGCCTGAAGCTGGACCGCTCGCTGGTGCACGACCTGGGCGACTCCGCGCTCGCCCGCACGCTCGCCGGGCACGCCCTGCGGCTCGGCCGGGACCTCGGCCTGGTCACCGGCGCCGAGGGCGTCGACCTGCCGCGACAGGTGGCCGTGCTGCAGGAGTTGGGCTGCCGCCAGGTGCAGGGCTCGGCCTTCTCCGCGCCACTGGACGAGACCAGGCTGCGGCGCGCCCTGGCCCGCCGCGCCTACCCCGTGCCGCGACCGCCCGGCCCGCCGCCGGCCCGGCGAGCCTATCCGGCCGCGGACACCCGGACGAGTGGGCGCGCCGAGGCCGGGCAGGGACGTGTCGCAGCTCACCACAACCCCTCCGACCTGCCCGAACACCAGGCCGTGAGCGGTCCGGGAGCGGGTCCGCATGGCGAGACGGTCGTCCCACCTGCTTGACAGCCGGGCCTTGACGGGAGGAAGGTCGTTGCCATGCGCACCCGAATTCTCGTACTTGGCGGGCGCGTCGGCTGAGCGGGCCATGCCCCGCTTGTGACAGACCGACGCGCCACCCCTCGCATGCCCTTGGGCACGAGGGGTTTTTTGTTGCACTGACGCCGTTCCACCACTGCAATACCCCTGGCCCCGTGGCCCCTCGAAAGGGACGATTGGGGCAGAGCCGGCGATCGGCCCGCAAGCGGGACCCCATCCCTCGACCCCGGGGCCCGCAACCTCCGGGCCGGCCAGAACCGAGAAGAGACAGGCAGATGACTGAGCACGCCGCAGCCCCCCGCCGCGGGGACACCCCGGCCGCCCACGCTCCCGCTCCGCAGCACGTCGTCGAGACCATGACCGGCGCGCAGTCGCTCATCCGCTCGCTGGAGGCCGTCGGCGCGGACACCGTCTTCGGCATCCCCGGCGGGGCCATCCTTCCCGCGTACGACCCGCTGATGGACTCCACCAAGGTGCGCCACATCCTGGTCCGTCACGAGCAGGGCGCCGGCCACGCCGCCACCGGGTACGCGCAGGCCACCGGCCGGGTCGGCGTCTGCATGGCGACCTCGGGCCCGGGCGCGACCAACCTGGTCACCCCGATCGCCGACGCGTACATGGACTCGGTGCCGATCGTCGCGATCACCGGCCAGGTCTCCTCCCAGGCGATCGGCACGGACGCCTTCCAGGAGGCGGACATCTGCGGCATCACGATGCCGATCACCAAGCACAACTACCTGGTCACCGACCCGGCCGAGATCCCCCGGGTGATCGCCGAGGCGTTCCACATCGCCGCCACCGGCCGCCCGGGCCCGGTCCTGGTCGACATCGCCAAGGACGCCCTGCAGGCCACCACCACCTTCCGCTGGCCGGTCGAGACCTCGCTGCCCGGCTACCGCCCGGTGACCAAGCCGCACGCCAAGCAGATCCGCGAGGCCGCGAAGATGCTGGTCACCGCCAAGCGCCCGGTGCTGTACGTCGGCGGCGGCGTCATCAAGGCCGGCGCCACGGCCGAGCTGCGGATCCTCGCCGAGCTGACCGGCGCCCCGGTGGTCACCACCCTGATGGCGCTCGGCGCGTTCCCGGACAGCCACCCGCAGCACCTGGGCATGCCCGGCATGCACGGCTCCGTCCCGGCCGTCACCGCGCTGCAGAAGGCGGACCTGCTCTTCACCCTCGGCGCCCGCTTCGACGACCGGGTCACCGGCAAGCTGGACAGCTTCGCGCCGTACGCCAAGGTCGTCCACGCCGACATCGACCCGGCCGAGATCGGCAAGAACCGCCCGGCCGACGTGCCGATCGTCGGCGACGCCCGCGAGGTGCTGGCCGACCTGATCGTCGCGGTCCAGGCCGAGTTCGACGCCGGCCACAAGGGCGACTACAGCGACTGGTGGGAGCGGCTCGACGAGTGGAAGCGGACCTACCCGCTGGGCTACGACCCCGCGGCGGGCGGCCAGCTCTCCCCGCAGCAGGTCATCGAGCGGATCGGCCGGCTGGTCGGCCCGGACGCCATCTACGCGGCGGGCGTCGGCCAGCACCAGATGTGGAGCTCGCAGTTCATCCGCTTCGAGAAGCCGGGCACCTGGCTCAACTCCGGCGGCGCCGGGACCATGGGCTACGCCGTGCCGGCCGCGATGGGCGCCAAGGCGGGCCGCCCGGACGCCGCGGTCTGGGCGATCGACGGCGACGGCTGCTTCCAGATGACCAACCAGGAGCTGGTCACCTGCGCCCTGAACGGCATCCCGATCAAGGTCGCGGTCATCAACAACGGTTCGCTGGGCATGGTCCGTCAGTGGCAGACGCTGTTCTACAACCAGCGCTACTCCAACACCGTGCTGCACGCGGGCCCCGGCCACGACGGCATCGAGCCGCCCGCCCAGGGCACCCGGATCCCCGACTTCGTCCTGCTCGCCGAGGCGATGGGCTGCGTCGGCCTGCGCTGCGAGCGCCCCGAGGACCTCGACGCGGTGATCGAGCAGGCGATGGCGATCGACGACCGCCCGGTGGTCATCGACTTCATCGTCCACCAGGACGCCATGGTCTGGCCGATGGTCGCGGCCGGCACCAGCAACGACGAGATCCAGTTCGCCCGCGGGGTGCGCCCCGACTTCGGCGACGACCTCGACTGAGCCCCTTCCGGAACGACCAAGGGAACCCACGCCCCATGTCCAAGCACACCCTCTCCGTCCTGGTCGAGAACAAGCCCGGCGTGCTCGCCCGGATCGCCGCGCTGTTCTCCCGTCGGGGCTTCAACATCGACTCCCTCGCCGTCGGCCCCACCGAGCATCCGGACGTGTCCCGGATGACCATCGTGGTCAACGTCGAGGACCTCCCGCTGGAACAGGTCACCAAGCAGCTCAACAAGCTCGTCAACGTGATAAAGATCGTCGAACTCGACCAGTCCGCTGCGATCCAGCGGGAACTGGTCCTGGTGAAGGTCCGCGCCGACAACGAGACCCGGTCGCAGATCGTCGAGATCGTCCAGCTGTTCCGCGCCAAGACGGTCGACGTGTCCCCGGACGCGGTGACCATCGAGGCCACCGGCAGCTCGGACAAGCTGGAGGCCATGCTCCGGATGCTGGAGCCTTACGGCATCAAGGAGTTGGTCCAGTCCGGCCTGGTCGCCATCGGACGCGGCGCCCGTTCGATCACGGACCGCTCGCTGCGCGCCCTCGACCGCAGCGCCTAGCAGCCGCCGCCCACCCGTCGCCCACCACCGCCCTTCCAACGGCGCGCTGGCGCGCGGCACCCCTTTCCGAATCACCGCTCCACCCCTTCACCGGGTCCGCATACGGTAGGAACCGACGCAGACCCAGGCAAACCACTCGCAAGGAGATGTGCCCCCGTGGCCGAGCTGTTCTACGAAGACGACGCCGACCTGTCCATCATCCAGGGCCGCAAGGTCGCGGTCATCGGCTACGGCAGCCAGGGCCACGCCCACGCGCTGTCCCTGCGCGACTCGGGCGCGGACGTCCGGGTCGGCCTGAAGCCGGAGTCCAAGTCCCGCCAGAAGGCCGAGGAGGCCGGCCTGCGCGTGGTCACCCCCGCCGAGGCCGCGGCCGAGGCCGACGTCATCATGATCCTGGTCCCGGACCCGATCCAGGCCGACGTCTACGAGGCGGACATCGCCCCGCACCTGAAGGCCGGCGACGCCCTGTTCTTCGGCCACGGCCTGAACATCCGCTTCGGCTTCATCAAGCCGCCGGCCGACGTCGACGTCTGCATGGTCGCCCCGAAGGGCCCGGGCCACCTGGTCCGCCGCCAGTACGAGGAGGGCCGCGGCGTCCCGGCGATCGTCGCCGTCGAGCAGGACGCCTCCGGCAAGGCCTTCGACCTGGCGCTGTCCTACGCCAAGGGCCTGGGTGCCACCAAGGCCGGCGTCATCAAGACCACCTTCACCGAGGAGACCGAGACCGACCTGTTCGGTGAGCAGGCCGTCCTCTGCGGTGGCACCGCCGCCCTGGTGAAGGCCGGTTTCGAGACCCTGGTCGAGGCCGGCTACCAGCCGGAGATCGCCTACTTCGAGTGCCTGCACGAGCTGAAGCTCATCGTCGACCTGATGTACGAGGGCGGCCTGGAGAAGATGCGCTGGTCGGTCTCCGAGACCGCCGAGTGGGGCGACTACGTCACCGGCCCGCGGATCATCACCGACGCCACCAAGGCCGAGATGAAGAAGGTCCTCGCCGAGATCCAGGACGGCACCTTCGCCAACACCTGGATCGCCGAGTACAAGGCCGGTCTGCCCAAGTACAACGAGTACAAGAAGGCCGACGAGGACCACCTGCTGGAGACCACCGGCAAGAAGCTGCGCAAGCTGATGAGCTGGGTCAAGGAAGAGGCCTGATCCACGCCGGGCGCGCGGAATCGGACCCTCTCGATTTTGTAACGCCCTTGTACAACTAGGCTGCTCCCGTCCGGGTGATTTCGCCGGACGGGAGCAGCCCGGTACCCAGCCCGTCGATACACTTCCGAGTGCGCGTCAGGCCCACAGCGTCGTGCGTCTACCTACGCGGCATGCCACCTTCCCCCGCCCTCCACGCCACCTTCGTGCCCGGGGGAACCGGACAGTTAAGGACCACTGTCGTGAGCAAATCCGTAGTTCTGATCGCCGAAGAGCTCTCGCCCGCCACGGTCGACGCCCTTGGCCCCGACTTCGAGATCCGCCACTGCAACGGCGCGGACCGCACCGAACTGCTGACCGCCATCGCGGACGTCGACGCCGTCCTGATCCGCTCCGCCACCAAGGTCGACGCCGAGGCGCTGGCCGCCGCCCGCAGGCTCAAGGTCGTCGCCCGGGCCGGCGTCGGCCTCGACAACGTCGACGTCTCCGCCGCCACCAAGGCCGGCGTCATGGTCGTGAACGCCCCGACCTCCAACATCGTCACCGCCGCCGAGCTGGCCTGCGGCCTGCTGATCTCCGTCGCCCGCAACATCGCGCCGGCCAACGCCGCGCTCAAGGGCGGCGAGTGGAAGCGCAACAAGTACACCGGCGTCGAGCTGAGCGAGAAGACCCTCGGTGTGGTCGGCCTCGGCCGGATCGGCGTGCTGGTCGCCCAGCGGATGTCCGCGTTCGGCATGAAGATCGTCGCGTACGACCCCTACATCCAGGCCGCCCGCGCCGCGCAGATGGGCGTCAAGCTGGTCTCGCTGGAGGAGCTGCTGGAGGTCTCGGACTTCATCACCGTCCACCTCCCGAAGACCCCGGAGACCATCGGCCTGATCGGCGACGAGGCGCTGCACAAGGTCAAGCCGTCGGTCCGGATCGTCAACGCCGCCCGCGGCGGCATCGTCGACGAGGACGCGCTGCTCAGTGCCCTGCGCGACGGCCGGGTGGCCGGCGCCGGCCTGGACGTGTACGCCAAGGAGCCGTGCACCGACTCCCCGCTGTTCGCCCTCGACAACGTGGTGGCCACCCCGCACCTGGGCGCCTCGACCGACGAGGCCCAGGAGAAGGCCGGCATCGCCGTCGCCCGCTCGGTGCGCCTGGCGCTGGCCGGCGAGCTGGTGCCGGACGCGGTCAACGTCCAGGGCGGCGTGATCGCCGAGGACGTCCGCCCGGGCCTGCCGCTGGCCGAGAAGCTCGGCCGGATCTTCACCGCGCTGGCCGGCGAGGTGGCCGTGCGGCTCGACGTCGAGGTGCGCGGCGAGATCACCCAGCACGACGTCAAGGTGCTCGAACTGTCCGCGCTCAAGGGCGTGTTCGAGGACGTCGTGGCGGAGACGGTGTCCTACGTCAACGCCCCGCTGTTCGCCCAGGAGCGCGGCGTCGAGGTCCGGCTGACCACCTCCAGCGAGAGCCCCGAGCACCGCAACGTCATCACCGTGCGCGGCACCCTCGCGAACGGTGAGGAGATCGCCATCTCCGGCACGCTGGCCGGCCCCAAGCAGGTCCAGAAGATCGTCGGCGTGGACGCCTTCGACGTGGACGTGGCGCTCACCGACCACATGGCCTTCTTCAAGTACGAGGACCGCCCGGGCGTGGTCGGCGTCCTCGGCCGCCACCTCGGCGACGCCGGCATCAACATCGCCGGCATGCAGGTCGCCCGCGACGGCAGCGGCGCGCTGGCCTCCCTCACGGTGGACAGCGAGATCCCGCAGGAGGTGCTGTCGGCCATCGCCGCCGAGATCGGCGCCCGCTTCGCCCGCTCGGTCGACCTGGGCGCCTGACCGCCCCGCAAGGCCCCTGACCAGGGCCCGGACCGCCGTCCCCACGGCGGTCCGGGCCTTTGGGCGTGTCGGACATTTGCGTTCCTCCGGGTGACGGCCGTCTCAGATAGTAGGAAATCCAAGTATTCGTGCAGACACCGCCGGGCCGGGGCCGTACGGTGGTGGAAGCCGTACGGTGCGCCGCCCCTGTAGCCAGGGTGAGCGGCCCGTGCGTGCGCGTACGCCCGATGGGCAGGCGACCCCCGCCCGGTGTACCCCTCCCTCCTCCCCAACCGCCGCGTCCGTTCCCACGGCGCGTATCGCACCAAGGAGCCCCGGTATGCCCCCGACTGCCGACCGCCACGCTGCTTCCGCCCCCGCGACCCCGCAGACCCGCGTCCCGCGCCGCCGCCGGGCCGCCGAGCGGAACCCCTTCGCCGCCGCCGCGCTCCAGCGGGCGCTGGACCGCCGCGACAACGGCGGCGTGACCGGCCACCACTGACCGGTCGCCGCCGGGCCGCCGTGCACGGTGGCGTTCATCCGCCGAATGGGCCGAACGGGCTGACGGAGCATCACCCTGAAGGGTGCAACTTGCCACCGTTCGGGGGAGGTTGCTCGCCCCGACCGGCGCGATATTCCTAATTTGGGGCCCCCGGAAGGGTGATCGACGGCCGCACGGGCGGGCGTCAGCGGCACGGTATGCGGATCAGTTCCCCCGGCCGGGGGGAGAGGACCCCATGCGTCGTCCCACCGTCCGCCGACCGCGCGCCCGGATCGGCCTGGCCCTGGCCCTGGCCCTGCTGGCCGGGCCGGCGCTGCTCGCCGGCGCCGCCCCGGCCGCCGGGAGCCCGCCGGCGGCCCCGGCCGCCCGGGCCGCCGGCACGCCCGTCCCCGTCCTGCTGGAACTCGCCACCGAGCCCGTCGCCCCCGTCTGGCGGCGGGCCGGCGACGAGGCCCGGAGCCGGCGGAGCTCCCCGGAGGCCGCCCACCGGGAGGCCGCCCGGGCCGGCGCCGCCCAGCGGGCCCGCGCCTCCGCGGCGCTGGACCGGCTGGCCGACGCCGTCCACGGCGCCGTGCCCGCCGCCCGGGAGCTCTACCGCACCCGCACCCTGGTCACCGGCCTCGCGGTGAGCGCGCCGGCCGGCCGGCTGCCCGCGCTGCGCACCCTGCCCGGGGTCGCGGCCGTGCACCCGATCGTCCGCAAACGGCGCGACAACGCCCACTCGGTGCCGGTCACCGGCGCGCCCGCGGTCTGGGCGGGCGGCTCCTCCGACGGCGGGGCGGCCGGCACCACCGGGCAGGGCGTGCGGATCGGTGTCGCCGACAGCGGCATCGACTACACCCACGCCGACTTCGGCGGCCCCGGCACCGAGGAGGCGTTCCGGTCCGTCGACGGCGCAAAGCCCGCGCCCGCGGGGCTGTTCCCCAGCGCGAAGGTGGTGGGCGGGCGCGACCTGGTCGGCGACGACTACCAGCCCGACCCGGGCGCCCCGCACTACCAGCCCGACCCGCACCCCGACGACAACCCGATCGACTGCGGCCTCAACGGCCACGGCACCCATGTCGCTGGCACCGCCGCCGGCCTCGGCGTCACCGCCGACGGGCAGCCCTACCGCGGCCCCTACCGGCCCGGCCTGGACCCGGCCGGCTTCCGGGTCGGCCCCGGCGCCGCGCCCGGTGCCCAGCTGTACGCGATCCGGGTCTTCGGCTGCGACGGCTCCACCGACCAGCTCGGCCAGGCCCTCGACCTGGCCGCCGACCCGGACGGCGACGGTGACCCGAGCGACCGGCTGGACGTCCTCAACCTCTCGCTCGGCAGCCGCTTCGGCGCCACCGACGACGCCGACGCCCTGGCCGTCGACCGGCTCGCCGCGCTCGGCACCGTGGTGGTCGCCGCCGCGGGCAACGAGGGCGACGTCTACGGCATCGGCGGCAGCCCCGGCACCGCCGCCCGGGCGGTCGCCGTCGCCGCCTCCGTCGACCCGCACGGCGACGCCGACGGCATCACCGTGCTCGACCCGCCCGCGCTCGCCGGCGCCGTCCCCGCCCACTGGAGCGCCCGCTACCGGGACTGGTCCACCGCCGACGTGACCGGCGAACTCACGCTGCCCGCCGACCAGTCGGACGGCTGCGAGGCCTTCTCCGAGGCCGACCGGCAGCGGCTCGCCGGGCGGATCGCGGTGCTCGCCTGGAGCACCCGCGAGTCCGAGCGCGCCTGCGGCTCGGGCCCGCGCGCCGACCACGTCGCCGAGGCGGGCGCGATCGGCGCCCTGCTGGCCGCCGACGACGACCACCTCGCCGAGATCGCCGGCAACGACCGGGTGCCGCTCGCCCTGCTCGGCCGCGCCGACGGCGAACGGCTGCGCGCGGGCGCCGCCGCCGGTCCGGTCCGGGTCCGCCTCGCCGCCCCCGGCAACCCGCTGCACGGCGCCGTCGCCCAGGACCAGCCGCAGCGGCTGGACACCCTCACCGACTTCACCTCGCGCGGCATCGGCGTGCCCGGTGTCGTCAAGCCGGACCTCGCCGCCCCCGGCGAGACCATCTGGTCCGCCCTGGTCGGCAGCGGCGCCGGCGGCCAGCGCGAGGACGGCACCTCGATGGCCACCCCGCACGTCGCCGGGCTGGCCGCGCTGGTCCGCGCCGCGCACCCGGACTGGACCGTCGAGCAGGTCAAGGCCGCGCTGATGAACACCGCCGGGGACACCTGGCTCGGCGACGGCGCCACCGGCCCGGTCTACGGACCCGAGCGCACCGGCGCCGGCCGGGCCGCCGTGGACCGCGCCGTGCGCACCCCGGCCGTCGCCTACGCGGCGGGGGAGGGGGCGGTCGAGGGCGCCGTCGGCGTCTCCTTCGGCCCGGTCGCCGTCACCGGGCCGCTCGCCCTGGTCCGAGAGGTGGAGGTGCGCAACCTCTCCGCCGCCCCGGTCGCCTACCGCACCGGCTACGCGGCGGCCACCGATGCGCCCGGCGCCCGCTTCGAGCTCGCGCCCGACCGGGTCGAGGTCCCGCCCGGCGGCGCCGCGCGGGTGCGGGTCACCCTGCGGGTGCCCGGCGCGCTCGGCCGTGCCCCCGACCCGACGATCGCCACCCTCCAGGGCGGCCGGGCCCGCAGCTACCGCGGCGAGCTCTCCGGCCGGCTGCTGCTCACCCCGGACGCCCCGGCCGCCCCGGCCGCCCCGGGGCTGCGGGTGCCGCTGTTCGCCGCGCCGCGGGCGGCCTCCGACCTGGCCGCCACCACCCCGGTCCGCACCGCCCGGGGCGGCGCGCTGGTCGCCCTGACCGGCACCGACGCCCCCGGCGGCGCGCCCGGTCTGATCAGCGCCCTCGCGCTCGGCGGGGAGGGCGACCGCTGGCCCGACTGCCCGCCGGACAGCGGGGCGGCGGTCGGCCCCGGAGCGGGCGTCGTCCCGGAGGGCAGCACCGAGGAGGCCGAGCACCTCCAGGACCTCTGCGTCGAACGCCCCGGCGACCGGGCCGCCAACCTGCGCGCCGCCGGCGCCGCCACCGACGCGCCCGCCGTCGCCGGCGACCCGCTCGCCGAGGGCCGGCTCTACCTCGGCACCCGGGTGTGGGCCCCGGCCGCCACCCCGGTCGGGGTGTTCGCCGTCCGGGCCTCGCTGGACACCGACGGGGACGGCGCGACCGACGTGGTGGTCAAGGCCGACCGGCAGCGCGGCAGCGACGTCCTGGTGGCCCGCGCCCTGGACGCCCGCACCGGCGCCGAGCTGGACGTCCAGCCGCTGAACGCCCGCTGGGGCGACACCGACACCGCGCTGCTGGACTCCGACAGCGTGGTCCTGCCGGTCCGCCTGTCCGCCCTGCCGGGGATCGCCCCCGGCCGCAGCACCGTCCACTACGCGCTGTGGACCGGCCTCGCCGGCCCCGGGACGCCCGACCCGGCCGAGGCCTTCTCCGCGATCGGCCTGCACGGCACCCGGCCGACCCTCCCGATCGACGTCCTGCACCCCGCCCTCGACGTCCGCACCGGCCCCGGCGGCCCCACCGCCCTCGCCGCCCCCGTCCACCCCGCCACCGTCCTCGACATCCACCGCACCGACCCCGCCCCCGCCCGCCTGCTCCTCCTCCACCACCTCAACCCGGAGGCCCACCGCGGCCAGGTCCTGCGCCTGCCGTAGCACGTGCCGAGGGGCGTGCACGGATCTGCGCACGCCCCTCGTGAGGGTGAAGAAGCGGGGGATCGGTCCGAGTAGCCTGAGAACGGCCACGAGGATGCCCGTACGGGAGGAACCATGAGCGTCGCGCCGTACCCCGACTGGATCAGGCCCCCGGCCGAGGGGTACACGGCCGAGGACCTCGACCGGTTGCCGGATCTCCCGCCGCACACCGAGTTGCTCGACGGGAGCCTGATCTTCGTGAGCCCGCAGCCCCTCTTCCACATGCGTACGCTGCGCAGGCTGGAGCGAGCACTGGAGACCGCCGTCCCGGACGGTTGGCAGGTGTGGCGGGAGATGACGATCCGGCTGAACCTGCGCAACCGCCCCGAACCGGATCTCATCGTCGTGAACGAGCACGCGGACCCGGGGCCCGACGGAAGCTACTGCGACGCCCAGGACGTCCTGCTCGCCATCGAGATCGTGTCCACGGAGTCCCGGGAACGCGACCGTGAGGTCAAGCCGCGCAAGTACGCCGCCGCCGGTATCGCGCACTTCTGGCGGGGAGGGGGACGAGCACGGGCAGGCGATCGTCCACACCTACGAGATCGACCCGGCGACCGGGCTCTACGGGCTGACCGGGATCCACCACAAGCAGCTGAAGCTGGACCGTCCCTTCCCGGTCGACATCGATCTCACCTGATCCGGCCCCCGGTGCCGTTGTCCGGATAGTGGACGTGGGATGTCAGGCTGTGGGACACCGGAGTAGCCTCCGAGCATGTCTCGCACGATTCGTCTCGCAGTCGTCCCCGGTGACGGTATCGGCCAGGAAGTGGTGGCCGAGGGCCTCAAGGTGCTGGGGGCGGTGCTTCCCGCCGATGTGAAGCTGGAGACCACCGAGTTCGACCTCGGGGCCCGGCGCTACCACCGCACCGGTGAGACGCTCCCGGACAGCGTCCTGGCGGAGCTCAAGGCCCACGACGCGATCCTGCTCGGCGCCATCGGCGACCCGAGCGTGCCGTCCGGAGTCCTGGAGCGCGGGCTGCTGCTCAAGCTGCGGTTCGCCTTCGACCACCACATCAACCTGCGCCCCGGCAGGCTCTTCCCCGGGGTGAAGTCCCCGCTGGCCGGCGACCCGCAGATCGACTTCGTGGTCGTCCGCGAGGGCACCGAGGGCCCGTACGTCGGCAACGGCGGCACGCTGCGCACCGGGACCGAGCACGAGGTGGCCACCGAGGTCAGCCTCAACACCGCGTACGGCATCGAGCGCGTGGTGCGCGACGCCTACCGGCGGGCCCAGGCCCGCCCGCGCAAGAAGCTGACCCTGGTGCACAAGAACAACGTGCTGGTGCACGCCGGTCACCTGTGGACCCGGATCTTCGAGCAGGTCGGCCGGGAGTTCCCCGAGGTCACCACCGACTACCTGCACGTCGACGCGGCGACCATCTTCTTCGTCACCCAGCCCGAGCGGTTCGACGTCATCGTGACCGACAACCTGTTCGGCGACATCCTGACCGACCTGGCCGCCGCCGTCACCGGTGGGATCGGACTGGCCGCCAGCGGCAACATCAACCCGAGCGGTGCCTTCCCGTCGATGTTCGAGCCCGTGCACGGCTCGGCGCCGGACATCGCCGGCCAGGGCAAGGCCGACCCGACCGCCACCGTGCTGTCGGTCGCCATGCTGCTCGAGCACCTCGGGTACCCCGCCGAGGCCGCCCGGATCGAGGACGCGGTCGCCGCGGACCTCGCCGAGCGCACCGGGGCCCGCACCACCGCCCAGGTCGGCGACGCGCTCGCCGCCCGAGTATCCGCCTAGGAGGCCGGAACCCGACAAACGGCGTTCCGGTCCCCGCGGGCCGGACCCCATAACGGCAGCTTGCGGATCTCCAAGGAGTCCGCGGCTGTTCGGCACGGCCCTCTGGATGCGAGTATCGACAGTGGGTCGTGCCGCCGTGCGTCCGTTCCGTCCGAGATGGGTGGAACGTCCACCGGCGGGGCGGCCCGGACCAACCCCACGGTGAAGGACACACAGCCATGAGCACGCCCACCCAGGCGCCCATCACGTTCGACCTCAAGCCCTCCGCGCACCCGCTGTCCCCGGCGGAGCGCGAGGCCCGGCTGGCCAACCCGGGCTTCGGGCGCGTGTTCACCGACCACATGGTCACCATCCGCTGGACGGAGGGCGTGGGCTGGCACGACGCCCAGCTGGCGCCCTACGCGCCGATCGAGATGGACCCGGCCAACATGACCCTCCACTACGGCCAGGCGATCTTCGAGGGCCTCAAGGCCTACCGCCAGGCCGACGGTTCGATCGCGACCTTCCGCCCGGAGGCCAACGCCCGTCGCCTGCAGGCCTCCGCCCGCCGCCTGGCGATGCCGGAGCTGCCGGTCGAGACCTTCGTCGAGGCCGTCGAGCTGCTCATCCAGCAGGAGCAGGCCTGGGTCCCGAACGAGCCGGAGCAGAGCCTCTACCTGCGCCCGTTCATGTTCGCCACCGAGGTCGGCCTGGGCGTCCGCCCGGCCAACTCCTACCTCTTCATGATCATCGCCTCGCCGGCCGGCGCCTACTTCCCCGGTGGCGTCAAGCCGGTCTCGGTCTGGCTCTCCGAGGACTACGTCCGCGCCGCTCCGGGGGGCACCGGCGCCGCCAAGTGCGCCGGCAACTACGCCGCCTCGCTGGTCGCCCAGGCCGAGGCCGCCGCCAAGGGCTGCGACCAGGTGGTCTGGCTCGACGCCGCCGAGCACCGGTGGATCGAGGAGATGGGCGGCATGAACCTGTACTTCGTCTTCGGCGAGGGCGAGGACGCCAGGATCGTCACCCCCGAGCTGTCCGGCGCCCTGCTGCCCGGCATCACCCGCGACTCGCTGCTCCAGCTCGCCGCCGACCTCGGCTACGCCGTCGAGGAGCGGAAGATCTCCACCGACGAGTGGAAGCGGGGCAACGCCGACGGCACCCTCACCGAGGTCTTCGCCTGCGGCACCGCCGCCGTCATCACCCCGGTCGGCTCGGTGAAGTCCCGCGGCGGCGACTGGACCGTCGGCGCCGGCGAGCCCGGCCCGGTCACCATGGAGCTGCGCCGCGCCCTCCTCGCCATCCAGGGCGGCCAGGCCCCCGATACCCACGGCTGGCTGCACAAGATCGCCTGACGCCGCCCGCCGCCGCCCCCGAGGCCCGCCCGGCCCGCCCGTCCCGGATGGCGAGACGGGCGGGCCGCGGTGCGGATGATGTGCCTACACTGCGAACGTGTCCTCGCTGTCGCTGATGATTAGCAGCAGGCGCGCCGGTCCGCAGTGACCGCCCACCGCACCACCCGATGCGGGGCGACCACCAGCGTCCAGACCCGCGCGCAGACCTCTCGCACCCGCGAGGGGTCTTTTTGTTTACCCCGGACCGGCCGGAGCCCCCACAAGGGGCCGAGGGACACCGGGTGCGCGCGGGATGCTGGACAGTGGAGCCGGATCAGAACCGGCAGAGCAGTAACCGACCTCCCGGAACGGAGAACCCAGGGTCATGACCCAGGCGACCAACCTCCCCGACGACGCGTTCCACGTCTTCGACACCACCCTGCGCGACGGCGCCCAGCGCGAGGGCATCAACCTCACGGTGGCCGACAAGCTCGCCATCGCCCGGCACCTGGACGAGTTCGGCGTCGGCTTCATCGAGGGCGGCTGGCCCGGTGCCAACCCCCGGGACACCGAGTTCTTCGCCCGCGCCGCCGAGGAGCTGGACCTGCGGCATGCCCGGCTGGTCGCCTTCGGCGCCACCCGCCGGGCCGGCGGCCGCGCCGCCGAAGACCCGCAGCTGGCCGCGCTGGTGAACTCCGGCGCGCCCGTGATCACCCTGGTCGCCAAGGCCCACGACCGGCACGTCGAACTGGCGCTGCGCACCACCCTGGAGGAGAACCTGGAGATGGTCCGCGACAGCGTCGCGTACCTGCGGGCCCAGGGCCGCCGGGTCTTCATCGACTGTGAGCACTTCTTCGACGGCTACCGGGCCAACCGCGCGTACGCGCTCGCCGTGGTCCGCGCCGCCCACGAGGCCGGCGCCGACGTGGTGGTGCTCTGCGACACCAACGGCGGGATGCTGCCGTCGGGCGTGCGCGAGACCGTCGCCGACGTCCTCGCCGAGACCGGCGCCCGGCTCGGCATCCACGCCCAGGACGACACCGGCTGCGCGGTGGCCAACACCCTGGCCGCGGTGGACGCCGGCGCCACCCACGTGCAGTGCACCGCCAACGGCTACGGCGAGCGGGTCGGCAACGCCAACCTCTTCCCGGTGGTCGGCGCGCTGGAGCTCAAGTACGACCGCCGGGTGCTGCCGCCCGGCAGCCTCGCCGAGATGACCCGGATCTCGCACGCGATCGCCGAGCTGGTCAACCTCACCCCCTCCACCCACCAGCCCTACGTCGGCTTCTCCGCCTTCGCCCACAAGGCCGGCCTGCACGCCTCGGCGATCAAGGTCGACCCGGACCTCTACCAGCACATCGACCCGGAGACGGTCGGCAACACCATGCGGATGCTGGTCTCCGACATGGCCGGCCGCGCCTCCGTCGAGCTCAAGGGCAAGGAGCTGGGCTACGACCTCTCCGCCGACCGGGACCTGGCCGGCCGGGTGGTCGCCAAGGTCAAGGAGCAGGAGAACCTCGGCTACACCTACGAGTCCGCCGACGCCTCCTTCGAGCTGCTGCTGCGCGACGAGGTGCGCGGCCGCCGCGAGCGCTTCTTCACCCTGGAGTCCTGGCGGACGATCAGCGAGCAGGGCCCGGGCGGCACCGCGGGCAACGAGGCGACGGTCAAGCTCTGGGCCAAGGGCGAGCGGATGATCGCCACCGGCGAGGGCAACGGCCCGGTCGACGCGCTGGACCGGGCGCTGCGCACCGCGCTGGAGCGGATCTACCCGCAGCTGGCCAAGCTGGAGCTGGTGGACTACAAGGTCCGCATCCTGGAGGGCCAGCACGGCACCGGCTCCAAGACCCGGGTGCTGATCGACACCGCCGACGGCACCGCGACCTGGTCCACGGTCGGGGTGGCCGACAACGTGGTGGCCGCCTCCTGGCTGGCGCTGGAGGACGCCTACACCCACGGCCTGCTGCGGGCCGGCCTGGAGCCGGACGCCGAGTAGCGGACCCGCCGCACCGCCGGGTGGCGGAGGCAGGACGGCGCGGCCCGTGGACCGGAGGGTCCGCGGGCCGCGCCGTGCGTCGTCGGGCAGTGCCCCCGGCTCACCGCAGCCGGGCGAGGAGGGCGTGTTCGACGAGGGTGATGAGGGCGCTCTTGGCGCTGTCGCGGCGTCGGGCGTCGAGGGTGATGACGGGGGTGTCGCT